>NZ_JCACKR010000049.1:0-99072 GCF_059505485.1 Stenomitos rutilans
TTTCAGGTTTCTCCCCCTTTGGCAACCCCTTGTTGAGACTGGTGCAAGATCTCAGATAAGTTGCACTTAGAGAGGTTGCCTGGTTGGCTGACAAATCTTTCGGTGATCGCCTGCCCCGCCACTCAAAGTGCGGGCTAGCAGCAGGAAGTCCTCTTTAGAGGACTGCAAGCATCTGCCATCCGTTTGAACGGGTTTGCACCATCAAGCCTAGCTTTGAAGCACGGGCAGGGGAGCAACGGAGCCATCAGCTTTTCAAGACTTTGTTGCTGCTTGAGTGAAGTTACTCAGATTGATGCTGAGACTCACCGAGATGATTCCTGGCTAACGCCTCGATCGCTTCTTGTTGAGACGGTCTAGAAGGAGAACTATGATACCGCAGCAGTCGGTCAACGCGGGTCGCTAGTTCATACTCTCAGCAGACAGCCACTGCCACAGCGCTAGCCGGTGCAGTTTGAGCAGCCCACGACACAGTCGTTTTAGTCATACATCGCATAAAGTATCTATTTTTGATCCTGGCAAGATCTTTCTTAAGGCAAAGGAAGAACTTTATAAATCGTTTTAAGGTTATTTTTGAATTCGTAAGCAGTTGCTTACAGGCGTTTAACTGCGAGTTTAGTGCTCAACTTCTACACGATTAAGCTCTTAGATTTTCTGGTGCAGATGTTAACTGGTAATCAAAGATTTTGATTACAGTTATAGATGGGCAATTGCTGAATGAGTTGCTTGCAAAGCGGCTTACTCCTGCCTAAATCTCTGGTGATTGAGGCTAACAATGATGTGAAATAGAGGTGAATATAGGTGTGAAAAGCGATTAATGCAGACGAAGTCAACGGTTAAGTAGTTACAGGAGAAAAACGATGTCGAAGGTCAATCCGATTCAATTGCAGAAATACTTGAAAGGAATGGATTATCCCGCCAACAAGCAAGATTTACTCGATCGTGCTAAACAAGAAGGTGCCGATGAAAACATACTCTCTACTCTGAAACAATTGGCAGAAGACAAATTTGAAACACCAGCAGACGTGAGTAAAGCCGTTGGCAATATTGAGTAATTGAGCTGTATCTGGTACATCAGTTCATCATCTTAGTCAGAAAGTGTTTGTAAATGTTGGTTAAGCAGTTTTTTGTTGCCAGGTTCGACGATTCTTCGTTAATCGCCGGCGCATCAAACGGAGCATGACAACATAAATCATTCCTTCGTGATTTTCAGGCAATCGCTCATAGTCACGAGTTAGGATGCGAGCATTTTCTAACCACGTCCAAGTCCGCTCCACAATCCATCGTTTCGGTTCAACCTGAAACCCTTTTGCCTCGTCTGGTCGTTGACTAATTTCTACTGTCACTTGACGATTTTCAAACGCTTGCTCAATCAGGGTTGCCAAGGCTCCTCGATAGCCTTTGTCTGCTAGAACTTTGGCAATCCGTTCATACATATCTAAGACCCACACCAGCACCGCAGGAGCAGCTTTTACATCCGCCGTATTTGCAGCGGTAACGTAACACCCTAAGACTAATCCCAGTACATCCACGACAATATGACGCTTGCGTCCTTTCACCTGTTTGTGACCATCAACCCCGTGTTTCTCCCCCCTTTTTGCCCCAGTTTGACTGACTGGCTATCAATCACGGCTAAACTGGGTTGAGCCTGCCGTCCTTCACTGATTCGGACTTGTTGCACCAGGGCTGTATTGATCTGTTCCCAGATGTCCAGTCTTACCCATAAGCGGTAGTAGCCATAGACGGTTTGCCAGACTGGAAAATCGCAGGGCAAGTTGCGCCATTTGACGCCATTATCCGCTCGGTAGAAAATCGCATTCAGAATGTCTCGTAAGTTGACCTCCCGGTGTTTACCAAGGGGCTTGGCAAGGGGTAACAACGGTTCAATCCGTTGCCATTCCTCATCTGTCAGGTCGCTGTCGTAGAAGGGTTCGCTCATTGGCTTCATGAGGTTGAAAGGGATTTCTCACATATCTCTCATTTCATCTCCGGGTGCATCTTCGCTTCATATCTATTTACAAACAGTCTCTCAGTCGTATTCCCATCAAATACTTGATGCCTCTAGAATTGCTTAGCGGAATGGTTCTATTAGGAATAGGTAAAGACAGCAAGTTTGGAAATCCCAAACAGCTTGATAGGAGATTAGATAGTGATGAATAGCTCTTCAACTCGGCCTTTAGCCGTTGTAACAGGTGCTTCTAATGGCATCGGTTATGAACTCGCGAAGCAGTTTGCTCAAAATGGTTTTGACCTTGTAGTAACAGCCACCGGACTTAGTATTAATGAGGCGGCTCAGGCATTCAAAACTTTAGGTTCTCAGGTGGAGACTGTGCAAGCCGATCTTGCTACCTATGATGGCGTTGAAACCCTCTACCAAAAGGTTCAAGCGACTGGGCGGCCTGTAGAGGCGATCGCCATTAACGCTGGTGTTGGCGTTGGTGGCAAGTTTACAGAGACTGATTTGCAGGAGGAAATTAACCTCATTGAACTAAATGTGGTGTCGTCAGTTCATCTTGCGAAACGTGTTGTTAAGGATATGGTCAATCGCGGTAGTGGCAAGATCTTGTTTACGTCATCGATCGCTGCGCTGCAACCGGGACCTTTTGAAGCGTTGTATGCTGCCTCAAAAGCCTTTGTACACTCCTTTTCAGAAGCCCTACGCAGTGAGTTAAAGGAGACAGATGTGACCGTTATGGCGCTGATGCCCGGACCAACCGATACCAACTTTTTTCACCGAGCAGGGATGGACGATACCAGTGTCGGTGCCGATAAAAAAGATGATCCTGCTGTGGTTGCTAGGCAAGGATTCGAAGCATTGATGAAGGGTAAGGACGATTTTGTTGCTGGTTCGCTGAAAACGCAAATTCAAGGCAATGTTAGCAAGGTCTTGCCAGATACCGTTAATGCCGAGCAGCACCGCAAGCTTAGCGAACCAGGCTCGGCGAATATGTTGTTGTTGTGCTTCATCATTTGAAGCCATAGCAGAGGAATTCCATGCACATTCATCATCTTAATTGCGGCTGTATGTGTCCCCTTGGGGGAGCGCTCTTTGATGGGTTTAGCCGTGGGCTGACGGCCCGCCTTGTCTGCCATTGCCTACTGATTGAAACCGATCAGGGATTGGTACTGGTTGATACTGGCTTTGGGCGACAGGATGTCCAGTCGCCTTACTCACGGCTGAGCCCGTTCTTCATTCATTTCAACGGCATCCGGTTTGAGCCGAAGTACACAGCGATCGCTCAGATTGAACAGTTGGGGTTTTCAGCACGGGATGTACGCCATATCGTACTTACGCACCTTGATTTTGACCATGCGGGTGGTTTGGAAGACTTTTCAGAAGCAACAGTGCATGTTATGCAACCTGAGATTGATGCAGTGCACGATCGACATGGTTTTATTGCCAGTCAGCGCTATCGTCCTAAACAGTGGGATGAGGTCAAGCACTGGAAATACTACACAGCGGGTGGTGAACCCTGGTTTGGTTTTGAGGCAGTGCGTGACCTTGACGGGCTGCCTCCAGAGATTCTTTTCATCCCGTTAGTGGGTCACACGCTGGGCCATGCTGGCGTGGCGATTGAAACCCCAGATGGGTGGCTGCTACATGCTGGTGATGCTTATTTCTATCGGCACGAGATGGCGGCTGAGCGATATTGTACACCTGGTATGCAAGCTTACCAACTGATGATGGAAGTAAATCACGAAGCACGGGTTTACAACCAGGATCGGTTGCGCACTTTGGCGATCGATCGCAGCAAAGATGTCACGCTTTTTTGTAGTCACGATGCTGTTGAGTTTAAAGCGTTTGCCAACCAAGCCAACAAAGTTTTGCATTAAACCATTCATCATTTCTGTGTGAGTCTACAACATTGATCCAGTCTGCTAGCCCTGGAGATGCCTATGGCGATGAACATTAAGGATCTGCGGATTCACAGCCCCGCATTTAATGCTTTGGAGCCGATGCCAAAACGTTACACCAGCGACGGTGAAAATCTTTCGCCGTTGTTGGAATGGGTTGGTATACCCGTTGGAACGCAGCAACTGGCGATCATTTGCCATGATCCAGATGCACCCGTTCCATTTGGGTTTTACCCATTGGCTGCTTTACAACATGCCTCCGAGCCTTGACTCAGATCGCAGAGGGCAGTGGCAGCAAATTTACTGAAGGCATGAATAGCGCTGATCAGTCAGGCTATACCGGACCTGCGCCGCCTAAAGATCATGAGCCGCATCATTATTAGACGCTGTCGGGGAATAAGCGAAAATAGGAAGCAGTGACGGATAAGACGATGCTAGACATCCAACGAGTGCTGAACCAAGACCGCTTGCTGCGGACACTGACCGGGTTAAATCGCCGAGCTTTTGATGCACTGCTGGAAACGTTTAGTCACCTGTACGAACAAACTCGCCAGACGCAACCACGTCAACGTGTGGTCGGTGGCGGACGTAAAGCCCGTTTACTCAGTAACCAAGCGAAGTTATTTTTCATCTTGTTCTACTTCAAGTGTTCCCCCACCTTTGATTTAGCTGAAATTGTCTTTGACCTGCACCGCTCTCAAGCCCATGAGTGGATGCATCGTCTCCGCCCCTTTTAGAGGCGACGTTGGGCGAGAAACTGGTTCTACCAGAACGCAAACTTGATAGCCTTGAAGTGTTTTTAGAGCGTTTTCCAGGGGCTAAGCGGGTGATGATTGATGGGACAGAGCGACCCATTGCCCGTCCGCAAGACCACGAAGCGCAACAAGCCAACGACTCTGGCAAGAAAAAACGCCATACCCGCAAACATCTAGCTGCTGTGGATGAAACCAAGCAGGTGCTGGTTTTAAGCACAGCACGAGAAGGCAAACTCCATGACAAACGGTTTCATGATGAAGAGGATATTGCCCAAGGTGTGCCAGATGCAATTCCCATCGAAGTGGCTTGAGGCTTCCTGGGTTTGCAGAAGGAATACAACAACATCCACTTACCGCACAAGCCGAAAGGAGGTGAACTGAGTGAGGCTCAAAAACAGGAGAATCGAGTTTCGAGTCAATCCCGTGTCGTTTGTGAACATGCGTTTGCTGGCATTAAACGTTACAACGCCGTAAGTGCGGTTTGTCGCAATCGAATGGAAGATTTTGATGACCACTTGATGCTCACAGCCACAGGCTTATGGAGCTTCTACTTGCTCGCTGCTTGAAAAACAATTCATTGGACGGCAACATGGCCTCACTCAACTTCTATTTCCCGACAACTCTAGTAAAGTGGTAATAGTTGGTAGTGCATTCATTAGTCTTCTGATGACCAAGCTTCCTATCGGTCACCAGAATATGCAAGTCAATGATTGCCGGATTAGTATTAGAAGCGTCGCTCGTATTTTGTGACCATGTTGCTCTCACAATGCATTGAGCAGTGCAACAAAGGCATGCGTTGGAAATTAAGACATGCTTGCATCTCACTGTAACATCTCATACCAGCCTCCGTCTTTTACTAAATGCGCTCATTCCTCTTCAGACGGTAACGTAAAGCTCTCAGTAAACGAGAACTACCGAATTTCTACATTTATAAAGATGGATTTCAGCACGATTCTGAATCAGAAGCGTGAAACGATTATTGAACAATGGATTGGTGCCGTTTTTGAAGATCAACAGATTGAAGCGACGAACGAACTGACCTTTAATGCCGTGCGTAACAGCTTGCCCAGGATTTTAGAATCTCTTGCTGCAATGCTTGCAAATGACAATTTAGAAAACTTTCAGGTGGTTGATGAGGCTAGTTTAGAACACGGTATTATCCGCGCTGAGCAAGGGTTTGAGCCTGCGGAAATTGCACGAGAATATCGCCTGTTGCGCTCCGTCATTTTTTCGGCATTAGAAATTGATCTGGTTCAGGCATCGCCCAAAGATGTGTTATGGGCGATTCGGCTCATTGATACGGTTATTGATGAGGCGATCGCGCGCTGTTTTGACAGCTACACGCAGAGCCGCATAGAAGAGTTAGAGAAACTCAAAACTCAAATGCAATTGACCAATCAGGAGCTGACTCGTCTGGTACGAGCCAGCCATGACAACATGTCGAAGCTAACCCACGAGTTGAAAACCCCACTCACGTCCATCATCGGCTATGCTGATTTGTTTTTGCGCCAACAACAAAAAGATGATACCAAAGATTCCTACGCGCATCTAGAAAGCATTGAGCGAGTATTACGCAATGGACGACTGCTGCTACGGCTGATTAATGACACGCTGCAACTCCAGCAGGGAGACGGACAAATTAAATTGAAGCTGGTTGAAATCACTCCCAAGCATTTAATTCAATCGGTGGTTGAAATCGTCGAACCTCTCGTTCGTAGCAAAGGATTGGAGTTGAACGTAGATTGCGATCGCGCCCCTCAAACGGTTCAAACCGATCCTCTCCGCCTACAACAAATTGTCACCAACTTACTGAGCAATGCGATTCGTTACACCGAAAGCGGCTATGTAGCGGTTTCTATGGAAACCCTCAAGGATCACCACTGGTCGATTACCGTTCGGGACAGTGGTATGGGCATGACGCAGGATGATCAGAAACGCATTTTTGAACCCTACTTCCGAGCAAGTGATGCTCCCACCTCTGAAACCGATCGAGGTACAGGGTTAGGTTTGGCTGTTGTTTCACAGTTGGTGGCTTTGATGCAGGGCGAAATTCGTGTGTCGTCTCAATCCAATCAAGGCTCAACGTTTACCGTTGTCTTTCCAATCGAACAGCGTGAGACCACATTCGCTTGAACCGTTACCTCTTTGCCATGTTGCTCGTTCATCACGCTTCAGCAGACTTCACGCCATTAGCCCGTTTTAGTGACGGGCAGAGGCGCAACGAATTATTTTAGAGGACAGAGACGATCGTCAATAGTGTAGTGTTTGATACGATCGTGCGCCTCGTTTTGCAGTTATCTAGGAGGAGTGACACGCACTAGGAAGCCTCGATTGGAGGTGCTAGAATTTGACCGATTGCATTTAAGGGCGATCGCACGCAGTAAAATTATTCGCTTCTAGGGTTCCGGTCTTGCGCGAGTGAGACGACTGGTCCGAGAGAAGCAGCCACTTAAACCTGAACCAGGAAAGCGGTCACACGGCGGGAAAAAAGCCCGGGAGAGCCAAGCAGCAGCGATGACTGTTGGAGGCTTCCTGGGTTTTGTCGTTTCAGTCGTTTGTTTAGTCAAGGAGGATAGGATGTCTACCGAAGTACAAGCTACGATCGATCCAGCGTTGATTACCTGGGATGAAGTTATTCCGGGGGGTGCCTACTGGTCACGGGTGATCACGCGTGGCACGACGCTTCGACTTGTTGCACCCGAAGGGGCTAGAGGGGTCGCACTGCTTTGCTATAACGCTGATAACGCGATCGAGCGGTACAACGCTGCCGATACAGCCAAGATTCAGTTCAACGCCTTTCTCAAAAAAGGGATGCTGCTCTACTCCGATATGGGTCGCGTTTTGTTTTCCATCACCGAAGATACGTGTGGTTTGCACGATACGCTGGGCGGTTGCAGCAATCTGGCGGCAAATCAGAAGTATCGCCTTCGCGATCCAGCAGGCAGTGGCGAAGGCGATCCAGCAGGCAGTGGCGAAGGCGATCCAGCAAGCAGTGGCGAAGGCGATCCAGCAAGCAGTGGCGAAGGCGATTACAGAAATTCGCGAGATAACTTTTTGCTGGCGCTGACGAAACGCAACCTGGGCAAGAAAGACATCATGCCTAATCTGAATCTATTTACGCGCATTGCGGTCGATCCAGACGGCAATCTGTCCTGGGCTGAGAAGACCGCACAAGCTGGAGATTTTATTGATTTGCGAGCAGAAATGAATGTGCTGGTGGTGCTTTCTAATTGCCCCCATCCGCTTGATCCGAGTCCGACGTATGATGCAAAACCGATCCGGGCGATCGTCTGGAACTCTCCCGCGCCCCCTGCCGATGATCCCATTCGCATAGGCAGCCCCGAAGCGGTGAGAGGGTTTCAGAATACCGATGCGTATTTAGGACAGTTGGTCTAGGTCAGGAGTCAGGAGAACCAAGAAGTACAAAAGGTGCTTCTCTAACAACTCAAAACTCAAACGGTAGCTATACATTCGGAGGATTAAACGATGATTGAGACGGTGGTTGAACTTGACCCCAAAACGGCGATTTATGATGAAGTGTTGCCTGCGCGGAAACCCTGGGCAAAGGTGATGGAAAAAGGACAAGTACTGCGAATTGTGGATTTGGGTGGCAATCAGGCGGTGGATTTTCTGGTGTACAACGCGGATGATCCGAGTGAGCGGTACAGTGCGCCGGATACGATTCGCGGCCAGGGCAATATTTTCATCACGACGGGTACAAAGCTGTATTCCAACGATGGGAATGTGCTGATGACCGTGCTGAACGATACGTGTGGACGGCACGATACATCGGGTGGCGCGTGTAGTTGTGAGAGCAATTCGGTGCGCTTTGGCCTGGATAAGAAATGGCAGCACGCCTGTGTGGAAAATTTTCTCTATGCCATCAAGGATTACGGCTTGGGCAAACGGGATATGACCAGCAACATCAACTTTTTTATGAATGTGCCTGTGAGTGAAGATGGCACTCTCGAAATTGTGGATGGTATTTCCGATCCTGGTAGCATCGTTGACTTGCAAGCGGAGATGAATACGCTGGTAGCAATTTCTAATTGTCCGCAAATGAATAACCCGTGCAATGGCTACAATCCCACACCGATTCAACTTATCATTTGGGACGCGGTGTAGGGAGACTGAGGGTGCAGCGACGAGATCGCATCGCTGCATCGTCTGCTGAATTATTGCTGCTTTTCCCAGAATTAACTATAGGCAAACGTTTAAGGTCGATCGCACTCGTTACGCTTGCCGCAACCCGACTTTCATCCATCGCTCAAACCAATCCTGTTGATGACGCGATCGAGCCAAAGTCAGGTTCGATGGTTTGCGTTAAGAGACACCACAACGCGGACTACAGCGGTTTTCACCTTAATTAGCTGTGATGATCTTTATAGTGGACTCTATGATTACCTTGTAGTAGATGCCGATGGATGGGTTAGTAATGGACTTGTAGAGACTGGTGGACATGCGCTCAACCCATCACTAAACGGACAAGAGGGCCGACACCTTTTTCGACAAAGTAGCTGATTGATGCGTTACGCTACCACTAACCTTTCTCTGTCGTAGCGCTTGACTGCGTGCAGTCGGGTTCTATGCCTTGAGAATACATTTATTTAGAGTGCTAAAAGGCGAGACTGATGGATACACCCACGCAACCCCTGCCCCCGTTCCACCAGACAAACGAGGAAACTCCCGCGATCGGCGGCGGCCCCTCCGTGATCGAATACTGGGCTAAACATACGCTGTCGCCTGAAGGACCTAAATTATGGGAAACGTTGTTGCATCATAGTGCGTGTCTGTCGTGTTCCTGGGGGACAGGTGGGCAAAAGGGCGGTTTTACCAACGAAGAAGGTGAAAAGCTCCAGCGCTGCATGAAGAGCGTAGAGGCAATTTCGGCAGAGTTGAAGCCCGCGATCGCGCCTCAGTTTTTTGAGCAACACAGCATCCATGACCTGCAAAAACTCACCTCAATGGAAGCCGATCGCCTGGGACGGTGGAGTTTTCCGGTTATTCTCCGAGCAGGCAAATCCCACTACGAGCGCATCTCTTGGGACGAAATCTACGCGATCGCCGAAGCGGCCTTCCGCAAACCGCCAGAGCGAGTGGCATCCTACAGCTCGGGGCGATCGTCCAACGAAGCGGCCTATCTGCTGCAACTGATGATTCGGGCACTAGGGTCAAATAATTTGGCGGACTGTTCCGACCTTTGCCATGCGCCTTCTACTACGGGGCTAAAGCAAATGTTTGGCACCAACACCTCGATGGTCAGCCTGGAAAACCTCAAAAAGGCTGACTGTGTGGTGCTGGCAGGTGCAAACTCAGCCTACAACCATCCTCGCTTGATGAACGAATTGATCAAACTGCGCGATCGCGGTGCCAGGATCATTGTGATTAATCCCATGATGGAAATTGGGTTGGTTAAGTTTGGCTCACCAGCTTTTCCCACCTCGCTCGTGCAAGGTGCAGAAATTTCGTCCCTCTACCTGCAACCCATTCCTGGTAGCGATGTAGCGCTGTTTATCGGCATTCAAAAGTCGCTGATTGAACAGGGCTTAATCAAAGAAGACTATCTCAAAGCGCACACTGAAGGCTGGGAAGCGATCGTCGAACAGGCGCGATCGACCACATGGGATACCATCACTGAAACCTGTGGCGTTTCACAGCCAGAGATTGAGGCTGCCGCAACCATCATCGGCACCTCAGAACGAGTCGTCTTTGGCTGGGCAATGGGCATCACGCAGCACGTCAACGGCGTTGATAACGTCTTTAGCATTGCCAACACTGCCTTGATGACAGGGAATGCGGGTAAAGAAGGGGCAGGCACCATGCCTGTGCGAGGACATTCTAACGTGCAGGGCTTTGGCTCGATGGGTGTCACCGTCAAGCTGAGAAAGGAAATCCAGGAAGCGCTGGAAAAGCTGCTGGGACGACCGCTCAGCAAAGTGCAGGGCTACCATACCCGCGATTTAATCGAAGCGGGAGACGCTGGTAAGGTCGATACGTTGCTGTGTCTGGGGGGCAACCTCTATGGCGCAAACCCCGATTCTACCCAGGCGAAACGCGCGATCGGCAACATTGAAACCGTCATCTACGTCGCCACCAAGCCAAATCTAGGACATTTCAACGGCTTGGCGAAACAAAACACGATCGTCATTCCCGTCCTGAACCGCTTTGAAAATCCGCATAAAGTCACGACCGAATCAGGCAACAACTTTGTCCGTTTAAGCGATGAAGGCAAAACGCATCTGAAACACGCCGATCTGATCTCGGAAGTGGAGTTTCTCACCACGCTCGCCCATCGCATTCTAGGCAACGATCCTGTCGATTGGCGCAAATTGCAGGACACCCGCTACGTTCGCCAACTGATTGCCCAAACCATTCCCGGTTACGAGAAGATTGGCGCGATCGATGAGACCCAAGAGGAGTTCACGATCGGCGGGCGCATCTTCACCGAACCGAAGTTTGCTACCCCATCGGGGAAAGCCTCGATGTTTGTCACACCCCTCCCGAAGCTGACGCTGCCTGAACCCCAGGAGTTCGACGCATCAGGGGCAGCAAATGGCATTGTCTTGGCGCTGATGACAGGACGCAGCTACTCTCAACACAACACCGTTGTCTACAAAATTGGCGACCACTATCGAGGGATGCCTCACCGCAACTGCATCTTAATGAACCGCCAGGATGCTGAACAGGCTGGCTTTCAAGCACACCAGTGTGTCACAGTCCAGGGCGATGCAGGCAAACTTGAAAATGTGGAAGTCATCTATGGTGCGGTTCGTCCCGGTGCCGCTGTGATGTTTTACCCCGAAGTGAATGTCGTCTTTAAGGCAAAAATCGAGACGCGATCGGGCACCCCAGCCTACAAGCGAGTTCCCGTCTTCGTTCATGCCGCCAGTGCAGTCAGTTAAAGGAGTCGGCATTGGGGGGTTATGCCTGTAGCGGCCTGCTAATCGCCAAACCGTGCTTTAGTAAGGCACTTCGGCAGGCCCATCATAGCCGCACATGCCCATTCGAGGAGAGTTGACCAGCGGTATCGGCTCGCCATAGTTGGTGTGCGGATGGGTTTTAGTGTGTCGATCGCACAATGTACCGTCTGTCTGATCTTCTGCCAGACATTCCATACACAAATGCGTTGCAGGCTGATCACATTTAATGCAGGTATACTCTGGCATGTTGTTGCGTGCCATCAGCGCGATCGGCTTTGAGGTGGTAGGCTTACCCTCGCGCTTTGCCACACCTTTTACGATCGTTTCGGACGACGTGCCAAAATCATAAATGTGGGTGAGTTCACTCCCCAGCTTAAACACCTCACCGAGTTTCCGCCGCTTGCCGACTTCACGCGCGAAGCCGCCCTCTAACGAAAATTGGCTCATGTGCCCACAACACTCCAGCCAGATTGCCCGCAAATAATCGTCCAGATCTTGCAAGCTCTTAGAACCGCGCATTTCTAGATCCAGCCAAAAGTCTTTGCTGTAAGCATCCTGAACACGTAAGTGGTAGAGTTCTTCACTGTTACCTTTTTTGTCCTCAGCCTTCGCGATCGCCTCCTGCCGTCCCGGACACGTCACCAGATGTTTGGTCATCCCCGCCTTAGAAAGCTCTTTGCCACAATAAGCACAGGTTCCTTTCGATTGCTTACGAGCCACGATCGCGCGCCTCCCTCTTCCTCACTGCCAATTCTATTCTCTCCTAACGGGTAGAATTATGGCGGATTCCGAGCGCTTTTGACCGTTCATGCCTATGGTTTTAGAAGACGTTCTACACCATTGATCAAGCGATCGAGCCTAAAGCTGTTAAAGAATTGGTGACTGTAAGAGGCTTACTGTCCCACAGGTTCAGTGCTTGTGGCGCAAGTCATGGACGCATCGCTGAGAACGGGTTGCTCTGCCTCACCAAGTTGTGCCGTTTTGGCTCGACAGAGAGCGGTTTCGACCTTTGCGTTATTGGTGCCACCCTGGGTAAGCGCTGCCATCCCCACATACGGTCGCAAGCTGCTACTCAGCGCCTTAGCATCATGCACGGCATATTGATTACCAGCGCTATCAAGATGAATCGAATAGCTGTAATTTGGGCTGTTATAGAGTACAACACCCAACGCGCTAGCACTATCAGCAAAACGGGCGTGTTCTAGCATGTAGCCTTGCTGTGCCCGGTTGAGCGTGCCAAGATACATGCTTGCCTCCACCTGCTTTGCTTTGCTGGTTTGATTCAGAAAAGAGGGGAGTGCGATCGCCGCCAAGATGCCGCTAATCACCAGCACGATCGTCACTTCCAGTAAAGTAAACCCCTCCTCTTGCTGCCGTTGCCGCCGCCATAACCAAGCCTCTAGACCTGTCTCCACAGAAAAAACTCCCGGTGAATCTTCCTGAATGCGCTTAACCAACCTCAACCGTTGCAACTCCTTCTCAGCAAAGCAAAGCTAGCATTGAAAGGAGTGTGCTCTTTGCCCATAGAAAGAGCACCGGGTTGCTTACATTGAGTTAAAGGCCGTCAACCTTTCAATCCCTTCTACAGCAACTTCTGTAAAAACCAGGACGTTTTTGGTAAAGTGCGTCAGCAAATTTACGGTGTGAATGTCTTATTTGTGTGAAGTTAGATCGGTGTCATACGCAGACAAACAGCAGTTAGATCTTTGCCATGAACCATTGCACTTCAATCGTCTGTCTGCCCGTTAGAGGCTGACTTTGCTCGCTTTAGCTCCAGGCACTTTGCGACAGCAGCGTTGTAAGCGATCAGGTAGTCTTTGCCACCCAGCATCAAATCGCCGTAATACTCGTAAGGCGCTGCCCCATAAATAGGTAACGGATCATCTTCGGGATAGTCTTCCTTCGCCTCTTCAATCGCGGCTTTAAGTTGCTTCACCGTAAGCTGTTGGGCGGAGAAATAATGGAGCGATGAAGCCGGACGATTGAGATGGGGCAAGGTGGGATCAAGAATGCGATCGTCCAGCTCAATCCAGCTATGCTCCAGTGGCGCGTGAGGATGACCAGAAAAGGCTAAAAAACCCTGCACGTACTTCGCCCCAGTCGTTGCTAAGGCAGCGCGGTAGGCATTATCAAAAGGGCTTTTAGCTTTGCTTTTAAGGCGAGTCGCAAGGTCGATCGACTGCTCTGCATCCAACGGTTTATTCATGGCGATCGTCTAGAGTCTCCTGCTCTAAACAATAGCGTCTCATACCGATTTAAAGAATGACGGCTACAGATCAATCGGTGGGTAGGGGCAAGGCAATGCCTTGCCCCTACAGGATGTATCGCATTTTCAATTCAAATTGGTATCACACCACTATTCTGTTTGATCACCAAATGGGTTGGGTGCAAACTATCAACGGTCAGTGACTAGCCGTATGGCGCATGTGGCTTAATGGGGCTAGGCCACTTTGATCTCTGTCATAAGAGGTATGGTTAGAGCAAACCTGTGGTACTATCTTAAGAGTGTGAGGAGTACGAATCAGAAAGCCCCTGGAGTCGAAACAAGGACAGACGCCCAGGGGCTTTTTGCTGCCCATTTTTGCTGCTCCCCCTTTTTAGTCGTCAATTTTTAGAGAAAACGCCACCGAAGAATGACGCGTTACCCGTAAGACTACTGAAAGAGTAAATGTCATTTCGCTGTTTACACACGCAACGCTTGTCAATTTTTGACTCTGTGACTATGCCCTTGCTGATAGCCTTGCGCTGCTTTGACACTGCCTGTTGTCTTAATTGAAAGAGATGACGACAAAATTGAGGACTACTGAGTTTTGAATTGAAGACGATCGCCCTTCTCTATACGTCATTTGCTCTACAATCCTTAACTTCCGATCAGGTGAACAACTAATTCACGGGTGTGACCGTGCTGGCGATGTTCCCAAAGGTAAATACCTTGCCAGGTGCCTAGCATCAGACGACCATTGGCGATCGGAATTTGCTCCGATGTCTTGGTTAGCGCGGTGCGGATGTGGGCAGGCATATCGTCGGGTCCTTCGGTGCTGTGGATGTAGTTTTCCCACTCTGGCACCAGTTTGGCAAAAAAGTTTTCGAGATCCTGTAACACATCCGGATCGGCATTTTCTTGGATCAGCAGACTTGCCGACGTGTGACGCAGAAAGAGCGTGCAAAGTCCGGTTTGGATTTGCGATTCGGTGACGATCGCTTGCACTTTCTGTGTAATTCTAGCCATCGATTTCCCTCTGGTCGATAGTTTTAGCACCTGTTGATAGTGAGTCATCAAAGTTCTCTAGTAGACAACACCTCAGTACGTTCGCCCTGGCACCTTTTCAGCTTGAGGCTGTTTGGCCTCAGGCTCACCCAATCGAAATGGCTCAGTGTGCTTAAGTTCATTCAAGAGTTTATCCAGATGATTGCTGGGATTTACACTGTCAATACCAGCAACCGTCGGTTGCTTTAACAAACTGTGATTTGGCGTATCAGCGTAAACATACCAACGCCCATTAATTTTGAAATAGTGATGGTGAGAATCTGGAGAATCTGGCTCAAGCGCCTCCCAGGCGATCGCTTCCAGCAACCTGATGGTTTGACCAGACTCTTGATATCTATAATACTGTCCATTTTTCGGATGAAATTTGATCGGTGACCAGTCCGTCATAGTAAGCTCTCCAACTTCTATACATATGCCACCCTGCGTTTATGAAACAATTTTAGGAGTGGTAGTGGAGCGCCACGTAATTATACGGAAGCTATACACAGGCTTTGCAAGATTAATAACCGGATTTAAGCGGTTTCTCTGTTTTGCCTACGCATAATCGCTTAGAGCTTTAGCTAGCTGCGATTTAATTCACCTCTTGTAGATCCGTTTGTATGACTGTGCGTGTCACGTCCAGTCATACAAACGGAGCTGTCGTGAAATCGGTTTAAGTCGGTGTGCCAATTTTTTGCTTCTGGCTCAAAAGCAACAACCCCTCGCCATAGATGACAAGGGGTTGCTGCTTACTGCTTACGCAATCTCTTTTTAGACAACGTTATCCGAATTTCGCTGCAGTGGCAGAGATCACGAAGGCCGCATACGTCAGGATGTAACCGACCGTGAAATGAGCCAGACCAACGACACGGGCTTGAACGATTGAGAGCGCAACGGGCTTATCTTTCCAGCGAACCAGGTTCGCCAGTGGGGTGCGCTCGTGTGCCCAAACCAGAGTTTCGATCAGCTCTTGCCAGTAGCCTCTCCAGGAGATCAGGAACATGAAGCCCGTTGCCCAAACCAGGTGCCCGAAGAGGAACATCCAGGACCAGACAGACAGGTTATTCATGCCATACGGGTTATACCCGTTGATCGTCGCACCAGAGTACAGCCAGAGGTAGTCACGGAACCAACCCATGAGGTAGGTAGAGCTTTCGTTGAACTGGGAGATGTTGCCAGACCAGACTGAAAGGTGCTTCCAGTGCCAGTAGAACGTGACCCAGGCAATTGTATTCAGCATCCAGAACATCGACAGGTAGAACGAATCCCACGCTGAGATGTCGCATGTGCCGCCTCGTCCAGGTCCATCGCAAGGGAAGGCATAGCCGAAGTCTTTTTTGTCCGGCATGAGCTTAGACCCGCGTGCATCCAACGCACCTTTGACCAAGATCAGAGTGGTGGTGTGCAGACCCAATGCGATCGCATGGTGAACCAAGAAATCGCCAGGCCCGATGGTGAGAAACAAGGAGTTCGTGCCGCTGTTGATGGCATCCAGCCAGCCAGGCAACCAGACGTTACCGTAGTTAGGCCAAGCAGTGGTCGCAATACTGTCAGGGTTTGACAGCAGTGTATCCAAACCGTAGAGTACCTTCCCATGCGAGGCTTGAATGAACTGTGCAAACACAGGCTCAATCAGAATCTGCTTCTCAGGGGTACCGAAGGCAACCACCACGTCATTGTGGACGTACAGACCCAACGTGTGGAAACCGAGGAACAGCGAAACCCAGCTCAAGTGAGAGATGATGGCTTCTTTATGCTGCAAGACCCGATCCAACACGTTGCCTTTATTCAGGTCAGGGTCATAATCCCGTACCCAGAAGATGGCTCCATGAGCAAAGGCACCCACCATCAGGAATCCAGCAATGTACTGGTGATGGGTATAGAGAGCTGCCTGCGTCGTGAAGTCTTTCGCCAGGAACGCATAAGGCGGCATAGCATACATATGCTGTGCGACCAGGGAAGTGATAACACCTAGGCAAGCCAGGTGCCAACCCAACTGGAAGTGCAAAGAGTTGTTGTAGGTTTCGTAAATGCCTTGGTGAGGCATGTTGAAGGGACCTTCAACTGGCTTACCAAAGAAATCCTTGGCATCCATCATCTCTTTGATGCTGTGACCAATACCAAAGTTGGTACGGTACATATGACCCGCCACAATGAACAGGACAGCGATCGCCAGATGGTGATGCGCCATATCCGTCAACCAGAGCGATTCTGTTTGAGGATGGAAACCACCCAAAAACGTTAGAATTGCCGTCCCAGCACCTTGAGCTGTGCCAAACACATGCCCAGGAGTGTCGGGGTTTTCGGCGTATACGCCCCAGTTTCCGCTGAAGAAGGGAGCCAAACCAGCTGGATGCGGTGGGGTAGACAGGAAGTTATCCCAGCCCACATGCTGTCCGCGTGATTCGGGAATAGCCACATGAATCAGGTGACCTGCCCAAGCCAGGGAGCTAACTCCAAACAAACCAGCCAAGTGATGATTCAACCGTGATTCTGCATTCTTAAACCAGGCTAGCGAGGGGCGGAACTTGGGTTGCAAGTGCAGCCAGCCAGCAAACAGGAAGACAGCAGACAGGATCAGGAGGAAAATGGAGCCTTCATAGAGTTCGCCATTCGTCCGAATACCCTGTGTGAACCACCACTGGTAAAGACCAGAGTAAGAGATATCAACCGGATAATTAGCCCCACCCTGGGTGAAAGCATCGACCGCAGGTTGACCGAATTGAGGGTCCCAAATCGCGTGGGCGATGGGACGGATGTTCAATGGATCTTTAATCCACTGTTCAAAGTTGCCTTGCCACGCTACGTGGAATAGGAGACCAGATGTCCACAAGAAGATGATTGCCAAATGACCGAAATGAGAGGCGAAAATCTTTTGGTAAAGATTCTCTTCTGTCATGCCGTCGTGACTTTCAAAGTCGTGGGCAGTGGCGATCCCGTACCAAATCCGACGAGTCGTCGGATCTTGAGCGAGGTCTTGGCTAAATTTGGGAAATTTAGTCGCCATAGTTCTACTTCGTTCTCCTCGCGCTTATCCAAGTGCCAGTGTACGAGCCAGGAAGAATGCCCACGTGGTGACGATTCCGCCCAGGAGATAGTGCGCTACCCCCACAGCCCGACCCTGAATGATGCTCAGTGCGCGGGGCTGAATTGACGGGGCAACCTTCAGCTTATTGTGCGCCCAAACAATCGATTCGATCAACTCTTGCCAGTAGCCGCGACCGCTAAACAGGAACATCAAGCTGAATGCCCAAACGAAGTGTGCACCCAGGAAGAGTAAGCCGTAAGCCGAAAGCGCTGAGCCGTAGGAGGTGATTACCTGCGTTGCCTGTGCCCAGAGGAAGTCGCGTAACCAACCGTTAATGGTGACTGCGCTCTGAGCAAAGTTACCGCCTGTGATGTGGGCCACCGTGCCATCTGGATTGACCGTCCCCCAAACGTCTGACTGCATCTTCCAACTGAAGTGGAAAATCACGATCGACAGTGAGTTGTACATCCAGAATAGACCCAGGAAGACGTGGTCCCAACCAGAAACCTGGCAGGTGCCGCCGCGACCAGGCCCGTCACAAGGGAAGCGGAAACCCAGGTTAGCCTTATCTGGAATCAGACGAGAGCTACGGGCATACAGCACACCTTTGAGCAGGATCAACACGGTGACGTGGATGGTGAACGCATGAATGTGATGCACCAGGAAGTCTGCCGTGCCAAGCGCGATCGGCGCGATCGCCACCTTACCTCCCACTGCCACTGTTTCACCACCAAACACATAGCTAGCAGGAGCTAGAGCGTTGGGTGCGGTGTTACCAGGAGCCAATGTGTGCAGGCTCTGTACCCACTGTGCAAACACAGGGCGTAATTGAATGCCTGTATCCGAGAACATATCTTGAGGACGACCCAGTGCCCGCATCGTGTCATTGTGCACATACAGGCCAAAGCTATGGAAGCCCAGGAAGATAGAAACCCAGTTCAGGTGAGAGATAATTGCGTCCCGGTGACGAATCACGCGATCAAGCAGGTTGTTCTGATTCACTACGGGGTCGTAGTCACGCACCATAAAGATGGCACCGTGAGCTGCTCCCCCAACGATGAAGAAGCCACCCAGCCACATGTGGTGAGTAAACAGAGACAATTGGGTCGCGTAGTCAGTCGCCAGATACGGATAGGGTGGCATGGAGTACATGTGCTGAGCAACGATGATGCTCAGGGAGCCAACCATTGCCAGGTTAATTGCCAACTGAGCATGCCAGGAAGTCGTTAGCACTTCATACAGACCCTTATGACCTTCGCCAGTAAACGGCCCTTTATGTGCTTCCAGAATTTCCTTGATGCTGTGCCCAATGCCCCAGTTCGTGCGGTACTGATGTCCCGCAATGATGAACAGCACCGCGATCGCCAGATGGTGGTGTGCTGTATCCGACAGCCACAGACCACCTGTCACCGGGTTTACACCACCCTTGAAGGTAAGAAAGTCAGAATATTCTGCCCAATTCAGAGTAAAGAAAGGCGTTAAGCCCTTTGCAAAACTGGGATATAAGTCCGACATCAGCTTTGAGTTCAAGATGAACTCATGGGGCAGGGGAATATCTTTTGGAGCCACCCCTGCATCCAGCAGCTTGTTGATGGGTAATGAGACGTGAATCTGGTGACCAGCCCAGCCCAGCGAACCGAGACCAAACAACCCAGAGAGGTGATGGTTCAGCATTGACTCCACATTCTGGAACCATTCCAGTTTGGGAGCCCGCTTGTGGTAATGGAACCAGCCTGCAAACAGCATCAGACCAGCCATAACCAAACCACCGATCGCGGTGCAGTAAAGCTGGAAGCTGTTAGTGAACCCAGCAGCCCGCCACAGGTAGAAAAAGCCAGACGTAATCTGGATTCCGTGGAAGCCACCGCCAACATCTGCATTCAAAATTTCTTGTCCGAAAATCGGCCACACAACTTGAGCGCTGGGCTTAATGCCAGTGGGGTTGGTCAGCCAAGCCTCGTAGTTTGAAAACTTAGCGCCATGAAAATACATGCCGCTGAGCCAGATGAACACAACGGCAAGATGACCGAAGTGAGCACTGAAAATTTTACGAGATACGTCTTCTAAGTCACTAGTATGGCTATCAAAATCATGAGCGTTGGCGTGGAGATTCCAAATCCAGGTGGTGGTTTTGGGACCTCTAGCCAGGGTGCGATCGAAATGACCAGGCTCTGACCACTTCTGAAAAGAAGTCGGCACCGGGTCGTTGTCAACCACAATCCTTGCTTTCGCTTCGCGCTCCCGTGGAGTAATTGTCATTGAGACTCTCCTCTCTCTAGACAAGGAACGAGGAATCCCCCCTGCCAGACGCTGCTCCCATTAAAAACAGCCCCTTGCTGCAAAACACCCTTGCGCTCAAATGAGCAACCATTAGCACTGATCGAAAACCAGCGTCTGGATTCCAACGTGGCTAGAGAACAAAAAGATGTTAGCAACGATCGCAGTTCAAAGAACGGAACAAATATCATCATCAGAACCGGAAAGGTTCGCTCAGACAATACAACTAGCCTGGTAGGAGTTCTCATCGTGTCATTATATGACTCGTGTTACGCCGAACTTGGACGCAATTAACAATAATTCAAACTCCTTCGAGTGCGGACATAGACGAGCTTGCGAACCTGAGCTAAGTGAAAAAGTCAAGCAAAACGGTTGTTGCGTTTACAAAACTAGATACTCCGATAACTAGAGATATAATCCCTGGGATCGCGATTTGGAAGCCAATTAAGGATTGAGTTACTTCTATTTATTGAGCAGAAATACTCTATACATTTCACCAGCACAAAACGTCTTGCTTGTTTGCTTTTGTGCTGTTCTTTTTGAAACGTTTTATTGAGCATCGCTCAAAAAAGGTTAAGTGTATATAACTGACTAACCAAGTCACGAGCTATCTAGATAACTCATGCCAGCCATTTACGGTTCTGCCTAAAGCTCCATTTCGTCGCGCTAGAGACATGTCGCTTAACACGAGCGACGAAACTTTGCACGGGTGGCTTAGTCTTTTCCGCTATAGTTCCCTATGGGCAGCTTTTAGGAGTGGGTTCTGTGTTGGGAATGAAGCGCTGGCAGGCGATCGCTAAATTGATCGTGACATTCGTCGCCATCCTTGTGACGGTGAGTTGGGGTGAGGCGGGGAATGCAGCACACGCTGCCTTTTGGGGGCGATCGCAAGCAACCGCTACAAAGCAGGCAACTGTTAAGAAGGCAGGAAAAATTGCGGAAGCCTCGCCACCGATCGTCCTGCAAGAGTTACGACAGGCTCTTGATGATTATCAACCTCAAGTCACCATTATCAGCCCCCGCAAAAACGACGTGCTGACGGATACTACCGTGTCTGTCCGTTTCCTGGTGAACGATCTGCCCCTCTTTAAAAACGAAACCTTCGGCTTAGGACCACATCTGCATGTTCTGCTAGACAATCGCCCCTATCAGGCTGTTTACGATACAAGTCAGCCCTTGGTTTTCGACAAGCTAGAGCCTGGAACTCACACCATTCGGGCCTTTGCATCTCGCCCCTGGCACGAAAGCTTCAAGAATGAAGGAGCCTTTGCACAGACGACCTTTCACGTACTGACCAAAACTCAGGATAACAATCCCGATTCCGACCTGCCGCTACTTACCTATAGCCGCCCCCAAGGAACTTACGGCGCAGAGCCGATCCTGTTAGATTTTTACCTGACCAATGCCCCGCTGCATCTCGTCGCACAGGCCGACACAACGGATGACATTGCTGACTGGCGCATTCGCTGCACGGTAAATGGCGACAGTTTTGTGATTGATCGCTGGCAACCGCTGTACCTTCAAGGCTTCAAGCCTGGTAAAAACTGGGTGCAGCTTGAGTACCTTGACGACAAAGGTAACCCGGTGCAAAACGTGTTTAACAACACAGTGCGGCTGGTGGAGTACCAACCTAATGGCGACGACACGTTGTCCAAACTGGTGCGGGGAGAGTTAGCTGCCGCCGATGTGCGTGGCATTGTTGACCCTGACTACGTACCGCCTGCACCAGAACCTACTCCAGAACCAAGTCCGGAACCCACTCTGGAACCAACGTCAAAACCCACTCCAGAGCCGACGATCGACCCGACAGATCAACCACCGTCTACGTTGGCAACTCCCCAGGCAGAACCGTCACCAGATTTAGAAGCGACCGATCGTCCCTCACCGATCATCCTCCCTGAACCATCCCCTACTCTCAGCCCAGCACCACCATCAGAGCCTTTCACCCCAGAACCAGCGCCGTCCGTTCCAGAAGTTGTCTTGCCGCCAGAGTCTGAAGCGCCTGAAGCAGAACGCGTGCAGCCAGAGACACCGATCGTGGTTGAGCCAAAACTAAGCCATCCTACAGTTAAGCCAGCCTCACCAAGCGAAAGCATTTCAACGAATAACAAGACGCCTAGTGGGCAAGAACGATTGCGTCAATTGGGACAGCAATTCGGCCGATACCTACCGCAGAAGCGCAGAGCGATCGCGCCATCTTCTAGTGCTAGACCTACCGCAGAGAGCGATCGCTCTAAAGTAATGTCAGGCGATGAAACCAGCCCCATGCCAAACATTGCTATCCCCGATCCGTTGCCTCCAACATTGCCAGAAATTATTGACACGGCTCCGCTAGAAGCTCCGACCTCAGGCGCACCAGCGTCAGCCGTGATCGAGAAACTTGAAGATCGAGGAACCTGAAGATCGCTAAACGATCGCTCAAACGCGCGTTCATACTTGCGATCGTGCAAAGCTCTGCACATTGCGGTTTCTAAATACAGTCTGTCAGGCATCCACGAGACAGATATAGTATAGTACTTATGTACTAAACATCGAAAACGACTACGCTCTAATCGCACTCTGCATTTTAGTGGATGCGTAGATGAGTGAATGCGTAGATGAAATCATTTGCGGTAGTGTGAGAAGCAAGGCGGCCATTAAGCGGGGAGTTTGAGTTCATGCGCTGCACGATCGCCATTGCTGTAACCGCGACTCATGCGGCTCAACTCACCCCTCACCAGCCCTCCAGAAGGAGTCTCTTGTCTCACCTATTCTTCCGATGGCAACAGCGCCATCACCTGATCGATAAAGGCTTGATAATCTACCACTGGCTTAGAAATATAGCCATCGGCACCACTTTGCTGAAGCGACGTTTCTTTGTCGCCAATCATGGCGTGCGCTGTGACCAAAATAATGGGCAACGAAGCTGTGCTGGGGTCACGTTTCAGCAGTTGCGTCAGCTTGATGCCATCCACCGCTTTGCCCTGATACAAACTGTGAGACAGCGAGACATCCATCAAAATCAAGTCGGCTTGCCCAGCCTTAGCAATTTGCATGACCTCTTCGGCATTTTCCGTATGCTTCACCGCCAGACCGCCCAGGCGCGTCAAATAGCGCGAAAAGACTTTTACATTAGCCAGGTCATCCTCGACCAGCAACACCGTTTTTGTCATTGGTCCCTAACCTGTTGGCAGCAATGCCATAACCTGATCAACAAACGCCTGATGATCCACCACAGGCTTAGAAATGTAAGCATCTGCTCCACTTTGCTTCAAAAAGTTTTCGCGATCGCCTTCCATCGCATGGGCTGTGACCAGAATGATCGGCAGCGTCGCCGTCTGGGGGTCTGCTTTCAGCATCTGCGTAATCTTAATCCCATCCACCGCCTTGCCCAAATAGACACTCCGCGACAGCGAAACATCCATCAGAATAATGTCGGCTTCATGGGCATGGGCCATCTGCATCACTTCTTCCACATCTTCAGTATGCTTGACTGCCAACCCACCTCGTTTCGTCAGGATTTTAGAAAATACCCGTGCATTAATCAGATCGTCCTCGACAATCAGAACGGTTTTCATTGTGCTTTCCTCGAAACGTGACCCAGATGAAGCAGCAGTCTTACCACGTGCCTCAGCGTTACTGTGAAATAGAAACAGGTACGCTCAGACTTGTTCCCATCGTAAACGTCGCTTGCGGCAAACGCTACAAACCTTTGATGAAATCAGCTTTTATACAATCAATGTGTAAGGAACAACGCTCATGGCTGTAATTACTACTGCTCTACACACAGAGATGCAGCAGTCCTATCTGGAATATGCCATGAGCGTCATCGTAGGACGTGCCCTACCAGATGTGCGTGACGGGCTGAAACCAGTACATCGCCGTATTTTATACGCGATGCACGAGTTGGGGTTGACCCCCGATCGCCCCTATCGTAAATGTGCCCGCGTGGTGGGGGATGTGCTGGGTAAATACCATCCCCACGGCGATCAGGCCGTTTATGATGCGCTGGTGCGGCTAGTACAGGATTTTTCCAGTCGCTACCCACTGTTGGGGGGACATGGCAATTTCGGTTCGGTGGACAACGATCCCCCAGCCGCCATGCGGTACACCGAAACTCGACTAGCACCGTTGGGTAACGAAACACTGCTGACGGAGATTGGCGAAGCAACCGTTAATTTTGTTGGTAACTTTGACAATTCTCAACAAGAGCCAACCGTACTACCCGCACAACTGCCCATCTTGCTGCTCAACGGCAGTTCGGGCATTGCGGTCGGCATGGCAACCAACATTCCACCGCACAACCTGGGCGAAATTGTGGATGGTCTGGTCGCACTGATTGACAATCCCAACCTGCCAGATGCCAAGCTCTTTGAACTTATTCCAGGGCCAGACTTTCCCACGGGTGGCGAAATCATGGGCACGGAAGGCATCCAGGAAGCTTACGCTACGGGTAAAGGCAGCATTCCGGTTCGAGGTGTGGCGCAGGTCGAGGAACTGCAAATTGGTCGTGGTCGGCATCGACGCACCGCGTTAGTGGTGACAGAACTGCCCTACCAGGTCAACAAAGCAGCCTGGATTGAAAAAATGGCAGAACTCGTCAATCAGGGACGGTTAGAAGGCATTGCTGATCTGCGCGATGAGAGCGATCGCGATGGTATTCGAGTGGTCATCGAACTCCGTCGAGATATCAATCCCCAGAAGATTCTCAACAGCTTGTATCGCCAAACGGCTCTCCAGTCGAACTTTGGTACCATCATGCTGGCTCTTACGGATGGGCAACCTCGCCAAATGCCCCTACGGGAACTGCTCCAGCAGTTTTTGTCCTTTCGAGAAGACACCCTCACTCGCCGCTATCGTCATGAGCTGAATCAAGCCGAAACTCGTCTTCATATTGTCGAAGGTCTCTTGTTGGCCTTGTCCAATCTCGATTTAGTCATTGATATTCTGCGTCACGCTCCGGACGGCAGCACTGCCAAGTTGCAGTTTCAGGAGCGGTTAGATTTGAGCGATCGTCAGGCCGATGCGATCCTCTCAATGCCGTTGCGCCGCCTGATCACCACAGAACGGCAGAGCCTTCAAACTGAGTTTGATGAGCTAACCGCGCAAATGCAGGAACTCCAGCGTTTGTTAGGCGATCGGCGCGAATTGCTCAAAGTGCTGAAAAAAGATCTCCGGGCACTGAAGAAAAAGTTTGCCGATCCACGACGGACGAAGATTATTGCCACTAGCGGTCAGCGGTCAGCGGTCAGCAGCCAGCAGTTAGAAATCGGTGAGCAGCTTACGCTTGACCAACCCCTGCTCACATCCAACAGCCAATCACTAACCGTTGAAAACTCTACTCACGAATCTGAGGTAGAAGAAACGGTGATTGAACTCACCCAACGTGGTTACATTCGCCGACTCACACCCAAAGCCTTTCAACGGAACCAGAGTAAAGCGATCGACAGGGTAACTCAGGTGCTAGAAGATGGTGATGACTTTATGGTTCAAACAGAGTTCGCCACGACAGCACAAACTTTAGTGGTGTTTACCCGCAGCGGAAAAGCTTATCCACTGGATGTAAGAGAGGTGCCCCAGTCTACCGGTAAGTCGCGGGGCGCACCGCTGATTACCCTACTGCCGCCCTCCGCTCAAAATGATCCGGGTTCGGTTGTGGGTTGCTTTGTGCTGCCAGACGATCGAGACGAGGCCGATCTTCTAGTAGTCACTCAGCAAGGACGCATCAAACGGCTACCGCTAGCAGAATTAGGCGAATTGACTGGGCGTGGTTTAACCGTGCTGAAGTTGAAACCAGAGGATCAGCTTGCCTTTGTCAGCCTCACGGAAGTGGGCGATCAGCTTGTACTAGCAACGGCAGGCGGACGCTTGCTGCGGTTAGTCATTAACGATGAGCAACTGCCAGCACTGAGCCGAGTGGCACAGGGTAATTTGGCAATTCGCTTGCGGAAACAAGAAAAATTGGTTGGCTACACGCTCATTTACCAAGGTGACGATCTCCTCTTGCTCTCTGAACAGGGCGATGCCAAACGATTGTCGATCGACACTCTCCGCCTTTCCACCACAGGCGACCTCGGCACCCAATCATTTAAATTTACGCGTAAAACCGATGCTCTTGCAGGTATGGTGGCGGCCCCCCCCGATACCGTGGTCACTGTATTAACCAGCAACAACCGCATGGCACGGATGACCAGTGGTGAAACACCTCTCAAAGGCCGAGATGAGTTGGGCGATCGCACACTCCAGCTTGAGCCAGACGAGCGTATTGCTGGTGTCATCATTCCCAAATTACCCCTACCAGAACCGGAAGAAGCGACGATCGAGCCATAGTAACGATCAAGCGCTCAACCGGGAAAATCGCGCAAACGCAAATCACTTTACCGCTGTAGCAATGCTTGGAGCTGTGGTGTTTGCAGTAGCGTCTGAAAATGAGCATCGCCTCGTGCTAGCGCACGATAAAGGGGAGGATTAAGCTTAATCGCCCGTTGCAGATAACTGAGTGCCAGTTGAGGTTCCCCCTGAAGGGCATAACACCGGGCTTTGCTATACCAGGCATCGGGGTTGTTTGGCTTGTTTTGCAGAGATTTATCGAAGCTAGCGATCGCGCCCTCATAATCGCCCTGCCGAGTTAATATAGTACCCCGGTAGTTCCAGGCGTAATAGCAAAGTGGGTTAATGGCTAGTGTTCGATCGAGACCCTCAAGCGCCAGGTCAAGTTTTTCGAGGCTGGCAAGCACTTTGCTACGGCTGTACCAGGCTTTGTAGTCACTGGGATTCATTTCAATGACGCGATCGAAACAAACCAGTGCTTCCTCATCACGATGCAGATGCGCCAATGCTTTACCCTGGTTGTAGCGCGCTTTCAAGTCGTTGGGGGTCAGCCGCAGCGTTTTTTGAAGACAGACTAGCGCTTCCTCGTAACGACCCAATTTAGCAAGCACGATGCCTTTGCCATGCCACGCTAGAGCAAATTCGGGATGAATGCGCAACGTTTGGTCAAAGCTGGCAAGGGCTTCCTGAAAGCGGCCTAGATTTTCGAGTGCGTAACCACGGTTGTTCCACACCTCGTAGAGGTCGGACTGTGCAGCTAAAACTCTGTCATAGCCAGCGATCGCGCCTTCATAATGCCCTAATCCATATAAGATATTGCCGTGACTGTACCAGGCAGCAGAGTTCAGATCACTCTCCATAACCTACCCTAAGCCCCAAGAACTCCTATTCCTAGAGTTGCCAAAAACAAGCAAAATTCTCTCACAGTCGTCTATTTTCCGTAAATTTACGCCTATCCTCAATGAAGCAAGCAAAAATTTCTCCTTAGCCATCCCCCGCGATCGTGTGCCTGCTCACCCATTCATCTACTCACCCATCGAGGCGAAGCTGTATTTGAGATGAAGATCTATTTGACCCATTGTTCAGCCGAAAAGGACAACGCCTTGAAGGGCGCCCACATCGCTACTAGCCCCGACAAGCTTTACACCAATCCTGAGCTGCAAGCGTTTATGCAACGTTGCCAGACTAAAGGTGTCGCGTGGGCGATTCTTTCTGATCGGTATGGGGTGTGGCTACCTGAAGTTATGCACGAATGGTACGAGAAACATCCTGCTACCGTGACGGAGCAGGAAGCCCAGCAGATTGTGGAGCAGTTCGATCGAACGCTGCAAGCCTACAATGAAATCTATTTTTTTGTCCGACCAAAAACATTTCATCCGTTTTACCAAACGGTTCTGACGAGAACAGTTTTGGCTTCACGCGTTACACAATTTAGTGATTTGCAGGTAATTGAATCAAACTGATGCAATCGGTTAACGCAAGACACCCAGTCTGCGCTGACTACAGCACACTAGGTTAAGTGTGGAAATGACCGCAAAGATGTTTCGGGGTCTTGTACGCGATCCGTAAAGGAAGCTGTCTCGTCTAAACGCTCAGCTGCAATGCGACCTTCGCTGTCATCTTCACGGGGAAAAGCTTGCAGCGATTGATTGCGATCGAGCGCTAAAGCGCGACGGCTTTGTGCGTCGGGAAAGTTTGGCTTAATTTCCAGGGCTTTATCATAACTGGCGACGGCAGAGGCATAATCACCTAGATGCCCTAGCGCCGAGCCACGGCTGTACCAGGCAGGATGAAAGTCAGGATTGATGCCAATGGCGCGATCGTAGCTTTCGATCGCAGCTTCATTTTGTCCCAAATGACCCAGCGCAATGCCTCGGCAGTACCAGGCTTCAGGCATCTCTGGCTGAAATTGAACTGCCTTATCGTAGCTGGCGATCGCCTCTGCATAAAGACCGAGCTTGCGAAAGGCAGACCCACGACTAAACCAGGCTTTAGCAAACCCTGGGTTGAGCTTCAGGGCATGATCATACCGGGCGACCGCCTCACGATACGAGCCAGACTTGTACAGCGCGCTACCCCAGTTGTACCAGGCTTCACGCAGGTTTGGCTTGAGGTCGAGTGCCTTGCGGTAACTCGCGATCGCCTCTTCGTATTGTCCAAGGGCGTCAAATGCATTACCCCGGTTATACCAGGCTTCGTAAAGAGTGGCATTAATGGCTAACGCTTTGTTGTAGCTGTAAATGGCCTCTTCGTGCCGATGCAACTTATGCAGCACATTGCCCCGGTTATACCAGGCTCCGTACCACTCTGGCTTGATGGTTAGCACACGATCGTAGCTACTGAGGGCTTCCCGGTGGCATCCAATCTGGTTCAGCGTGTTGGCACGGTTGTACCACGCATGGGAGTAGTGCGGCCTGTATTTAATGGCGTGGTCATAACTCTCGATCGCCGCTTGATAGCGCCCCAGCTTGTATAAAATAATGCCCCGGTTGTACCAGGATTTGGAGTAATCTAGCTCAAACTCCAGGGTTTTATCGTAGCTTTTCAGTGCTTCTTCGTAGCACCCCGACTTGTCAAGGGCGTTGCCACGGTTGTGCCAAGCTTGATGAAAGTTGGGTCTTAGCTTGATTGCCTTGTCATAGCTGGCAATGGCCTCTTCGTAGCTATGCAGGTTATAAAGTGCAATGCCGCGACTATTTAGCGCTTCAGGGTAGTTGGGTTCCAGGTCGATCGCCTGATTAAAGCTAGCTACTGCCTCCTCGTAGTGACCCAACTCAGACAGCGTCACGCCACGCGTATGCCAAACGTGGTGCCAGTCTGGATGAAACTGCAAAACGCGATCAAAACTGAGTAGCGCGTCTTCAAAAGCTCCAGCACGGCTAAGTTGCAACCCTTGCTGCAAGAAGAACTCTGCGTCTGAATCCAAATGCTGAGACATATTAGTTGCTCAACAGGGAACGAACCTTGACTACAAAAAACGGTGATGCCATGACAAGAATCTAACCGGAACAAGAAAAGACTAGCAAGAACAAGAAAAGAGAGCGAATGCCTGAAAGCTAGATGCATCGATGTGCGTCACGACCGATCGTCGTATCAACTAGCACTAAATTAGCGCCAGAGGCTAAGCGATGAGTCAGGATGCAAGAGCCAAGCCACTATTAAGTGCAAGGTACAACCAATAGCCCTCATCCAGAACAGCCCAACCGATGCCAAAAATAATCGGCTAACTCAGTGGACATACTGATTGTAACTTGAGTTCGTAGAGAGGGTTGGCATCACGACTCCACATACACCGTCAAGCCAGGATCACTATGGCTTAGCGAGGTTTTGCTGGCTTAAAACCGAGGCTAACTGTGAGCGATTCTGACGTGGCTTCATGATCGTTACCTCTAAACAGCAGCTCGTTCTATAGATTTTTCATGACAAAGGAAACGTTTTATAAAAAAATCTCATCTATGGCAGCAGACCTTATTAGCTCACCTTGGAAAATCAACCGAAACAAACGTGATCGTGCTAGAGATGAACTATAAAGAAATATGTATCTCCCCAGGAGGATGTGGTTAAAACAGATATTCCCGTATCAACAAAGAGAGCCTTTTTGTTCACGCTACTTTACAAACGCAGCTGTACAACTAAGCACTAAGTGCGGATTTGGGCATAGATTGTCATTTTTTGCATGTCTTCACGGGTAAGTGGCAACTATCAGACGTGATGGGATCAAGCAGCGTGTCGCTGGCATTACGGCTATTTCGATGATTTCGCAATTGAGGATGATAAGACTCTAAATTATAAGCACCTGTGATAGGTGAGTTATTAACCCTTCTTACAAGGGATGCTGCTAGATGTTCCTGTTTCCATTTTTGTTAATAGAAGAGATTTTAAATATTCATGGTTGACCTAAAAATGGCCCGATCGCCACGTTTAGCCTGGTTGGAGGGCATTCGCATTTTAGCGGCAGTTTTACTCTTGCTCTATCATGCTCAACTGTTGTTTACAGGCTATGCTTATACGCCCCAGCCAACCGGACTGGCGAATAATTTGAGACAACTGGTCACTCCGGTAGACGGAGGGATTGACCCAGGCATGTTTCTGCGCCTTTTGGGCATTCCAGCCTGGTTTGGCTTTCAGTTTGTGGATGTATTTGTTCTCATCAGTGGCTTTAGCCTGGTGCTGTCGCTACGGGGCAAGCCGATCGCGGTGGGTAATTTCCTGAAGCGCCGAGTGCTGCGGATTCTATGGCCCTATTGGACAGTGGCATGGCTTTCCTATCCGGCACTCTGGGCGATCGGTGTGGCAACTCACAGCTACATCCCAAGCCTGTGGCACATCTTTGCGGGAGTGACCTTTCCACTGCTGTTTGACTACAGCGGTGAGCTACTCCTGGCGACTAGCGGACCGTGGTGGTTTGTGCCACTCATTCTTAGCTTTGCGCTGATTTTTCCCTTTCTATGGCATCTCTTACAGCGCTGGGGCAGTGCAAACTTATTGCTCATCAGTACCTTGCTCACTGTAGGGTACCGTGCCCTGGCAATTTATAAATTTGACGGTCATCCGACCTATGTGATTTTGGATACCCCCACCGACTGGCATCCCTTTTTGATTTTCCTTTCCAAGCTGAGTACGTTCGTGTTGGGTATGGTGGTTGCCCAGCTTTACGCGCAAGGGAAAGGGCCAATTTTCTGGAACGCTCAGCGAGCCTTGGCGTTGGGGATTCCACTCTATGCGCTTGGGTTTGTTTGCCAGTTTTATCGGGCAGGCTGGGTGTTTGTCGATTTGCTCTTACCCGTGGGGTTGACGCTTTGCTGTATGGTGCTGTTGCGTGCCCTTGCCCAACTGCGCCCACTCGCATCGGTATTGGTTTGGTTAGGTGCCCATAGCTACAGCTTTTTCTTGATTCACAATTTTGTAGTCGATCGCACGATCAGGCTAGTGGTGCAAGATGATCTCGCACTCTATTACTGGCTGCTTCCGGTCATGGTGGTAGGGACGCTTATTCTGGCGGTGCTGGCAGATTATGCAAGCCCATTCTTGCAGCGCTTAGTGGGGGCACTTTTACGCGATCTGGACTACGTGTTAATGCCAGCCACCGTGCGACAGCGGCGGAGCTGGAGTCCGCGCATGGGTGAAGCGGTTGTGTACCAAAGTAGAGTGGGTTGGACGGTGCTGAAAGTTGAAAAACTGTTAGACGAACGGGAGTTCTTTTTGTGTCAAATCAGCGATGGACACCGATCGCTCTGGGTGAATGAAGATGATCTAGAACCTGCCGTAAAGTTATCTCAACCTGGGGAAGTTAGTAATCACTCTGCCTTTTTCTAAGCATGACTGACTGCTGACCAAATGTTGATACCCCTGACCCTAATGATTGGAGGATGGCTAAAGTGAGGAATTGGACGGGCGACATACCGAAGCTGATTTATACCCATGTTTTGCTGATTGGGGTTCCAACAATTTTCTACTACTGTCTGCGCGTCGGCGGCATGCCCTTAATCAACATTCATCTGGCGATCGCCACCTTTTTTCTGTTAAGTTCCCTTGTTATTTTTTTAGAAGCCACTAATGCCCTCTTTCGACGCTTTGCGGTGAAGCGCAAGCGCACTGATATCGGTCATCTGGCTCAGTTCAAGCAATCGACGAAATCTGCCCTAGGGGTCAGTGGTAGCCAGCGTCCTCCAGCAACGAATCCTCTACCGCGCTGCTCATTTTTGGTGGCGGCCTATCTACCCAACGAGAAGGACATTATTCTAGACACGCTGAAACACATTCTCCATAGAGTGCAGCGATCGTCTGAAGGGCTGGAAGTCATCCTGGCCTACAACACGCCTATCGATCTGCCCATAGAAGACGATTTGCGGCGGCTGACTCTCATTCACCCAGAGCTACGGTTGCTGCGGGTGGAAGGCAGCCACTCTAAAGCCGAGAATTTGAATGCCGCTCTGCATGTTGTGACGGGTGAGATCACTTGCATTCTGGATGCAGACCATCATCCAGCACCAGACTGTTTTGTGCGGGCTTGGCGTTGGCTAGAGCATGACTACGATGTGGTGCAGGGGCGCAACATTATTCGCAATCACGGGCACAGCTTGCTAACGCTGAATGTGGCGATCGAGTTTGAAACGCTGTACGGCGTTAGCCATGCGGCAAAGTCGTTTCTGACCGATTCCACCATTTTTGGCGGCTCAAATGGCTACTGGCGCACAGAGGTGCTACAGCAGATCCGCTTTAACCCAGCGATGCTAACTGAAGATATTGATGCTTCTATGAGGACTCTGTTAAGCGGCTACCGCATCCTCCACGATCGCAGTATCATTACGACCGAGCTAGCACCAGCAGACTTCAATTCCTTTTGGTTTCAGCGCAAACGATGGGCGCAAGGGTGGCTTGAGGTTAGCTTTAAGTATCAGCGTCGAGTCTGGAAGTCCAACCACTTTAGCCTGTGGCAAAAGGTTTACTGGACATATCTGCTCTACTTCTGCGTACTCTATTCGCTGATCGCACTCCAAATCTTGCCGCTAATCTTAAGTCTGTTCCTTTACCAGGGAGATCTGCCACCCTCCGACAATCCCTTTCTCTGGTTCAGTACAGTGATTACGTTTTCAAGCGGTGTTTATCAAACGCTGGTCACGATGAAGGTAGCAGCCGTGCGTTATCCGGTGTTCTATTTTCTGCAACACGCGGTCATCATCTTCTTGTACACCATCCTGAAGAACATGATTGCGGTCGTTGGACTCTACGATCACCTGCATGGGGTGAATAAATGGGTGGTTACACCCCGTGGCATCAAGCAAAAGCGTCCGCTACCAGTCCGCAAAACGCCAGTGCTTGCTTCTACCGCAGCAGGGGTCAGCTCCGCCAAATAGTAGGGGAAGCGCACCATTGGAATTCGTAACGTCTGGCGTTACCAGCGCTAAGTCATAAAAGCTGAATTTTGAGCGGGGCTTGGTCAAGGCTAGACAAGCCTGGAGTGTGTCGTGCTTTTGAAGTCGTCGGGCACTCTAGGTGAACTTAGAGCGATGCGGCGACATGAAGAAGTCACAAAAAACTGGTTTATTGACACGTAGGCAGTTTACGCACCTGGCAATGTCAGGCATGGCGTTTGGAATGGTATGGAGTGCCGATCGCGTACAGGCAATGACTCGCCCTATGATCCCTTTACAGTCGCTAGGGCTAAGGCGACCATCCAACCTGGGTACCACGTTTAGCCAGCTTCAATGCCACTATATGGGGTTGGATTACCAGGAAGCCTTCCGCCAAATTTGCTCTCTGGGGTTTAACCGCCTTCGCCTCTGTAGCTACTGGCACGAAATTGAGCCAGCCGAAAAGCAGTTTGATTTCACCACCCTGGACTGGCTTCTGGAAGAAAGTCATCGACACGGGATTGAGGTAGTGCTGACGGTAGGCATGAAAGCACCCCGCTGGCCCGAATTTCACTTCCCTGATTGGCTTCGTGCCCGCCTGGATACTACGAACCGAGCAGCGGTAGATTTGAATCCTGAAATTGCCGATCGGGCGTTGCAGTTCACTCAGGCAGTGGTCAACCACACCCGTGAGGCTCCAAACCTTACATACTGGCAGATCGAAAACGAGCCGTTTACCCGTTTGGATATTACCGCTGGACGCTACCTGAGCTATGGGTACGTGCGCCGAGAAGCTGAGCTTGTCCGATCGCTGGCACGACCTCACCAGAAGCTTTTAATGACGACAGCCATTAGCTTGCCTGCGGCCGATCTGGCAGAGGACGATCGCGCGTTTCAGGAAAGCCTGCAAATGGCAGATAGCATTGGCATTAATGTTTACACAAAAGTGCCTGCGGGAAATTCAACCTTTTATCTACAACCCCAACCATCCTATTGGCAAAAACTCAAGGAATGGCAAACCAGCTTGATCAACAGCAACAAAGAAGACTGGATTGCTGAAGCCCAAGCAGAACCCTGGGAACCCAATCAACTAGTGGCAATGGCAAAGGCAGAGTACCCTAGCTGCACGCCAAAGCGCACCAGCAATCTGGTCAATTCGCTAACCGATTTGGGCTACAGCACCGTGATGCTATGGGGTTGTGAATACTGGTACTGGCAGAAGAAAAACGATCGCAACCTCTGGTGGTGGACGATGCAACAAATCGTCGCGGCCTAAAAGCTTCTCACAGCCTGTCGTGATTAGGGAGAAGTAACCGTTGCTGGGGTGGCGATCGTCGTTTGGACTCCGACTGTACCCGTCGTCACGCTTGTGGTGACTTGCGCTGACACGGGTTCTGGACGTGGGGCAGCACTACTTGCAGGTGTTGCAGGCGTCGCAGGCGTTGCTGGTGTTGCAGGCGTTGCTGGAACGGACGGCAGCACAGGCGTTGTGGATGCAGGTAGCGTTGTCTCAGGTGTCGTTGGTGTTGTTGGCGCTGGAGCGGGTGATGGCGTCGGTGTCACTGGAATCGATGGCTGAACGGGCGCTGTAGTGCCTGGAGTTGTTGTTGGCGCGGGTGTCACTGGTGCAGGTGTGACTGGGATTGACGTAGCCGGAGTCGGCTGCACCGATGTTGAAACACCTGGACTTGGCGCGGCAGGTGTTGTTGGCAGCGGTGGAACAGCCGTTTGAATCGGCGCTGTAGCGCTTGGAGTCGTTGGTGGTGCCGCCGATGGCCCAGGGGGAGAAACGACAGTCGGAATGGTTACGGAAGGTGGAGTGCCGGTACCTGAAGGATTAGACAGCACTGGTACATTGGTCGTGCCTGGACGCGTACCCGACGATGATGTCTGTGATGAATTAATGGTCTGTCTGGCCGTTTCCCGATCAAAGCCAGAAGAAATGGGTGCTGCCGTGCCTAAAGGGTTAGGTGTAACAGTGATTTGCGTTCCAGGAGCAGGCGTGAGGCCAACAAAGGCTGGGTTTTCAGCAACCTGACCCGTGATAGGTGTCTGTTCTTTAACCGCTTGAGAGGTTTCTGCCTGTACCGCAGCAATGCCCGGATCGGCGTTTGGCGTAGCTTTACTGAAGGGTAAATCCAGATCTTTGACCAGTTCGCTGGTTTGGTAGAACGTGTTCAGATCAAAGTTGTAGATCTGAATGACCTGATTTTGAATGATGACCGCCATTTGCCCTGCTTTGAGGGTCCGGGCTTGAGGATTGTCTCCATTAGAGACCTCAATGCGGCTGTTGGTCAACGCTCCCACGATCGTGGTGTTGGTGTCTTCGTTATAGCGAACAAACAGGGCTGAACCACGGATACCTGCGGCGGCGTTAGGGGTGCGCACATTTGTACGTCCCTGACCAGGTGGAATGAGCAACAGGGCTGTGCCGTTGCCCAGGTAGAAGTTGCGGGTGTTGGGGACAAACTGAAACAGTGCCCGCTCACCAATACGGGCTAGAGAGCTGTCGTTGAAGCGTAGCTCGGCGAAGGATCGGCGAGCCGTTGCCAAAGCATCTCCAGGCGTCATCGTATCGGCATTTCGAGCAGCACGAGTCACCCGATTTTTGAAAATGAGCTGGACTTGATTGCGAAGTGCCTGAACAGTAGCTCTGGTCAGTGGGGTTTCGGCACTGGCTTGCTGGGGTAACAGTAAGGTTCCAGCACTAAACAGACTCAACGTGACGATCAGGAAGAATTTGCGAGACATATTGGCTCCAAGCGTTCAAGATCACTCAGCGATCGCACCCTGGCTGCGCTGCCTGAAAAACGCACTGAACCACATTCCCTCACTTGCACTTCACAGTCTTTGGACAGGTAGTGTAAGTTACTGCTCGATGCTAACTAGCCCTAGAGCGCTAGCGCTCAATGCGTCAGCCTTAGGAATTGGATCGAAGTAAGATTTTCAGGATTTGGATGAATTACGTATTTCCTCTTAAGTGTAAAGCGCAGCTTTAATTAAAGCAGATATGAAGCCTCATACTCATAAGCTTACTTTCAACAAATCTAAATGTCACTCAAAACGCGAACAATCCCTAATTTGAGCGATGGCATTACATTTGTTTGAGTTGCCTAATGGCATAGGCTAGAAGAATATCCCTGAAAGCCATCAAAGCGGTTGTGTTCCCTGGCGCAATCTCTGTCGTTCGCAGTCCCTCCATCTCAGTAGTTCCACGGTTCCTGATTTGCAGACTCGTCACTCATTGACCCCCTTTGGGCTGTATCTACCCCTCCGGTTAAACATCTGGCAGATGATGATGATTTGGAGCAGCTTATGTTTTAGTAGCCTCGTCTGGTCTGTGCCCAAGACCCTGGCACTCCCTAGTGCTAATGTTGCCTCTCAAGCGATCGCGCCCCCCCCTGCTACTACCACTGTGCCTCCGGTACCCCGTTCCCCAAAGCCGCTAGCGACAACCCAGCGACAACGTCATCGTGCGGCTGCCCTCTTACCCCTCCAACCACTGCAAGCGACAATCGACTCTACCAGGACGATCAGCCCCACTCAGGCTGACGCGGCTACGTCAAATCCGTTTAAAGATTTAGCGATCGCCGATACGGTTGCACAGAACGCTGCCCCTGCTCCTAGCCCGCCTGATAGCAAACCGCTTCAGCCGGGTGACGGCGATCCCGAACTGGGCATCATCCGGTTGCAAGTGCCCAAAAGCTCTCCCTCTGCACCCACAGGCGACGCGATCGGGCAAGGTGCGACAGACCCCCAGCAAACGCCCTGCGCGTCAGGAATTCAACCCGATCCAGAATTGGGGTGTTTGCCCTTGCAATCATTGCCGCCACCACCACCGCCTCGTCAGCCTGCTGTCTATCTTCTGGTGCACCTTGACTACTTTCGCAGCAGTAACGTATTTTCAGCGGTTGACCCGGTTGATGATGGGTTGGTCAGACCGGGGTTGACGCTGTTTACAGCGCCTGCGATCGGGCGCAACACTTACTTTGTTGGCTCGATCGATGGCAATTTGATTCGCTACAACACGCAGTCTCAAATTGACTACAACGAACTGAGGTTTAGAGCAGGCATTTTTCAGCGGCTTTCGCCAACCATGTTTGGTGAGCTTGGCTGGAGCAATCAACAACTGTTCATTGCAGGGAGCAAGATTCCAGGGCTGCCTGTAGGCACTCGTTTTTTGAATGACCACGCACTTCGCTTGGAGCTAAGCCGTCGCGATCAGCTAAACAAGCGGTTAGCGCTGAATACGTTTTATCAGTTCCGGCTAAGTTTTGCTGATCCTGATATACGATCGCGGCTTCTGAACTCATTCATCGCATCCTTCAGCTATGACCTCCAGCCCAACCTTCAGGTGGGACTCGACTACCAGTTTGCGCTGGCAAACTTCACAGCGATTAGACGGGATGACCAGTACCATCAACTGGCGGCTCGTCTGACTTACACCGCGTTTCGGAATACACAATTTAACGTCTTTGTAGGTTATAGCTTTGGCAATTCGTCTGATCCCTTGATCGACTTTAGTGGTCTCATTTTAGGCGTGAGTATGACGGTCAATTTGGGGCTTTTTTAGATGCACTCGATCGCAGGCACTTTTCAGCGCCAAACATGTCTATCGTGAAAGCCGCAGTCAGGGTTGTCTAAGCGAGCGAGGGGTGCCACGCTTCAAGGCCACGATCAAAGCCGCTGTAAATTCACTTAAAACTCTCTGGAATAGCGTTGCCTCCCTGAGTAGAAAGAGGCAGAAGCCGATCCATTCAAGCGTTGACCACAAGTATCAAGCGACCGTTCACGGTAACACCAACGTAACGCCGACAGCTAACTTCAAGACGATTCTCACGCCCAATATGGGATTACTAGCTACGCGCATCTTCGATCATCAGGGGAGTCTACCTACGTTCACACAATGCTACTGGTAGTGCTCTGGAGTCACTTCTATGTTGACGATTTCTCAATGGCTTCCCACTAGCGGGAGGTTGAATCGCATCCTGCTGCTCTTTGTTTGTGCGCTGTGCGTTGTGCTGGCGACACGATCGCCCCTCATGGCGCAAACACCGACGATCAATCAAGCCAAAATTACTCAAGTGCTGGACGGATCTCAAGTGTTTATCCAAAATCGGCAAGCGAAGGTTAACGACGCAGCAAGTAAAGGTCAACGCGTGCGTACAGGCGAGGCACGGGCACAGTTGACCTTTAATACAGGTGCGATCGGGCGGTTAGCTCATAACTCAGTGTTAACGGTCGGACAATGTGCCCGTCTGCGACAAGGAACCCTCCTGGTCAACGGGGCAATGAATGGCTGCACATCGTCTGTTGTGGCGGGTGTACGTGGCACAACCTATGTTCTGGAAGCAACCGACGCGGGAGAAACAGGCATTAAAGTGCTGGAAGGGGAAGTGACGGTGACTCGTCAACGGGTTGCAGAGGAGGATGCAGAGCCATCTCCTGGCAGCAAGCAGTTCTCACTGCCTTCAATCATCCCCTCGCTGCCATCATCTGCACCCGAACCCGAACCCAGTCCATCGCCCGATTCAGTTGAGGCACCCGTTGAGCCGATCGCCACGCCCGTACCGACTGATGCAAATCAGGTGGTGCTGCAAGCGGGTGAGAAGGTTAGCGTGAGTCCGACTGGCACTTTGGGATTGGTCGAAAAGCTGACTCAAAGTGAATTTACTAATTTGCTGAGAGGTGGCTTGTTTAATGGCTTTACGCTGTCGTTGCCTGGAATGTCAAAGATTCAGTCGAGCTTTCAGCAGTTGTTTCCAGGTGTTCCCTTTCCGATTCGGCTACCGAGCGTTTCAATTCCAGGTCTGCCGATTCGGTTGCCCTTTTAGCACCTGAAGGATAGAGGGAGGGGTGCATGACCCAAACTAAACATCGATGGCAGGTCAGACCAGAGGCGATCGCGCCCGTCTTCATTAGCCTGTTAGCGGTCACTAGCGCGATCGCGACTGCGGTGAATTTTCAACCGTTGTGGCAGTTAGAGTTGCAAACGCAAGCACTCTTTTTTCGACTGCGAGGCCCCGTTGCACCGTCCCAGCAGGTGGTGATTTTGGCGATCGATGATGATTCGCTCACGCGAGGGCGAGATTCTAAAGAGTTGAAGTCGCTGGCAACGATTCAATCATGGCCTTGGCGACGCACAGCCTACGCAGAGGCGATCGACAAGTTGATGGCAGCAGGTGCAAAAGCCGTTGCGGTTGATGTGCTGTGGGATTTGCCAAGTGAGCGACCCGATGACGATCGACGGCTTCAGCAAACCTTGCAGAAGTACGCGGGACGGGTGACGCTGGCAGCTCTTCATGCCTCGTCTCAAAGCAATGGCGGCGGGTTAGATCAGTTGGTTTATCCCGATCCGATGTTTCAAGTCGAGCCAAAATCCATTGGGTTTATCAACTATCTCACTGAACCAGATGGTCGATTTCGACGGTTTGCCAGCGCCTATCTCGATCGCATTGACGCCGACTTACGCCGATCACAACCCAATCTAATTTCGTTTGACGAAGCCAGTTTGCAAGCGTCTAAACTGCCTGTTGCGCAGCCCAAAGGAGACTATATCTTCTTCTACGGTGGACAAAACACGTTCACAACGGTTTCGTTCTGGCATGTGCTGTATCCCCAAAACTGGGCCTTGCTCAAGCAGCAGCAGGTGTTTAAGGACAAAATCGTGCTGATCGGCCCGACGGCTGCCTTTTTGCAAGATATTCACTCTACGCCGTTTGGGGATGTTTCGGGGGTGGAAATTCACGCCAACGCGATCGCCACGCTGCTGGAAAATCGGACATTGGCAGAGGTCGTTCCCGCTCCACGCTGGCGAGGCTTCTACCTGTTGCTTAGCATTGCGGGCATTGGGCTTGCTATTAGCCAACTCGCCAGACGCGCCACGCAACGCTTCTTTCTGGCGATCGTCATTGCGGTCATCTGGTCAATCATCGGCTATGGCAGCTTTGTCTATGGTGGCTGGATTCTCCCAGTTGCCACGCCCATGCTGGCGATCGGCCTGAGCGGACTGTCCTTTCTCGGCACCGGAGCCGTGAGCGATCAACTTGAAAAGCTGCGTCTGCGTCGCACATTGGAACGGTATGTGGCAATGCCTGTGGTGGAAGAAATTCTGAACCAGCCCGAAGACTTCCAGGCGTTGCTTCAGGGGCGCAAGCTCAAAGCTGCCGTGTTGTTTTGCGATATTCGCGGGTTTACCACACTGTCGTACAAGCTGCCTCCCGAACAGTTGGTTGCGTTGCTCAATATTTACCTCAATGCAATGGTGGAAGCGGTAGCCGCTGCCAGTGGCACGATCGACAAATTCATTGGCGATGCGGTAATGGCAGAATTTGGCTCGCCCGTTTCCTATGGTGAACAGGTGGATGCGATGAATGCCATTCGCGCGGCATTGGGGATGCGTCAGGCGTTGGCAACGCTGCGATCGCAGTGGCAGCAGGAAGGCAAAACGTTGTTGTATCACGGCATTGGCATCAGCTATGGCGAAGTGATTGCGGGCAATATTGGCTCGCTACGACGGCTGGAATACACCGTGATGGGCGACACGGTCAACGTTGCCAGCCGTGTGGAAGGGCTAACTAAAAACTTCTGGACAGATATTTTGATCACGGACTCGCTGTATCAACTGGTGCAGGAGCAGGTAGAAGTGGTGTTTGTGGGCGAACATTTACTGCGGGGACGCGAAGAAAGCCCCACAGACCTCTACAGTCTGGTGGGGCTGAAAGGCGAATCACCAACGCTCTACCATCAAGTACACGAAGAACTGCGCCGCTATCTGGGCTACAAAGAATCAACCTCATAGAAATACAAACCTCGGAGGTTTGAACCAAGAATCAGGCATCGTCACCCATATCGTTGCTGAAACCTCCGAGGTTTTGGGCAACTAAACATCTGGGTGTTCGATTGCAAAGACCTGAGCGATCGTCCGATCGAGTGCTCCCAATTGATGCGAAGAGAGCCGATCGCTGCCACTGAGTGTCGCCATCTCTGCATACACACCCTGTTGCAACACCAACAGCAGAATCGTTTGCCGTTGTGGATCGACCACCCAATATTCAGGAATGCCGCGATCCTGGTATTGCAGCCGTTTGGCAATGTAATCTCGATCGCGCTGCAACTCACCGGGGCTAACAATTTCAATCACCAGGTCGGGCGGTGCCATCGAGAGCCGAATGGTGTTGCGTCGCTGCAACTGCTCAATGTGTTCTGCACGAATGATAGTCAGATCCGGGTAACGATTGCGCGGTTCGCCTCTCACCTCAAGCTCTAACCCGTGCCCCCGGAGCCTGCGATGCCCCACGATCGGCAGAAAAATGGCAAAGAGGAGGTTGGCAATCTCAACATTCAGTCCCGATTCTGGTGGCCCTTCGATCAACTCCCCATTAAAAAGCTCGTACAGGTTCTCTGTGCCATCGTCGTAGGACAGATACTCGTCAAAGCTAAGAAAGCGCGGCTTGGTTTGAATCATAGTGCTGAGCAGAACGGCACGATCGCTCCTATCCTAACCAGAAACCGAGTCTCTTTGATGCTAAAACCTCGGCGGTTTGAGTCCCCCTGAGAAGATAGAATCTCTAGAGCGTTTTGTTTGATTGACTTCCTTACTGATGTCTACATTCCTGCTCCAAAGTCGTTATATGAAGCGAGTTGTGCGCGGTTACGAGAAGAACGGCGATCGCCTGATGCATGAATTTCTCCTCAAAGATGCCAGCTTGTCAGAATTACAAGATTTGTTTGAAGAACCGCGCCAGCATTTAATGGTAGACAGTTATCCTATCGCCAACATTCACTCTGCTTACTTTCAACAACACCTGAAGGTTGTCCTTGACTTCGATCAGTTTGACTATTTCCTGGAATGTGATGCGGTGTAACTGTGAAGTTGCTCAATGACAATCGCGTAGTGCATCGAAGCATTGCAAATGTAACGCGATCGATCACGATTGCATCCGGAGCAATCTCAATTGGATAGTGATCGATCTCGAATGTCAGCCGATCGATCTCGAATGTAACGCGATCGCACTTGACGGATCAAAACCTCGGAGGTTTCAATCAAGCGCTGAACGTGCAATCAACATGACGGCTTAAACCTCCGAGGTTTGCATCAGCCGTTGCAGCGTGTAACTAAAACTTCGGAGGTTTCAACCATTGCGTTGATGCCCCCGTGATGTCTGGTTAAACCTCCGAAGTTTGGTTTGTTCTGATTGATGCTACGTTGGTTGCAGGATTTTTTGCGATCGACGAAATAGGTATGGCAGACAGCGCTGTTTTCATCTCCAGTTCCAGCCGCGATCGCGTCGATCATGATGTGTTCATTTCTTACTCGCGGCGCGATAGTGAGTTTGCGCGTCAGCTTTTAACTCGACTCAAGGGCGAAAACCGGGATGCCTGGGTTGATTGGCAATCGATTGAAGCAGCGGAAGACTTTTGGCGGGCGATCGAAATTGGCATTGAAGCCGCCAATACGTTTGTTTTCATCCTCAGCTCCGATTCGGTGGCATCTCAATACTGCAAGCAAGAAATTGACCATGCGGTAAAGCACAACAAGCGCCTGATTCCAGTCGTGTGTCGCACGGTAGACGCAACCACTGTTCATGCCGCACTGCGTCCCCTCAATTGGATTGCCTTTCAAGCATGGAACGATGACGTTGCCTTTGCTCAACTGGTACGGGCGATCGACACTGACTTACCCTACGTGCGAATGCACACGCGCCTACAGGTAAAGGCGATCGAATGGAACAAACGCGGACGCGATGACAGCTTTTTGCTGCGAAAGATGGATCTAGCCGATGCGGAAACCTGGTTGACTGGCAGCAACGGCAAAGAACCCACGCCAACCGCACTGCAACAGGACTACATCACGACCAGTCGCACCTTTGAGGATAATTACAATCAACTGCTGGCACGGGGAGAACGGGCAGGTAAACAGGTGAAGGTTGCGGCGTTTGTGGTGCCGCTTGCAGTTGCGATCGCATCTGTTGCTGGAGTGGTTGCCTTCTTCAAAACTCAAGATGCGACGGTTGCAGTGCAGTGGGCGAACAGCGCGGTTCAAAGAGCAAACAATGCAGAACAAAGGCGAACCGACGCAGAAACGCAGCGTAAGGATGCGGACGAAAAGCGAACGAGTGCAGAAGGCAAGCTGAAAGGTACAGAAGAGAAGTTGTCGGATGCAAAAGGAAAGTTATCTAACGCAGAAGCATTGCGGCAGCGTGCAGAAGCAACGCAACGAGATGCAGAAGGAAAAGCGCGTAATGCACAACTAAAGCTAGCGGGTATAGAAACAAAATTTACCATTGCTAGTGCTGATTTGCAGCAGAAGGAAAAGAACATTCAGGATGTATGGGAGTTTAGTGAGGCTGAATCTCAGCGCCTTCAACATAACTATACTCAAGCCCTAGACATCATCAACCGAGTTATTCAGAAAAATCCCCATAACACTTTTGCTTTGTTTAGCCGAGGCTGGACTCATGATTTAATGAAGGACTATCGGGCGGCTGAGGCGGACTTTCGTCAAGCGATTAAGCTTGACCCCAAGTATGCTAGAGCTTACAACGGCCTTGGGCTTGCCTTATCAGATCAAAATAGGCTCGATGAAGCAATTGTCAATCTCCGTAAAGCAACCAAGCTTGACCCCAAACTTGCTACTGCTTACAGCAACTTAGGTAACTTGCTATACCAGCGGAATAAGAGCAGTGAGGCAATCACTGTCCTTCGTAAAGCAATCAAGCTTGATCCCAAGCTTGCTAACGCTCACAACAATCTTGGACTTGTGTTGATGGGTGAGAACAAGTTTGATGAAGCAACCGCTGCTCTGCGTAAAGCAATAGAGCTAAACCCCAATGAAGCTTTTATTTATAGCAATTTAGGACTTGTGCTGAAGAATCAGAAAAAGCTTGATGCAGCAATCACTGTTCTTTACAAAGCCATTGAACTTGACCCGAAATATCCTGAGGCTTATTACAATCTGGGTCTTACTCTGTACAAGCAAAATAAACTGGACGAGGCAATCACTGCTTACCACAAAGCGATCGAGCTTGATCTAAGCCACGCTGAAGTCTACAACAATTTAGGTATTGCACTGTATAAACAGGACAAGCTGAATGAAGCAATCACTATGCTCCACAAAGCTATTGAACTTGACCCGAAATATCCTGAGGCTTATTACAATCTGGGTCTTACACTGTATAAGCAAAACAAGCTGGATGAGGTAGTTACCGCTTTCAAGCAAGCGATAAGATTTGCGCCTCAAAATGCTGAGACTTACTACAATCTAGGTGTTGTACTGTTTAAGCAGTACAAACTAGATGAGGCAACTACTATGCTCCGCAAAGCTACTGAACTTAACCCAAAATATCCTGGAGCTTATTACAATCTTGGTCTTGTGCTGTACAAGCAAAACAAGCTGGATGAGGCAGTTGCTGCTTTTAAACAAGCGACAAAATTTGACTCGAAAAGTGCTCAGGTTTACTACATATTGGGTGTTGTACTGTCGGAACGGAACAAGCTAAATGATGCCGTTAATGCCTATAGACAGGCGGTTGAACTAGACACTAAAAATGCTGAGGCTTATTATAACCTGGGGATTACGTTATACAAGCAAGATAATCTGAATGAGGCAGTTAACGCTTTTAATCAAGCGATAACACTCGATCCGAAAAATGCTGAGGCTTACTACAATTTGGGCATTGTATTGTTTGAGCAGAACAAACTGGATGATGCCGTTAATACGTACCGTAAAGCGATCGAGATTGCTCCTAGAGAAGCTAAAATTTACAACAATTTGGGAAATACGCTGAGAAGACAGAATAAGCTCAATGAGGCGATCATTGTCCTTAATCGCGCGATTGAAATTAGTCCTACCCTTTCTCCAGCCTATGCTAACCGAGGTTTAGTCTATTTCAACTTGAAACGGTATGCAGAAGCCCTAGCAGACCTGAATCGAGCCATCGACGAGCTTAACTTCAAGAAAGATTGGGTGTTGCAGTTGCGGGAGCAGGTGAGGAGGGAGGTGAAGTGAGCGTGTAGGGTATGGGGTGTAGGGAGGAGGGGCGCTCCTTATACTAGTAAGCATTTCAGAGGAATGGAGAAAGCGCACTACTATAGAGTTAACTGAGCAGTTGTTAGAGTTAGTCATGGTTACTCAGCTCAATATCAACGAATCTCTGCTCCAGGAGGCACTAGCACTCGATGACCAGGCAACCATTGATGCCCTGGTAGAAACGGCCCTGCGCGAATACATTCAACGCCGTAAGCGGCTCAAAGTGCTAGACCTCTTTGGAACGATCGATTACGACGAAGCTTACGATTACAAGCAACAACGACAGCAGGCATGAGCGTCATTGTTGATACGTCTGTTTGGTCACTGGCGCTACGTCGGAAAGCCCTGCCTACTAATTCTTCGATCGTTGCAACTCTACAAGACTTAATTGCCAATGATCAAGTCGCCTTATTAGGCGCGATTCGTCAAGAAATTCTTTCAGGCATTCGTAGCTCCGAACAGTTCATTCGCTTACGAAACTACCTGAGAGCTTTGCCAGATATAACGCTCGCGATCGAAGATTACGAACTTGCCGCAGAGTTCTTTAATACCTGCCGGAGCAAAGGCATTCAAGGCTCAAATACGGACTTTCTGATCTGTGCAGCGGCTCATCGTCGCAGTTTCAGTATTTTTACAACCGATCAAGATCTGCAAAATTTTCAAGCACACATTCCCATTGTTTTGTTGCCAACTCAAAGCTAGGAAAAGCATCAATTGCATAAGCAGGTACGGATGAACGCGCACGATGGACATGCTCACAACCGGATGCGACGTTAGACTGAAGTCAAATCATTCTGGGCGATGGCATGAGAACGATCGAAACCACAGCAACGATTACTAAAGATGGGCAACTTACCCTGCAAGTGCCGCCCGATCTTGCGCCTGGTCAGCACCGCGTTGTTGTTGTTATTGATGAGCAGCTTGAATTATCGCTGCCTCAGGCTCAGACTGATCCTTTGATTGGTCTCTTTTCCGGTACTCCTGAGCTTGGCACACAGTCAGAAGCGATTCTACAGTCCGAGATTACAGCTAACACTGGTTGGACGTGGAAACAATTACCGCTGTAGCAGACACAGGCTTTGTCGTTGCCTTACTTAATCGATCGGATGCAAGTCATGCAGCCGCAGTCAGTGTATATCTCCAACAGCAAAGCATCCTGCTACCACAAACGACCTTAACTGAAGTTGCTTACTTGGTCGGGCGTGATGCTAGCACTGCAACCACGGTCGCTTTCTTACAAGGACTCTCTGCCAGTCGCTTTCACTTAACAGCTCTAATTGCACAGGATTTGATTCGAGTCGCAGCGATTCTTGACCAGTACGCAGATAGTCGGATTGATTTTGTTGATGCCACTGTAATGGCGATCGCTGAACGCTACCGTAGCCAAACCATTTTGACCCTAGATCAACGAGACTTTCGCATCCTCCGTCCCCAACACTGTGAGAGCTTTATCTTGCTGCCTTAAAGATTCGGCGATCGAGCTTGGCTTCAAAGAAGATGCCGTCTTGCAGTTGCGAGAGCAGGTAAGAGAAAGGCTAAAGGCTAAAAACTAAAGGCTAAAAGATAAGGGATGAATGGGGAGGGATGAAGAGAGATGAGGGGCGACGAGGGGCGATCGGGCTATTCTTAATCTGCTAAGGTATAAGACATGAAAGCCACGACCGTCTACTTATCTGAGGAAGCAACGTTAGCGCTAGAGAAACTGGCTCAGCAGCTAAACCGTCCTGCTTCTGAGCTAATTCAAGATGCGATCGATCGCTATCTTTTGAATAGCCATGCATCGCTTCCTCCTTCTATTGGGCTGGGAGCCAGTGGCAGCGGCGATCTTTCAGAGCGCGATGAAGAACTGCTGTGGCAAGAATCGATGTCCTAGCGGATACCAGCGGCATTATTGCCCTGCTCGATCGCGACGATCGTTATCATCAAGCTGCGATCAAAGTTGCTAGGGCAAATACGCTTACGGTGCCTTCAACCGTCTTACCTGAAGTTGATTATTTAGTCAGCAAGTATTTGGGTGAGGCTGTGGCACAAGCGTTTATTCAAGATTTGGCAGATGCTCATTTCAACTACCTTACCGTGGAACTTGATGACATCAGAAACGCATTAGACGTTATGACTCGCTACAAAGGCGTTCCTCTTGGCTTAGTCGATGCAAGTCTGGTTGCGCTAGCAGAACGCTATCGTGTGCAAAAAATACTGACGCTCGATCGACGACACTTCAGCTTGATTAAACCGAGAGGATTGGAATACCTGGAATTACTACCCTAATGGTTTTCAGGGAATGTCTTACAGGTAGCGCGATCGCCAAAAATGGGAGACATGAGGGCATTGCTGTTACGATCGAAGACACAGAAATCGTTTTTGATAACCATCATCCTCGTGGCATCCCCAGAAAAACCTGGTTAGCGAATCTTCAGTTCCACAACAAAGCGTTTAGTGGTCAGCCCTTCCAGGTTACCGAAACAACCTTTTGAGAGGTCATCATGCAAGAAGCGATTCAGTATCCAGCCGCGCACCAGGCGGAGTATCTCTACCCGCTGCTGCATCGAATTAAAGCAAGACCGGGCATGTATCTAGGGCGACCCTCTCTCACTCGTCTCAGAATGCTACTACTGGGCTACAGCTTGGCGCGGCGAGAACTAAATCTGCCTCTGACTGAGCAGGAAAAAAGCTTCGATGGGTTTCAAGACTGGATACAACAGCGCTTTCAGATCCAGTCTTCCCAGGCATGGGACAGCATCATTTTATTCCACTCAACCGATGAGCAAGAGGCTTTAACAAGATTCTTCCAGCTCTTTGAAGAGTTTTGCGAAGCGGTGAAGCGACCTTAAGCGATTGTAGGGGTTGATAAAGGGGCGATCGGGCCTGGGTGAAGCGCTAAACTAAGTTCAAATCATTCTGGGCGTTTGTATGAGAATGATCGAGACCACAGCAACGATTACTAAAGATGGGCAACTTACCCTGCAAGTGCCGCCCGATCTTGCGCCTGGTCAGCACCGTGTTGTTGTTGTCATTGATGAGCAGTCTGTTCCTACTCCCCAGCGATCGCCCCTACAATTTTCAGCCTACCCGGTTGGGTTAGTCTCTCCCGCTCTAACCTTCCGTCGAGAAGATCTCTATGGCGACTCATAACGCTGTTTTCATCGACATAGACGTACTCATTTATGCCAAGCTGTCTCTCTCGCCGTTTCATCGTCAAGCTGTAGAGAGATTGCAGACCTTAGAGATAGCAGGAACCCAATTCTGGATCAGCAGCCAAATCATCAGGGAATATCTTTCTGCGTTGACGCGCCCTAGCGACTTGTCCGCGCACATTCTCGTTGCGACACTGGTAGAGGATAGTCACTATTTTGTCAGCCAATTTGAGGTTGCTGAAGATAATCGTGAAACGACAGAAAGGTTACTAACTTTGATTGAGCAGGTTAGCGTAGGCGGCAAGCAAGTCTATGATGCGAATATCGTTGCTACAATGCAGGCCTATGAAATTCCATCGCTGCTAACTCACAATACTCAGGATTTCAACCGTTTTTCCAATCTCGTTACTTTAATGCCGTTGGTCTAACGACGCAGCAGGTGTACTATTTGGGTCATGGCGAGAGACGATGACGATCGGACGTATCTTGGCAGCAAGCCCCAAATCGACCAACCATACTCCGCCTGGTTTAGGGTTCATCGAGCGAATCCAATACCTCTTGTTCAACGACTCTAGAGCACCTGGCAGCTAGTCAGACATATCCTACTTGAGATAATGAGCGTATCCTTCCGCAAGTACAGCCATGTTTGCGATCGTCTCCCATAAGAACCTTCAACTTCGACCTGGCGGAGTCTTACGATTGCCTGCTACGTGGGACGAGTATGAGAGCCTGAGCGCACAACGCGGTGACGGTTCGTTGCCTCGACTTAAGTACCGCAATGGAGAAGTCTTGCTAATGTCGCCTCTGCCACATCACGGAAAAGATGCCAGCCTGATCGCTGATATCATCAAAACACTGCTAGATCACGCAAATAGCGAGTATGACTCCTTTACGCCAATTACGATGAAGCTACCGGAAGAAAGCGGGATTGAACCAGACTATTGCTTCTACATTGACAATTGGGAAGCCGTGCTAGGCAAAAAGCGGATTGATTGGCGCAGTGATCCACCACCCGATCTGGTGCTTGAGATTGATGTCACCAGTTATTCCGATATCAATGATTATTTGCCGTATCAGGTTCCCGAAGTGTGGCTGTATAAGCGCAACCAACTACGTATCTATCAGCTTCAGGAGAATGCTTACCAACTGAAAGCTCAAAGCCGCTATTTCCCAGCGATCGATCTGCCAACGCTCATTGAGTCTTGCCTTCAGCTTGCCTACGATCGCAACACCAGCGCTGCCATTCGGGACTTAAGGCAACGGCTCAGAGATGGCCTGTTGTAGATTCAAACTAGGAGAAAATTTGTTTAGCCCACTGTCCTAGCGCCAAGCCAAACAGCGAGAGACCGCTGAGAATAAAAAACGTGTAGGTTTTTCCAAACAAGCGGAGTAAGTCGTTTCTCGCGCCAGCGACAGTTTCGGGCAACGTCACCGCAAAAATGCCTGCGATCGCTCCTACACCAGCCATACCCAAGATATTCAACAAACCCATCGTCTTAGCCCACAGCATCGCAGCCATTACGCTGATGGCTCCAGCCATCAACATACTCGCAACGCCTGGTACCGTCCATCCCAAAAAGACCACCATCGCAAAGGCCGTTGCCAGTTGACCTTCTGCAATGCCAAAGACGCTACCCGCAAAGGCCCCAGCCAAGCCTCCAGCCAAGCCACTGCTCAACGTCCACGTTACAGCGGGTGTCAAAATAAGAATCTTGGCAATGGTCAGTGCAAAAGCAAGCGGCAACACAATGCTTTGCGCCCAGGATGGCGTATACGCAAGTAGAAAGCCAACCAGTACGTACCACAAGAAGTTAAGCGCCAGCCAGTTAAGCGGGATGGTGGTTGTTTTCATACATTGCAACGTTGTGATGACGGGGTTGCTGACTCAAACTGAAGCTCTGTGGTAAACGCACGACCATGCAGAGGCGATCGATCCGTTATCGACTACTGTACTGAATTCGTTAGGACAGTGCCGAGGAGATTTACTTTTTTGATTGTCTCAATCTGCCGCTTTTCAACAAACAAGCTATTTACAGTGACTGTAAAGCTTTCAAGAAGATTGCGATCGCCTTCTCAGGTTAGGTATGGCTTGCAAAAGTTAGCGCGTCGTCTGCAATACCTGTTTGGATCGCACAATCTGATCTTGACTAAATCCTGCTTCATCTAAATAGTTCAGAAAGGACGCATCGCTATAGCGAGGATCGACACTAAGCGCCTGACGATATGCCTCCTGCGCTAATGCTTTTTCGCCATTGCCCCAGTGGGCGATCGCCAGCGTTACAAAGGGATGAGGATTGGTCGGTTCTAAGCGGACGGCTGTTTTGGCGGTAGCGATCGCAAAGTTGTACTGCCCGATGCGCTCACAGGCAAGACTGAGATTGTAGGAAGGAATTTCGTTGTCTGGTTGTAGTATGGCTGCCCAAGCATGAGCAGCGATCGCCGACATCAACTGGCCTTCAACCAGATACACAATGCCCAGTGCATTTAGGGTTTGTACATTGAACGGGTTGAACTGCAAGGCTTGTAGAAGGGTGTCAACCGCCGCCACATTTTGCTTTGCTTTATGCTGCGTCCAGCCCAGTAAGATTCTGCCAGAAAGATTGTTGGGTTCAAGAGCGCTTGCTTGCTCAAGGGCCGCGATCGCCTCCGGGTAGCGCTCCTGCTCCCGATAGCTCAAGCCTTGCTGCCGATACGTTTCTGCCGATATGGCAAACGCTGGTATCGCAGACAGACTGCTACTAACAACTATCCCAGCGACAACCCATCCCTTCATCTTTTATCCTTTAGCGATCAGCGGTCAGCTTAACAAGCAGGCGACCTTTAGGAAAACAAGCTACAGCGTTCAGCAAACATGCGCCCTTAAACTGCCAGCTTCAACTCAAACCTTATCCCTATTCCCAATTCCCTATGCCCGACTCCAACTTCTGGCACGTCGGGCAAAAATGCGCCGATCGCCCTGCCATTTTAAAGCGTTCGATCATCGTTTCACAATTGCGGCAGCGATCGCCATCACGCCCATACACCCAGGCAGAACCGCCATAGTTGCCGTTAACGCCTGCTACGCTGCGAAATGTTCGAAACGTGGTGCCCTTTGCCTCAATGCTGGCTTGAAGGACTTGAACAATGTTCGATCGCAGTCGCTCAATGTGGGATTGCTTGAGGTGAATACATAGCGTTTGAGGATGAATACCACTGAGAAAGAGCGCTTCATCAGCATAAATATTGCCAATGCCAGCGACGATCGTCTGATCCAGCAAGGCATTCTTAATCGGACGGCGACGCTGCAACTGCTGAGTCAAGTAGGCAACCGAAAATTCTTCAGAAAACGGTTCCGGGCCTAACTGTTGTAATCCAGTGATAACTTGCTCTGGCTCGTTCTCTGGCGGCACCCACCACATCTGCCCAAACGTCCGCTGATCGACAAAGCGTAGTTCCTTGCCATTTCCAAAAAACAGCCGCACTCTGGTGTGTTTTTCCAGTGGTTCCGTTTGGTCTACCCAGAGAAGTTGCCCGGTCATGCGGAGATGGACACCGAGCCAGCTATGAGAGTGAGGGGTGAGGGGTGAGGGGTGAGAGGTGAAATAGGTTGCTGAGGGAGAAGCGGCGATCGGACGAGAGGGAAACGAGGAAATCGCTGCCAACGGCTGATGGCTGACCGCTGACCGCTGACCGCTGACCGCTGATTCTCCTAACTCCGCCAGCAAATACTTTCCACGTCGATGCCATTGAACGATCGCAGCGCCCTGCAACCCGGCCAAGAAATCTGCTACTGAAAAAGGGTGGGCGATGGTGCGATCAAGCAACACATCCCCACCCTCAATTATTTGATGCAGGGTCACGTCATTTAAACCCCGCCGAACCGTTTCAACTTCGGGTAACTCAGGCACAGAAAGCAATGCTCCCAGACAACCAGTGTCTAAACGTCAGACAGTTAATCCTTAGTCTAACGTGCATAGCCTATAGCCTGAAGCCAACAACTACTGCTAGCGAGATTCTGTACCCTGGTTAGCATCACCTTCAACACCAGTGCTGCCACCTGGAGCATCGGCTGTCTGTGCGGGATCGGCTGTTGCTGTACCCGTTGTTGTACTGGAAGGCTTACCAACCTCTTCTTGGCTACCAGTCTTACGAATAGCAGGCTCGATCGGGGTCTGTCTACCAGTCGTTTTGGCTGCGCCTGTCTTTTTAGTGGGGGGTGCAACTTCAACCACTTCACTTGCAGCAAAGTTGTTAGTGTTCACGCCCGCGTAATTGACTTTATCAAACCGCACAATCACCGAGTACTTAATGCCGCTCTGATCGATCGACGCAACGGTGCCATAATCCTGGAACCAGTAAGACTCTTTGCGAAGAATTTTGACTTTAGAACCGCGCTGAACCATGAGTGTTTTTCCCTCTTATTGTTAAGCTTCAACTCATACAGCTTTAATGACCCTAACTTTACTACGAACCGATGACACATTCAGCGCGAGTGTGGGTGGTTGCAACAATCTGAAATATTTTGCATTGCGTCAGAAGTTAGAAGTCAGGAGCCAGAAGTAAGCGTTGCCTTCAAATTCTGATCAGCCTTTTAGCCTTCATCCCCCCATCCCCCATTTCCTATCCCCTCATTCCCATTCCCCATCCCTCATCCCTCCCCATACCTCCTCCCTCTCCATTGCTTTGGCGTTTGGAGTGAAGACAGAAAGAGCCGCAAGACAGCGATCGGATCGGCAAGAGGTGAGAGCCAAAAAAGCCATGCTGGTTTAGCGTGAGTACGATCGCAAGAGGGCGCGATCGCGAACGTGAGTCCTATTCGAATCAGCACGAGCAGTAAATTGAGGCTGAATGCTGTGATGACTACAGGTGCAGAACGACCGCTGAGCATGTCACCAAACAGTAGCAATACAACGGGAATGGGAAGCCCCTGAACGGCGAGCAGCAGCAGCCAATCACCCCAAACTTGACTGCGAGAAGCGGCATCTTTGAGATCGAGCGATCGCCCCCATTCGCGCCACGTTTCAGCCGCTCCTTCATACATCCGCACTTTCAGCACATTTGCTCCATCCAGAAAGGCGACTTTGGCTCCTTGAGCCGCGATCGCGCGTGCCAGCGTGACATCATCACAAAACGAGCGGCGAGCAACCGTATAACCGCCAACCTGAGCGAGTTGCGATCGACGGCAGAAAAAGCATTGTCCATTTGCCATCACGCGATCGGGTCGATTTCCTGTTTCGCCTGCTGGCCCAAAGCGATACACCAACGTCAGCAGCAGCGCCGGATGCAGCAACAGTTCACCGGGGTACCTTAAAAGAAACTGAGGTGCCAGTGAAATTAAATCGTATCCCTCCCGATTAGCCGTATCAAGCAAACTGGCAACAAGACCGGGTTGAGGTTGCGTATCGGCATCGATTCCCAGTACCCAATCACTGTCAACCGCGCTTGATAAAAAACCATGATGCAATGCCCAGGGACGACCCACCCAATCCTGGGGCAGTGGATCATCGTTGAGGAGACGAAAGCGTGGATCAGTCGCCTGCGCTGCTTTCACTAGCTCTGGTGTGCGATCGGTTGAGTGGCTATCTACCACCAAAATCTCTCGCACTTCGTAGCCTTGACGGCTCAGCCCCGAAAGGCACGGCATCAGGCGTTCTGCCTCATTAAGGGTCGGCACGATCACACTAACGGTCGCTAGCTGATCTGGCGTTGGCTGTTTGGGTTGCAACGGTGGATAGCGGTCCGGCCCTCGCAGCAAGCGAGAAAGCAAAATAGCCGTAGCTGGCACCTGAGCCAGGAGCAGACCGAGAAGCAAAACGTCTCTAATCACGAGGATGACTTGGATGCGGCTGCAACCGGCACGGTAGAAACGTCACTATGGGCAACAGCCGTTTTTTCGAGCTCGTTGCCGCGAAAAGACGCTTCTGTATCGATAGCAGGCTCAATCGCTACAGTCGGCTTAGCCACCCACCAAAGGGCGATCGCGGGTAGTACCCCTAAAACAGCGCCGATCGCAGTAGGAATCCAGAACCGCACATCCAACTGATTCACGGTGATGACAGCGCCAAACGCAAAGTTCACAAGGTAGATCACCAGTGGGACGGTGAGTTGGGGACGGGTAAGGACGATCGACGTGTTGCGCCAAAAGAGCGCTGCAACCGACATAAACAGAGCACCCGTACCCAACCAGCCTGTCAGGTTGCGGTAGGGCATCCCAAAAAACTGACCCAGATCGCGGAATTCCCAGAAGGGATAGGCCGTCTGACTCATGGCAGGGTCAAGCACAAAGTCCCACGCGGTGAGGAGAATGGCACCCAGCAAAATTGCGCTGACTTGCTTCTGCCAGCTTTTGAACCCAATCGCATCCAGCCCAACCCGGGCCAGCAGATACGTCGATAATCCTACATAAAACCAGGACAACGGAATCGTAAACGGGACGAGTCCAGCGATTTTGTAGCCTAAGCCGTTGAGATAACCATAGTGTCCAAACGGAAAACCTGTGCTGGTTCCCAGTAGTTCGCTGCTTAGCGAAAGGCCGATCGATGGCACCATAAACAGCAACCAGGCACGCAAGCCCAGCGTGCGATAGGCATAAAGGGCCACCGTCACAGCTCCCAAGAGAATATAAACGACGCCACCACCCGCCATGCTCCAGCCAAACAGAGCTTGTCCAAAGGACGGTAGGGTGGCGATAAATTCAGGGTTTGGCAACACTAGCAGCAACCCTGCTAACCCAAACACCAACGATAGAATATGACCCGTCAGGCAGAAACGCTCGATCGCGACTAGCTGTCTCATAGAGACTCCTCAAAACACAGGGCACTGAAAAACCGCTAGCTACAAGTTTACAAATGTTTATGAGAATATTGCAGACTGCGATCGGTTTTTAGCAGAAATTTGGTCGAAAATACAAAACGCTTTGTTGCTCTTCTCCACTGAGCAAAAGCCCACTGTCATTAGTAACAGAATGTTCAGGTTTAAGCTATCACCACACAACCCACCAACTTTGCATCTTTTCTAGCCGAAGCACGATCGAACCTCTGGTGCTGAGGTTGGGCGTGCCTCCTGATGACGGCAAACAGAGTGTGATAGCCTAAACTAGGAGTTGAGCAGGCTCATTGAGCAAGATCAGCTAGCTTCAACGGGATGTGGCGCAGCTTGGTAGCGCACTTCGTTCGGGACGAAGGGGCCGCTGGTTCGAATCCAGTCATCCCGATCTTAAGCGCCTTGTTTTTCAGCACCTTTAATCTGAAAAGCATCAATTTCAGCAGAGAATGCTCTCTTTAATGAGGAATCTCTTTGCTGTTGTTTAGAAAATTGTGAAGTTCTAGTTGTAGACTTGACAAGACCCTTTATAGTATTTTTGTACTAATCTCTCTCAGCACTTAGTTAGATTTGTTCATACGCGATCGCACAGGATTGCTCTCAGTGCAACGGTTGTTTAATTTCAACCATCACTCTGGTAGCAAACCCTGAAGTGACGTGTCTGAGCACATCCTGTTTTGTCAGAAGCATCCACTGACAACCGCGATCGTACTGGGAGAGCACCGCGCGCTTCCACGAGTTTGAACATGGGTGCTTGAAGCAGGCTCGCCGTATCGATGGTTTGATATCAATTTGAATTGAAAATGCGACACATCCTGTAGGGGCAAGGCAATGCCTTGCCCCTACACACCGATTGATCTGTAGCCGTCATTCTTTAAATCGGTATGAGGCTCTTGTTCACCTGATTTAACCCGTCACTAAACCTAGTTACTTTCACGACTTGTCACCTTCGAGGACTGGAACGATGCATCGTCGTAAATCTCGCACCAACAGTATGAAATACATGCTGGCTGGTGGGTCTGTCGTAGCAGCAGTTGGCTTGTTAGCGGATCCACGCAGCTTGTTGCCAACGCCTGCCCCAACTAAAGCGATCTGCCAGGAGGTTGTGCAGTCGAAAGCCACGCTGTCGAGGGAGCAGTTATCCCAGTTTTTGACGATTCCTGAGCGCTCTAGCAAAGCGCAGGTACGTCAAATCATGAAAGAGCCTTACTGCCAGTTGCCGCCTGTGGATGTACGATCGAGCGTTTCTTCGCGTCGTGAAGCCTATCCACTCGCCTTTGATACCCAAACCTGGTTGATTGTGCTCTACGAGGGCAACGAATATGCAGGTTATGCGTTTAGCTTCCGTCACTAGCATGCGAATCCATCTCATTCTGAGAGGAGCAAGGTTGCGAGGGGCTGTTTTGAAAGGGACGATCGCAGGCATTGCCCTGTTGCTCTTACCGTTTGGCTGTGCTCGTGCGCCGAGCAATTCTTCCACTCTCAATATCAAGCTTTACCAAACGTGGGAACTTCAGCCAGGCGATGTCTTAGGCGATCGCCGCATTCTCGGTGGGTTAGGAGACATTTCTATTGCTCTCAATGGCAACAGCGTCTATGCCCCTTTTGACGGTCGCACCCAACTCGATCAGCATCAATGCCTCATTTTTTCTAGCCCAGATGTGCCTGCTTATCTGTTTCGCCTGTGTGGTTTGAAGGATGCACGCCCCAGGATAGTCAATCAGGGCGATGCGATCGGCAGTGGTACCCTGCTTCAGTTCGCAACTCTGCGCAAACAGCCCAACGGCACCTGGGCCATTGTTGAACCTGCCAAAGCCATCCTGGAACGCACGCTGAAGAAATCTTAGATGGTGCGCGATCAATTGAAACGTGCAATTGGCAACGTTTTATACCGATTTAAAGAATGACGGCTACAGATCAATCGGTGGGTAGGGGCAAGGCGTTGCCTTGCCCCTACAGGATGTGTCGCATTTTCAATTCAAATTGGTATTAGCTTGCTGACCATTCACAACGACTGACCATTCACAACAACTAAAGACTCTGCTCTTATCCTTATTACCGTTGCTTCCCCGCATGAAAGTCTCTTCCCTGGTTGCTTTTAGTTTGCTTGCGTTCCTCTCAACCGTCCATCAGGCAGCACAGGCCGATGAGAGCGGTGCGATCGATTTCTCGTTGACTGCAAATACGCCATCCAGCTCCGTTGCCTCTGCACTGATCGAACAGTCGGAGGCAGCGCCAGCCCCGCCATCAACCCCTGCTTCGTCCGCCCTCAGCTTTGCACCACCTGCCGCCTCACCAAGCCCTCCAGCGCCCAAACCAGTTGCTCTGAAGGAGAGTCCCACACCAGATGTTGCGACTGAACAGGGCAGCGATATTTTTGCAGGTGGCTCAGACTCTCTGGTTGCCCGTACCGTGGGTCATGCAGAAGGCACGCGCACAGCCGACGGCAGCAAAACCCGCGCCTACTACGGACACTCTGATCCCGGTAATGGAGTTTGGAATTTAGGTAGTTTTTCTTACCAGCATGGGGCGAAATCACCGGAAGAAGCTGATGAGAGGCAACTTCGGCGCTTACAGCAGCAGGCAGATGTGATTCGCCAAAGAGCAGACTCACACCGCTTGAACCTATCGCTAGAAGAAGAACTGAACGCCATTGACTTGGCAAATCAGGCTCCTCTGGCTGCGTTGGATACGCCTGGATACATTGAATGGCTGAAGAAAGCGCGCGATCGCGGTCTTACAGGGTCTGATGCGGTACTCTGGGCACGCACGCAGTCTTACTGGAACCCACGGCGAAATCGTTGGGAAGCTCCTGGGTTGGGTAATACAGAAGATGGGATCAGCCACGATCAAAATCGACGCCTGACTGCGATCTCACGAGCGCTAGGCACTTACCAGCAGCAAGCCTTGGCACGTCGCAAAGAAGACGAACCGCAAGATAAAGTGGCAGACAAACCCCCTGCCGAAAAAGTTGCTAACAGCATTATTTTTCAGGATTTGTCTCAGCCGAAACCGGGAGAGATTGCGCAGGCAAACTAATACCAGTTCTGAGTTTTGCGTTTTGAGTTAAAGAGCGGTCAGCAGTCAGCCGTAGCCTTCTTCTAAAAACCAACAACTGCTTTAGCGATCAGGGTAGACGTTTTGAGTTAAATTTCCGTCTTCCCCTGCTTCCCTAGCTCCCTCCGCATCCCGACTCCCCACTCCCTGCCTTCTGCCTTAGTGAGGCGATCGCTTCGCGGCAAGATTTGCATCTTCAAAGTTGTGTTGACTTTTATTAACCTGACGTTAACCAGACCCCCTCTGCAAGTCCGTTATTCTAACGGGAGGACTGTGTTCAATCCCAGATTCTCCAGCAGAACGGTCGTTCCCAAGCCTTTAAGATGTCTTCTACGTTATTTGAATTGTTATCAGATGGTGGCCCAGTCATGATCCCAATGGCTGGGTTATCTGTGGCGACGCTTGCTTGTGCGCTAGAGCGGGCCTGGTTCTGGTTCAAACTCTCTCGCGGTGAGGATCGCATCGCCCACGATGTGCTAGAAGCCGCTCGCTATAGCCTTGACGACGCACGGCTCATCGCTGAGCGCAACCAGACATTACCGATCGGTCGCTTTTTGCTGGCACCGCTCAAACTCCAGCACCCCACACCCGAAACCTTTCGGCTGGCGATGGAAGCCGCAGGCGATCAAGAATTTGTGCGGATGCGGAAGGGCGATAAACTCCTCGAAACGGTGGTTGCGCTTGCGCCCCTATTGGGGCTACTGGGAACCGTGACTGGTTTGATTAGCACGTTCAGTAATTTAAATATTGGCGGGGGTGGCACAGGGGCTGACACGTCCAAAGCCGCAGCGGGCATTGGCGAAGCGCTGATTGTTACGGCGGCTGGGATGGTGGTCGCGATTATTGCGCTGGCGGCCTTTCGGGTGTTTGTCACACTCCAAACGCAGCAGATCGAGTATTTTTCCAAGATTGGCAGTGAACTTGAGGTAATTTACCGCCACGTCTGGTATGAAGCGGGGCAGTTAAATGGCGATCGGGCGATCGCGTCAAAGTCCGATCCGGTTGTCAGCGGTCATTCCTAGCCGTCATTGCTTCAGCCTTCTTTCCTGTCAGCATTGTCCAGCCAGATTCTGTCCAGAGCGTGTCATGAAATTTAAAGCACAGCAGCAAGGCTCTCAGATGCCGGAACCCAATCTGGTGCCGATGATGGACGTGATTTTGACCGTCCTTACTTTTTTCATTATCGTTTCGATGACGCTGACTAGCTTTCAAGCGGTTGATGTGCCGCTACCCAGCACGGACAAAGGCGTTAGCAAAGAAAAACCCATTGAGCCAATTATTATTGCCATGAACCGCCAGGGGCAGGTGTTGATGAACAACACCCCCGTATCGGATACTCAACTGGCGCAACTTATTGTGACCTATCTGCAAAAGAACCCGAAGGGGACGGTTGTTCTCAAGGCGGATAAGGGGGTTACATATGAGAAAGTGGTGCAGGTGTTAGGTACGCTGCGTGATATCGGCGGCGATCGCGTTTCCCTGGCGATCGAATAATCGTAGAGATAGGGCATTGTTCCCTACTACATATGTCGCATTTTCAATCTAATCCAGGGCTTATACATTTTGACCAAAACCTTGGAGGTTTAGGCCACTACATTTAGTGATGATGCCTGATGTCTGGTTAAAACCTCCGAGGTTGGCGCAATTCCAACTGATATCAGGTTTGCCCCGTTAATTTGGCTTCTTTGTCCAAATCACAGCCACAGTGCCGCCTGCTTTACCGGGCACCAGGTTCAAATAGCCTGTAAATTTGCCTTTCTTCAGCTCGTATAGTGAACCACCCCCGTAGGAGCCAGACTCGGTAGCACTCTCAAATTTTTTCAAGACAGATTGCAACGTCTGGTAAACCTGTGCGGCTGGCTGCCCTTCAATCACCCGTGTCTCAAAGATCCCATCCACGTACACCTGGTTTGAAGGGTTATCTTTGTCCGGTTCAAGAAAGGCATCAGGATCAGGCAGGTCGAACGAGGTGGCAGAATTATCGGACGAGGTGCTGTACGTTGCGTCAAGCTCCTTGGCAATGTCACCTAATTCTTTGGGAATGCCAACCACATCCCCCTTCTTGATTTTCGCCAATTTGTCTTTGTCTAACTTATCGGGGCCAAGCAAGTAGAACGTCTGTGAACCGTCTTCTACAACACTGAGGTAGTAGCTGACACCCCCCTTGGATACCTTGAATGTATTTTGCTCCGGTTCATCGCTAAGGGTGAATTTCTGGACAGGCAACGCCTTACGAAAATGAGCGACCACCGAAGCTGGAGACGCACTGTCTGCAACCCGCAAGTTTTCGAGGTTCTGGAAAGGGGTTGCACCAGGGTAATGGGGAAAATCAGCAAAGGGGTTTTTGGCATCACTGGACGTAGCGCCTGCTGTCCGTTGCGACGTTGCTGGAGTCTTTTGCACCGGAGGCGCGATCGCAGGTTTGGGGCGACTAATCTTTGGCAGTGAGGGTTTTGCCAGTTTGGGGCGTGCCTTAGCGGCTGGTTTGGCTGTGGGTAACTGCGTGATTTTGACGGGGTTTTCCTTATCGTCCGTTTTCTTGGGCTTCTGCTCAGACGGTAGGGGGGTGAAGAGCAACAGTGCGTGTAGGCCGATCGCCGCAATCAGCATCGGTCGGATAAGCAATCGTATAGGCGCAGGCAACTGCTTTAAGGCTGGAATGGTGGTCATAAAAATGATTGCAGCAAGGAACGCCGTGTAGAAAGCAACAAAGGGAAAGGGACGGGCTGAATCTGCGATCGCGCCATTGATGAAGACGTTAGCCGTCAGCAGCGTCAACGCTGAATGTCACGGTCATCGCACCACAATGGTTGGTAGAAGCGCAAACCTCAAGACATTTCACTCCGATTGAACTAGCTAAATAGTACGTGGATCAGGGCACAATTCACAATAACGAACGCGATCGCTCTAACGCTTTGCAAAATAGATTGACTTGACTTTGTAAAGAGATCATTCAGGGTAGCCCAATGCTGCAATGGGTGGGTCGATCGCCAGTATAAACCGTTAACAAAAGAGATATAAGCACTATAACTCTTCCTCCACAATTTCACCGGATGCTATGACAATCACCTTATAGCAAGGCTTTTCAGCCTCTAATCGTGTTGCTTGAAGAGCGAGAAATGTTCATACAGCACGTTAAAGCGAGCCGACCAGAAACATTGAGTTGAAACAAAATATGCCGATAGGGAGAGTGTCTTAAACTAACGTTTAATCAACCTTAACCTGCTGTTACAGCTTCTTTGGTTTTCACTTAACTGCTGTAGTTGTACGGTTGTCATTGTTACCCAATCTAACAATTAAGTCTCTTTGTGAGGACAAGGCAAAATGGCATTTCCTGCAATTGCATTCCGTCGCGCCGTTACTGCCTCAGCCGTAACTGCCGCGATCGCGCTTGGGCCACTGTTAACTGCGATCGCGCAGGCAGTCCCCTTGACGGGCGCTGGAGCGACTTTCCCAGTTCCTTTGTATGAGCGTTATATCGCTGAATTTAAGAAAGCCAATCCCGATATTGACGTGAGCTATCAGGGTGTCGGTAGCGGTGCTGGTATTCGTCAGGTGATTGCGGGCACCGTTGACTTTGGTGGTAGCGATGCTGCCATGACCGATGCTGAGATCGAAAAGGTCAAGCAAGGCGTTATCCTCGTTCCCACTGCGGGTGGTGCAGTTGCCGTGGTTTATAATCTCCCCTTTGTACCTAACCTCAAGCTGTCTCGTGATGTCTTGCCTGACATTTTTGCAGGCAAGATCAAGAAGTGGAACGACCCCAGAATTGCGAAAATTAACCCCGGTGCAAAGCTTCCCGATTCTGAGATCAAGCCTGTCGTGCGTGCCGATGGTAGCGGTACCTCCTTTATCTTCACAAACCATCTGAGCGCCGTTAGCCCCTCCTTCAAATCTGAGGTTGGTGTTGGCACCGCTCCTAAGTGGCCCGGAAGTCCGCTGAAGGGTAAAGGCAATCCTGGTGTGGCGAAGGAAGTCAGCAATGCTGAAGGCACGATCGGCTACGTTGAGTATGCCTACGCCAAGCAGAACAAAATCCAGACCGCACTGGTAGAAAACAAAAAAGGACAATTCTTGCCCCCTTCCATCCGCGACACAAACAAGGCGCTGTCTACTGTACAGTTCCCTGAAAACAATCGCGTGTTTGTAGGTGATCCTAATGATGGTTACCCCATCGCTGGATTGACCTGGTTGATGGTTTACAAACAGTACGACAGCCCTGAAAAAGCAGCGGCGATTAAAAAGTTTGTGAACTGGGTGTTGAACGACGGGCAGAATCTCAACGCGAGCCTTGATTATGTGCGGATTCCTGCTAAAGACGCAAAGCGCATCGTGAGTGATGTGAACGCGAACGTGAAGCCATAGGTGCGATCGACCCATTCACAGCTTGAAGCGTCCTCTGGTTGATCTGGAGGACGCTTTCAGGTTGTTGATTGCTTCATGGAGATGGTTCCTGGCCGAAAGATGTTTTCACTCAGTTTTTTAACCGGATTTAGCCTTTGGTATGCCTCTGCATCAGCAGAAACTCAGCTTCTGACTCTTTATCGGCAGCAACAGATTATCGGCAGCAACAGACATCACTCTCTTGCAAGTCGCTTCGCCCCTCACCGTTCACTCCTCACTTTCCACCCAATGAGTTCAGCCGAACCGCCTCAATCTGCTTACACGTTCTCGACCAGCCAAATGTCCACCGATCGCGGCGCAGACATTATGGCAACCGATGGCATGTTCTCCTGGCTTAATCAGGGGTTTCTCTGGTTAACCCGTGGGTTTGCACTCATCACGGTGCTAACGCTTCTATGGATGGGATGGGTGATTTTTAAGCAGGCCCAACCTGCTATCCAAGCCTTTGGCCTCGGCTTTTTGACCAGCCAGGAATGGGACATTGCCAATGTGAAATTTGGGGCGCTGCCTTACATCTTTGGCACGGTCGTGAGTTCGACGATCGCCCTGGCGTTAGCCCTTCCCATCAGTCTGGCAGTGGCACTCGTCACCAGCGAAAATTTTCTGCCGCCCTGGGTGCGATCGCCGATCGCCTTTTTGGTGGAACTCATTGCCGCGATTCCCAGCGTCATCGTTGGTCTTTGGGGCATTTATCTACTGGTGCCGTTTTTGCAGCCGATTCAGCTCTGGCTTTACCACCACTTCAAGCAGATTCCCCTATTTAGCACGCAGCCCTTTGGGTCTGGCATGCTGGCAGCTGGGGTGATTTTGGCGATTATGATTTTGCCGACGATCGCGGCCATTAGCCGCGAAGTGCTGTTGGCGATTCCGTCCGATCTGCGTGCCGCCTCCATGTCGCTGGGAGCCACGCGTTGGGAAACGATTTTTGGGGTGATTCTGCCGTCATCGGTATCGGGCATCTTGGGAGCCGCCATGCTGGGATTGGGGCGCGCGTTGGGTGAGACGATGGCGGTCACAATGGTGATTGGTAATTCCGCGCAGATTAGCCCTTCGTTGTTCAATGTGGGGTACACCATCCCGGCACTGCTGGCAAATGAATTTGGCGAAGCGCTCGATCCCTTGCACATTGGCTCACTGATGTATCTCGCCTTGATTCTGTTTGTGCTGACGCTGGTAATCAATGTGCTGGCAATTTTGATGGTGCGGGTACTGGGCTATGGAAAATGAGGCGGCTATGAAAAATGAGGCGTTAGAGCTAACAGCACCGCTACCCGCTGGCCGTCGCGCTTTAAGCAATGGCATGACGCTGCTTGCCTTCTTGGGCACCGCGATCGCGCTGTTGCCGCTGCTGGCAATCCTCCTCAAAATTTTGTGGGAAGGTGCGCCTCATCTCAAGTGGGAGGTGCTGACCTCGCTTCCGGCACCAGTTGGCTTAGAAGGCGTGCCAAATGGCTTTGCCAATGCTATCCAGGGTACGGTCATGATGGTGAGCATTGCAACCCTGATTAGCGTTCCAATTGGGCTGCTGACCGCCATTTACCTGTCGGAGTTTGGGAAGCAGTCGCCGCTTGCACAGGGTGTACGCTTCTTGATCCTGGTTCTCAGCGGTGTCCCGTCGATCGTCGTGGGCGTGTTTGCTTATGCTGTCATTGTGCTGAACTTCAAATTTTCGGCACTGGCGGGTAGTTTTGCGCTGGCTGTCATCATGCTACCGATCGTGGTGCTGACTGCTGAAGAAGCCTTGAAGCTTGTCCCCATGCAGCAACGGCTTGCCTCTGCTGCACTGGGTGCTAACCCCTTTCAAACGACGCGTACAGTCGTTGCAACTGCTTTAGCAGGCATTACTACGGGTGTACTGTTGGCTGTGGCGCGTGCAACAGGTGAGACGGCACCGCTTATTTTCACGGCTCTGTTTACGCAAGGTTGGTCGCAAGGCTTATTACAGCCAGCACCCTCGCTATCAGTGATGATTTACAACTACGCCAATTCCGCGTATGTTCAACAAAACCAGCTTGCGTGGAGTGCGTCGGTGATCTTAGTCGGTATGGTTCTGCTGACCAATCTTCTCTCTCGCTTCATCACCCGTAAACGCTTGCCAAACCGCTAGACTATCTCATCCAGTGAGGACGAATGTTTCATGCACCCTGTTGATACTGCTGCGTCAATCGCCACGGATAGCCCTGCCTTGAGCGTGAAAAACCTGAGCTTTTACTACGGCAGTCAAAAAGCTGTAGAAAGCATCTCAATGGATGTTCACCAGGAGCAAGTAACCGCAATTATTGGGCCTTCTGGCTGTGGTAAATCCACCTTCCTCAAAGCGCTAAACCGCATCAGCGAACTCGAAACAAAGGTGCGTGTCGATGGCATCGTTGAGTTTTTCGGTCAGAATATTTACAGCCCACGGGTCAATCTCAATCGCCTACGACGCAAAATTGGCATGGTGTTTCAAAAGCCAAACCCTTTTCCCATGAGCATCTATGACAACGTTGCCTATGGAGTGCGCGTGTTTGGTCGTCCGGGCCGTGCGTCACTGGATGAAATGGTGGAGTCTGCCTTGCGAGGAGCCGCACTCTGGGATGAGGTGAAAGACAATCTGGGCAAATCTGCCTTGGGGTTATCAGGTGGGCAGCAACAACGCTTGTGCATTGCCCGTGCGCTGGCAGTAAAGCCCAAAGTACTCTTGATGGATGAGCCTTGCTCTGCGCTTGACCCGATCGCCACCATGAAAATCGAAGAACTCATCCACACGCTGCGGCAAGAACTGACGATCGTCATTGTCACCCACAATATGCAGCAAGCTTCTCGCGTGTCTAACTACACGGCGTTTTTTAGCACCGATGAAAGCCGGATTGGTCAACTGGTGGAATTTGGGCCAACCTCTCAGATCTTTATGCAGCCTGCCGAAACACGCACACGAGACTATGTGGAAGGTCGGTTTGGGTAGATAGGGATGAGGGATGAGGGATGGGGATGAAACACCGATCGCTTGCCATCTAGAGCTTTGCCGCTACAATCTAGTCACACCTGCTGGACATGATTGATACGTGTAAGATGACGACCGACCCACCCCAACCCAGCACTCAACAATTGCTCGACGCTCTTTTGCAGTCGCAAGCGTTAGGACATCACAAGCTTGATCTCCTCACAGACCAGATTGGACACCTCACTGAGGTTGTAACCACTGGGTTCGCAGAACTCAAAGAAGGGTTCGCAGAACTCAAAGAAGGGTTCGCAGAACTGAGGGGTGGCTTTTCTGAACTGAGAGTAGACCTTTCGGAATTAAAAATTATCGTGAAAGAGCAAGCGGCAAGCCTGGAACGTATTGCTGAAACGGCTACGCAGCAGAATGAAAGCATTGCCCGCCTGGCAGCGACAGTAGAGCGTCAGGCTCAGCTTGTCGATCGACTACTGCCGCCAGGTTAATCCATCCATCGCTCAACGGTAATAAATGCAAGCCTTTTGGCTACCGCTCAAAACTAACGCAACGGCAAGACAGCGGCACGATCATGACGATGTTGCTTTATCGATCGCGCCTGACTGATACCGATCTTTATTGAAGAAGCGCCAAACGTTGTAGCCAACAAACAGCAGCACTGTAAGCACTGCAATACCAGAGACCGTGGGCAAGGCAATCGCCAGCATAGTCAAGCCAATGGATGCCATTAGCTCGATCGTCGAGAGAATGGGATTGGTCAAACCACCAGATGTTGCTGTCGAGCCGATACGCAGCAAGTTTAACAAACCTTTAGTCAGTCCGGCGGCTCCTCCACCCGCGATCGCGGCCAGCGTCCATTGTGCCAACGGACTCATATCTGACGCAGTCGCAGCCGTCACAATGGTACCTGCCACGATCGCCAGTGGTGTGGCAACTGTATCGAGTAGATGATCAAACCAGGGGATGTAGTAACCAGCGACCTCTAAACTGCTGGCAACCGCAAACGTAATCAAGGCATGATCCGTACCAACCCATGCAACATTTGCTGGTAAGTCTAGATGACCGACGATCGCCGCTGTACTCACAACCAACAGTGGTACAAAGACTCTAAACCCACAAGCAGCGCTCAAGCTCACACCCAGCAGCAAACTAGTTAAAGTATCCAAGTGTCCCCCTTCCCTGCCTCTGCTTGAGCTGTCTCGACTGAAGCGGCTCCATCTTCGCTCATTGTGACAAATCGCTTGCGAGCAGACATCAACCCAAAGACCACGATCGCACTCACGTCAGCAGCGTTTTGGTGATGTTGCGGGGTCGATCGACATCAAAGCTGCGCTGCACGGCGATCGCATACGCCAACAATTGCAGGGGAATGACGGTGAGCAAGGGTGAAAGCCTTTCATCGGTTGCGGGTACAGTCAGCAAATGATCAAACATGGCGTGATCAGCTTGCGTGGAAGCATTGGTAATACCAATCAGAGGCGCTCTATTGGCCTTTACCTTCCGAGCGTTGGCAAGCATTGAGGCATAAACAGTGCCAGCAGGCGCGATCGCAATCACAGAGACGGTCGCATCCAGCAGCGCGATCGGGCCGTGCATAAACTCACCGCTTGCATAACCCTCAGCATGAAGGTAGGTCGTTTCTTTCAGTTTGAGTGCGCCTTCTAAGGCGATTGCATGATTAATGCCTCGTCCCAAAACAATGCAATCCTTTGTGTCAGCAATGATTTTGGCAAGCATTTGAATGGGTTCATGCTGTTGGTTAAGCAGTGTTTCGATCTGGTCGGGCAGCGATCGCAGCGCACCGATCAATGGCATCGCGTCCTGAACTGACAGCGCACGACGACGGAGGGCAAACTCCAACGCCAAACAGCAAAACACTACCAGTTGAGACAAAAAGGTTTTAGTAGCCGCAACGCCAATCTCTACCCCAGCTAGCGTTGGAAAGATGTAATCAACTGCTTTAGATAGCGAACTTTCTGGCTGATTCGTGATGCCGAGTGACCAGGATTGCAAGGAGGCATCTGAGGGCGATCGCCGTTTTGCCACCGCGATCGCAGCTAACGTATCTGCCGTTTCACCTGACTGAGTGACGGCGATCGTGAGTGTATTGGCCCTTAACGGAAACGGGCCAGAGACAAATTCGGAAGCCGATCGCACTCTGGTAGGAATGCCCGCCAGTTGCTCTAGCCAATACTGCGCGACTAAGCCTGCATGACGACTGGTGCCACACGCTACAATCTGAATCTCTGCCACATTAGCAGATACCTGCTCTGGTAGCGCCAAATTAAAGGGAGTGGACAGCACTGAGGCATCCTGGCCATCCCAATCAGGCTTGAGATACGCCGCCAGACATCGACGCACGACCTCTGGCTGCTCGTAGATTTCCTTGAGCATGAAGTGAGCAAACCCTTGTCGATCGGGCAGTTCAGCGTCAGTGTTTTGAATCGGTTTGTGCCCTACCAACGGTAACCTCAACTCATTTCTCAAGTAGCGCCATCACTATTAGCGTGGTATCCTCGCCTCCTACATGGCTCGATCAAAGAGCGCAACAACTGGTGTTTCATCCGTGGTAGCAGTGGCATCCACTGGAAGCAGCTTGAAGATATAAGCACCAAGAACCTGATTCTGGAGCAGCCGCCAGAGAAAGTCAAACATCGTTTCAACGCTGGTTAAGTAATCGGGCTACAGCGGTTTAGACAACAATTGAGACGCACAGGAGCGATCGCAGTTCAGTTTCACGTAAGAGAGCGATCGCGGCTGTTACAGTTTTCCTGCGAGTATTTGACCCGCTGTTAATCGTAAAGCGGGAAAGGTAGGAGATTCAATCAACGCTTCGTCTACAAAGACAGCCTCATCATAGCGACCTTCGTTCAACTGGCAGATGGTTACCTTTCCTTCTAACGGATCAACAATCCAATATTCAGGAATCTCTAGAACGCTGTATTCACTGTACTTAGCGCGGTAGTCTGCCGATTTCGTCGATTCGCTTACTACTTCGACGACTAGCAATGGTGGTGGCTCGTTGAGAGTAATCACAGCTTCGCGATCTACCATTGCGTCCCATTGCGCGATTGACAACACGGTGACATCAGGACTGCGTGACGTGTCCCACCGTCCTCCGCGAGGAGAGCGTACCCCAACCCGCATATCCTTAGCTGTCCACGAAAATTCTACTCGGCTAATTTCGCTCTTAAATTGGTCGTTGATAAATTCCGTAATCGCTCCGTGCTTTCCCATTCCCAAACTCATTGGGCGTAACTCCCCATTAACGAGTTCGTAACGGGTATCTGTCCCGTCATCATAGGCAAGGTATGCCTCGAATGTTAGCTTTTGGATCGTAGTTGTCATTGCAGGTAGCCGAATGATTTCAACCCTCCCCAGGTTCACCGATGAGCCGGAGTTGCCCCTATTCTAGTGTGATCGCTCCAAGCAGCAATCGCCCCAGCATCTCTAAACCCTCACCGCATCGGCAAAGCGAATTTTGAGATAGTCGTCTTCCATTTTGGCTCCCGCAGGTTCGAGGGCGGCTAATGCTTGGGGTAAGACCAGGTTGCGACGGTGATTGCCGATGCGAATATTTAGCTCATCGCCGGATTTGCTTAGCTCGATCTGATGTTTCTCAACGCCGGGTAGATAGACCTCAAGGCTGTACTGCTGCTTGTCTTGTACGACTCGCAGTGTGGTTTCTTTGTAGTAAACCTGTGCCGGATCTTCGTTGTTGGGGTAGAGGGTATCTTTGAGGCGATCGAGCGCTGCCAGTCCGCACATTTCTTCGGAATACAGCGGTACTTCTTTGATGGGCAGTGGCGAAAAGTTTGCGTGGATTTCTTGCCGATACTGCTGCTGCTGCTCTTTCCAGCGCTGAAAGAAGGGGTCAGAAACCGTATTGGGAAGGATACGGTTTGCTACGACCATATCGGTTGCCACGTTATACAGGCTCAGGTAGGCATGAGCACGCAGCGATTCTTTGATTACCATCTTTTCGGGGTTCATGACCAGCCGTACCGAGGTTTGGGTGGCATCGGTCAGCACTTTTTCCAGCGCTTCGATTTGCTCGTAGAACTCGTAGGGCGCGTCCATTACCTCCTTGTCGGGGAGAGAGAAGCCTGCGATCGGTCGAAACAGCGGCTCTACCAGCGGACGCAACGCAACGGAAATACCCTGAAACGGTTTATAGAACTTTCGCATGTACCAGCCGCCCACCTCTGGCAGGCTCAGTAGCCGTAATGCGGTGCCAGTGGGAGCAGAGTCAATAATCAGCACATCGTATTCGTCTTCGTCGTAATGGCGCTTCATCCGCACTAGACCAAAGATCTCGTCCATGCCGGGGAGGATGGCGAGTTCTTCTGCCTGCACGCCTTCCATACCACGCGCTTGTAGAACTTGGGTGATGTAGCGCTTTACTGCACCCCAATTCCCCTCCAATTCTTTTAGGGCATCCAGTTCAGCTCCCCACAGGTTGGGACGCACCAGTTTAGGATCGTGTCCCAACTCCAGGTCAAAACTGTCTGCCAGAGAGTGAGCGGGGTCGGTGCTGAGAACAAGCGTACGGTAGCCCAGTTCGGCACAGCGTAGTCCAGTCGCCGCTGCAACGGAGGTTTTGCCTACGCCCCCCTTGCCCGTCATCAAAATTACGCGCATGGCGATCGAACCTTTGCTGAGAATTGTTTACGTTCTTTTACTTTATCGAGTTTTCGGCAGAAAGTGCTGCTTCAACACGTCCAAGCGTGAACATTGCCAGTAATCAACGTGAGAGGCAATTAAACCGTCAGCATCTAGCGTGAGTTCGCTCCAGCCAGGAATGGTGATGCGAGGATTCCAGGGGAGAGGTGTCTGCCAACTCAACGTCCAATCAGTGCGAATGATGTCACCTGTTTGCTCGATGTGGTGCAAATCCATCCGACAGTGGCGAAACCAGGTTTGGATAAAGGCGATCGTTTTTTGGTAGCGATCGACCCCCCGAAACTCACTCGTTGGGTCTTTAAAGTACACATCCTCAGCGTAGATGCTGTACGTCTGCTCGTCTGGAAAGCGCTGGTAGTCGTCTTTAAGGATCTGGAGAATATCCATGAGAAAAACGGGGCAAAAGGAGCGGGGGAAGCGGGGGGAGCGGAGGAAGATAAGATAGCAAAGGGAAATGGAGGAGCGGAGAAAGAGTTTTGAATTGCTTCCCCTGCCTCCCTAGCTTCCCTAGCCTCCCCTGCTTCCCTAGCCTCCTCTCTACTCGTCATACCGCATGAGCTTACGATAGAACGCTTGCGAAAAGTCTGCCAGGTGAGCGCGTTTAAAGTTGAGAATCACGTCAATGAGAAAATCAATGAACTCAAAATTCGCCATCATGAGTTCGTAGCTGAGATCGGCGTTGCCATCAAACTGGATGCGGCAACGGGTCAAGTCAGCAGGTAAGGTTGACACACTCCATGTGGCAATGAAGGGGATACTTTCGCCACCTTCAATCTTCCGCTGACCTTCTAATGCCCCTTTTTGGTAGAGGCTAATTGCCAGGGGCAGGTGCGATCGCTTGGCTGCCTGTGGGTAGTAGGGCACGTAAACGCCTACATGTTGGTTAGCGGCGGGTTGAAGTTTGTCGATGGACATGCTCAATCTTCCTAAAGTACGTCGATCTGCTCACGTTGCGATAGTTCAGTATGCCCCAAAAAAAGCAGACAGTAACCTGTTAGCAATCATGGGATAACCCTCCTTGTCGTAGCTTATGACCACACGTCTGCAAGCCTCTAGCGGTTATGCTTTTGTTCTAAGCAGCCAGTGAGCTAAACAACAGCCTGCCAACGATTCCCCTGAAAATACTCTATAGTTAAATGCTTGTCTTCCTTACCCGATCGACTTATTGTGAGTTCAGTGGGGACTAAACGTTAGATATTTTATGGCACCTCTGGTTGCAAACTACTACCTGACCTACCGATGTAATGCTCGGTGTCACTTCTGTGACATCTGGGCGCTAGAGCCTAAGCAAGAGGCAGATTTTGACACGATTCGTCAAAATTTGGCAGATCTCAGACGGCTCAACGTGAAGTATGTAGACTTTACGGGCGGCGAGCCGTTGTTGCGGAAAGATGTGGCACAGGTCTTTGCCGAAGCCAAGCGGCAAGGGTTTGTGACGAGCATGACCACCAATACCATCCTCTATCCCAAGCGTGCCAAAGAGATGCAGGGGTTAGTCGATTTTCTCAACTTCTCGTTGGATGGTGCTGATGCTGAAACCCATGATCATTCGAGAGGGGTGAAAATCTTTGACACTCTGGTTGAGTCCGTTCAAATCGCACACTCGCTAGGCGAATTTCCGGTGCTGAATCATACGGTAACGGCGCAGAACTACCAGCGCATTGGTGAAGTAGCCGCATTGGGACAGCAGATAGGAGCGCGGGTTTGGCTTAATCCAGCGTTTACCGCACACAGCAATTACAACTCGAAGAAGAATCCTACACCAGAGCTGGTGACAGCGATCGAGGCGGCGGCAAAACAGTACAGCAATGTGGGCTATAACAAAGCAGCACTCGCCTTTATTGAGGCTGGTGGGAATGATACTAGCAAACCTCGTTGTAAAGCGGTGGATGCTGTGATTGCCATTTCGCCGCACGACGAACTGTTGTTGCCTTGCTATCACTTTGCTCAGACGGGCTTGCCCATTAACGGGCGGCTTTACGACTTGTACAAGCAGTCCGAAATTGTAGAGGACTATCGGCAATCTCAAGGTAAGCTAGCCGTGTGTGAAGGCTGCACGGTTTGGTGTTATCTGATTCCGAGCTTCTTCAAAGGTTTAGACAAATATTGGTGGTTGAATCAAGTAACTTATGCCGGAGAGTTCCTGGCCCGAAAACGATTCCTACAGCGAGCTTGAACCGCTTCACTCGTTGTTAGGCGATCGCTCTGATCTGCCTGAAGCAGACGGCGCATCTCATCAACCCGATCGCGGTGAAAACCGACGAAGACGAGCAGCGGTGGCGCTGGTTTGCATTTGGAGTGGCACGATCGCGCTGCACCTTGTGACGTGGGGGTATTGGGTCATCATTGGCTTGACAACGTTGATGAGTATTCAGGCCGTCAGAATTTTGCTGTCACGTCCGTTGCCTGTCCCTGGCCCTTTATTAGATACAGAGGAGGATGTGTTTCCTCTGGTTTCCATTCTGGTGGCAGCGAAGAATGAAGAAGCGGTCATTGCTCGACTAGTCAAAACACTATGCGCATTGAATTACCCGGCTCAATGCTATGAGCTTTGGGTAATTGATGACAACAGTACCGATAAGACCCCTCTCTTACTCCAAGAACTGACAGAGCAGTATGAGCAGTTACGGGTCTTTTACCGTTCAGCCAATGCTAGCGGCGGCAAGTCAGGTGCGTTAAACCAGGTGTTGCCTTTGACCAGGGGAGAAATTATTGCCGTCTTTGATGCGGATGCCCAGGTTTCGCAAGATATGCTGCTGCGGGTCTTACCGCTCTTTAAGCGCGAAGCCTTAGGGGCTGTACAGGTCCGAAAAGCGGTTTCCAACGGGTCTGAAAACGGCTGGACATGTGGTCAGGTCGCTGAAATGGCACTGGATTCGTTTTACCAGCGACAGCGCATTGCGATCGGCGGTATTGGTGAATTGCGCGGGAATGGTCAATTTGTCCGTCGTGAAGCGTTGGAACGGTGCGGTGGCTGGAATGAAGCGACGATCACCGATGACCTGGATCTCACGTTTCGGCTGCATCTCGATCAATGGGACGTTGATTTTATGGCGGTACCAGCCGTTGAAGAAGAAGGTGTTACACGGGCGATCTCGCTCTGGCATCAGCGAAGCCGCTGGGCTGAGGGAGGCTACCAGCGCTATCTAGATTATTGGCAGCCGATTCTGCGCAACCGGATGGGCACCCGCAAAACGATCGACCTCTTCATGTTTTGGGTGATTCAGTATTTGCTGCCCACGGCGATCGTGCCGGATCTGTTGATGTCTCTTTTACGCAATCGTCCCTTGCTCGTAACCCCACTAACGACGCTTACACTGGCGCTGTCGGTGTTCGGTACTGTAGCAGGACTGCGGCAGATTCGATCGCAGGTGAAAAATTCGTCTCAACTGGCGCAAGAGATACTTTTACCAAAGCGGAGTGCAGTGAGCCAGCAGTTAATCTCATCTTTACGACTGTTGTTTCACACGCTTTTTGGCACACTGTATATGTTCCACTGGTTGCCAGTAGTTGCCGTCACAACAATGCGCCTCGCAATTCGCCCTAAGCGGCTGAAGTGGGTGAAGACAATTCACCAGGGTGAGGGGTGAGGGAGTTTTGAGTTAAAAGTTTTGAGTTTTGAGTTGCGAATTACCCCGCGCCTCCCCTGCTTCCTCTGCCTCCCCCGGTACCCTTTCTCAATTCTGCCGCACTCGATCGGGGACTCCAACGGGTGACAGTCCAGACAGGGATCGCAGATTTTGCGATCGCAAGAGTTCGGTAAAGTTCAACGGACGACCTTCAATCTCGGCAACGGCTTCAATGGCGGTCAGGAGATGGCGAGCGGCTTCGGTTTCTTCGTAACCACGACGTTGAGCAACACGCAGGGCAGCTTCGTCTGCATCCAGTTCGGTTTGGGTGCTGCGGTTACTTCGCCAGATCTGGGTGCCTGCGATCGCGGTTAGCCCACCTGCGGCAATGATGCCAACGGGATCGCCCTGCACCAGTTCTACAATGCCGCCCACAACGCCTGCCAGCACGACACCTTGATAGAGGCTGGGACGAAACCATTTCACGCCTGTCAGCCAACTCACGGTGCGGAGAATGAGCAGATCGCGCTGAGGGCGAGAGAGTCGATCCCACAGATCAAAGTTAATCCAGATGAGGCGATCGCGCACCCACGGCATGGGAAAGGTGCTATCCACCACGAGCCGTTGCTCTGGTTTGCTGACTAGCTTTGTTGCCATGCGACCAGAGGCTGGCATCACATCCAACAGACGGCGCATCTCAAAGTCTGGGTTCATAGCGGTTGCTGCTTGTCTTCACCTGTGAGCATTGTCGCACGAACAAAAGTGAGGTTGTTGAAAAGGCGAATAGGAAACCGAAGTTTGTCTCACCATTGCAGATACACCAGCGACGCGAAAGCAAAAAGACCGAGGCAAGATTTGTAAATGGCCTGAGCCTTTGGCTTTAGAAGTCCAAGGTTGAAGTTCAGAGCTGGACGGTTGCAGCAAAAAGCTCGGCGTTTCGAGTTCAGAACTGCATTAGTCGAGTACAAAGCTCGATGAGTGGAGCAAAACAGTCGAAGTTCCGAGTTCTAAGCTTGAAGTGCCGAGTTAAAAGGTCGGCGTTCCAGGTTCCGAGGTCGGCGTTTCAAGCAAAAAGGTTGAGGCTCCGAGTTCAGGGATTGGAAGGTGAGAGTTAGAGGGTGATCGCAGTGATAGGAGGGCTAGAATGTGTGAAAAGATAAACCGTCAACGTTGATATGACCGATTTAGACCCCTATATCTCCCGTCAGTCAGCCCAAAAACTGCTAGACAATTTTGGCAAAGCACTAAAACAACCGGAGGTAAACCCTCTGGTCTTCTATGCTTATGGTATCGGGGGCGTTGGTAAGTCCACTCTTTTAGACAAATTGCGGGAAACGTATGCAAATGACGCAAAATTTGCCAGAGCTTTTTTTGGTTCTACATCCAAAGTAGACAGCCCACTGGCACTCATGGAGCATCTGTATAAGCAGTTGCCGGATGATGGCTGGGGCGACGACACGTTTACGGAATTATGCCAAAAGTACAGAGAGACGCTGCACAAACTAGAAACGGAATCTGCTGATGGTAAAGGTGCCGCCAGCGCAGAGCAGGTGAGTCTGGTTAAAAAGCTAGTTGGCGGTGCCGTCAAGATGCTTGCTTCATTGCAACTGTCAGAGAAAGCGGCGGAGCAATTTGGTAAAGCGGCTGAGGGGGTTGTGGATGTCGCATCGTTGGCCTTGTCGGAAAAGGATCGACTGGAACAGTTGGTGAAACAGCATCGGGCAACCAAGAACAAGCGTGAGTTGCAGGAACTAATGCTAGACCCGTTGCCTAAGCTGACGCAAGCTTTTGCAGCAGGGGTAATTCAGAAAGCGCAGCAACACCCCATTGTGTTAGAACTCGATACTTACGAGAAGGCATCATCGGATTTTGATGTCTTCCTGTGTAAATACCTTCTGGGAGACACAGCGCTGCAAACCTACCCCGTTCGTATTGTGATGGCAGGGCGTTACTCGCTGAAGAATAAACGCTATCAGCGGATGTTTCAGCATCACTGGAACCTAATTTATGAGCGTCAGCTTGAGAAATTCATTCCGAGTGAAACAAAAGCATATTTAAGGGCGATCGGCATTGATAAACCGAACGAAGTCCGCCGATTGACGCAAGCATCAAAAGGGCTTCCCTATTTTCTTAAATTGATCAAAGACCAGAAGGAAGATGGACGATCGCTTAATGCTTTGCGCGACAACGACGAAATTGTCGATCGACTACTGGATGGACTGACTCCTATACAGAAGCAAGCTGTACGCCTGGCAGCTCACTGCCGCTGGTTCGATCGTCCAATGATTCAGTATCTGGTAGAGGCTAATTTAACTCTTGAGAATCAAGTAACAGAAGCCCAAATTGACTGGTTTGACTGGCTGATTGATCGAGACTTTGTAGTTCGGGGTACCTATCGCATTGATGATGTCGCACGCGATGTGATCCGCGCAGAACAACACAAGGTAGACGAGCAAGGCTTTCGTCACGTCCATGATCAATTAGCTCAATACTTTCAGCAGTTAGCAGATCACGAAGTCGCTCACGATCAACCTGCTCCAGCGAGATATGAAAACTCAGATTGGCGCAGATATGTTGCCGAAACAGCCTATCATGCTCTTTTCGCTAACAGAGATAAAGGACAGTTTCGACTGCTCACCTACTTTTTTGAAGGCGCACACCTCAAACAGCCCGATGTTGCGATCTCCGCCTTCATTGCAGTCGCCGCCGAAGCAGAGCCCAAAGACAATAAACTGTTGCCTGAAGATACGCAACGGTTTCTAGACAGCATTCAATTGGCGATTATGTTTGGCTGGCAAGTGATCGGGAATCATCCAGATCAGTATGAATTTAACCTTGAAAAGCCTGAATCCGCTAAGAATCAAAAAAATGAATTAATTAAAGCTCAAATTGAGTCAGCGCTGGAAAGCTGCTTTCGGAAAACCGATCATCTCACTGGATTGGCAAAGTATGCGGGATTAATGAGCAAAATGGTGCGATGCCAACCTAATCAGCAACTTACTTTAGTTAGACAAGCAAAGGAGGAAGCGGAGAAAATTGTTACTTTGGCTTATCCGGAGTTCAGCAGTGTTCTCTTCCTTGATATTAGTGATGCTTTTGATAGCCTAGACCTTTCTCAAGAAGCACTCGATAGCTTTGATAAAGCAATTGGTCTTGAACCTGATCACTATGGAATTTGGAATAACCGAGGGCTTGTACTGCGAAAGCTAAAACGCTTTGAGGAAGCACTCGATAGCTTTGACAAAGCAATTGAGCTCAAACCTGATGCTTACCCTTGGAGAAATCGAGGTCTTGTTCTAGAAAATCTAGAGCGCTATGATGAAGCGCTTTGTAGCTATGACAAAGCGCTTGAGCTCAAACCTGATTACTACAAACCTTGGAGTGACCGGGGGAATGTTCTAGAAAATCTAGAGCGCTATGATGAAGCGCTTTGTAGCTATGACAAAGCGCTTGAATGCAAATCTGATGCCTACGAAGTTTGGGCAAGACAAGGTGATGTCTTACGGGAGCTAAGGCGATATGAAGAGGCACTTACTAGCTATGACAAAGCATTAAAAGTTACAAAGGGTGATACTGGTGTCTGGAACTCAAGAGGTTTATGCTTGAGCTTTTTACAACGGCATGAAGAAGCTATTAGCAATCTCAAAAAAGCAAGGGATCTTGATAAAAAAGAACCCTTATATTTAGCCAATCAAGGCATTGTTTTGGCTCGTGTAGGTCGCTACGCAGAAGCTTTAGATCTTTGTGAGCAAGCCCTCAACTTGAAAGAGGATGAAGGAGGACATTACGGTAAAGCTTGTTGCTATGCTCTACAGGGTCATGATGCCTTAGCTATTGAATCTCTGCGACGGGCGATTGAATATGCGCCTCGTCGATGTCGATTGGAGGCAAAATACAACCCAGACTTCGATCGACTTCGACAAAATGAAGCGTTTCAAGCATTGTTTTGAAATTTAGCCATCACCAATTCAAGGAGACAATAAGATGAAATGGCGTGTTGTGCTTGAAACCGATCCTGAAACGGGAGATTGGGCAGTTTGGTGTCCAGAATTGCCTGGTTGTGTATCAGCCGGTGAAACGGAAGAAGAAGCCTTAGAAAACATCCGCGAAGCAATTACCCTTTACTTAGAACCTGATCAAATCGAGTTAAAATCAGGCGCGGTTGTACGCGAGGTTCTGGTGGGATGACTCGTATCCGACCGATGAATGCCGCTGATGTAGAACGTATCTTGACAAGGTATGGCTTTGAGTTGGTGTCTCAAAAAGGAAGTCATCGAAAGTGGCGAAATCTGGAACGGAACCTTCAAGTGATCGTGCCTTATCACAAAGGTAGAAGCCTCCCGATCGGCACCTTACGCAACATCATGATAAGCGCCAGTATTCCAGAAGCTGAATGGAAAAAGGGATAGAACATCAGAAACTGTGTTGTATATGAGCAGCTAAAGCAATGCTCGTCTTGCTTCAGGCTACTAAAGAGCCACGTTGCTTGAAACCATAGCCTCTGCTAGCGTTTTCGTTCTCCGATCGCGTCAGGAACTAACGATCGACCGAGGGCTTTGCTGAGGCAGCGATCGGCAATTGCAGTTTGGGCAATAGCTTGGCGAGGTGAGGTTCAAACCGCTGGAAGTCTGCCAGCGTCTTAAATTTGCCCGTTTCAGATGTGGCATCAAACGCCGTTGTGATGACGTAAAGCGTCGAGCCATCAAAGGCCACGTAACCAATGTGCCGTTCGTGAATGTCCTTGTTCTGCTTCAGCCCTGCAAAGCTGTAGTGTAGTCCGGTTAGTTTGCCGATCGTGACTTGTGTGGGTGGTTGAGTTGTGAAGGTAATGGTTTTGCCGTATGCGGATGCGCGATCGGTTCTAAAGGTGGTGTAGTAATCGTCAACCCATGCCCTAAGAGCCGTCAAAACCCGGCTGCGGTATTGTGGGTCAGCGTAGTTTGCTTTAGCAGGAATCCCTGCATCTGTCAGCTTTTGCTTCAGATCAGCCCGACTGCTGAGGAGAAACGTACCCATTTCTACGGTGCCTACCAGGGTTTTCTGATCATAGACACAAAGTAGGGGAGCCTTGCTCTTGCTATCACAGGGAGCTACACGCCACGGTGAAGGCATTTTGGTCGTTCCCAGTGCCCGTGTCCAGATATTGGTCTCACGCAGATTAGCGGGCAGTATCGTTTTGGGTGGCTCGGATCTGGGTGGATCAGCGGTGATCGCTCTGCTCGCGGTGAACTGGTTGCTGGCAATGACAATAGCGGCAACGATCGTGCCCCAACTGACGACTGGCAATGCTCTCAACAGCAATCTCATCATGGTAGCGTAATTCAAGCTAAAAGGGGCCGGATTAAGATCATACGCCGTCTTTTTCAATCAATCAGGAGGAAAAAGACGCAATCAGGCAAAGCGTTTAGCGGTCAGCTATCAGTTCTCTTCTAAAAACCAATAACTGCTTTAGCAATCAGCGGAGAAGTTTTGAGTTTTGAGTTAAATAGGACTTACGCATTTGCCCCCAAACCCCCAATCTTGGGGGCTTTGATTGAGACGGTTCCCCCAAAGTTGGGGGCTAGGGGGCGAAAGATGACCGCTTTTGCGTAAGTCCTATTAAAGAGCGATCAGCGGTCAGTTCTCTAGCTTTCAACGGTCAGCCATCAGCTTTTTAGCCTTTAAGCCCTCATCCTTTAGCCTTTAGCCCTTTAGCCTTTGTCCATCTGCCTTTAACCGACTCCCCACTCCTTCCTTTTCCCTTCTACCTTCTGCCCTCTGCCTTCTACTTTCTACCTTTGCTTCACACACTACTTTCTACAGGAAGTCCGCGCATCGCTACTTTGCGGCTTTCAAACACTTGCAAAATCCCGTTTGTAATCGTGTCAACCACGGTGCGATCGCATGCAGCTAAAAAGGCTTCTGCGGTCAGCGTTCCTTTGAAGAAATCTTTCGCGTGGACAAGCAACCGTCGCGACTCCGAGAACCCGATCGATTTGATGATATAGGTTGCTACAGGTGAATTTTTAATGTCATAGGAGGATGATTGCCCACGGCCTTTTTCAACCAGGCTCAACACGTCTTCTTCGATCGCGTTACTGGGTGCAACAGTCATCACCACGTAGGGTAAAAAGTTCTCTAGCTGCGCCACCGATCGCCCCTGAGACGAGAGTTCACCCATCATCGTTGCCAGGGGAATATCGCGTCCAAGTCGCTGTGATAGGGCCTCGATGACGGCGATCGACAGCAGCTTACTGCCGAGATAGAGCCGTGCTACTTCCAGGTTGCGTTGGGTTCGTGCGATCAGTTGTTGATACACCTCTACAGGCGGTTCCGATTGAAATATCTGGAACACCAGTTCGGGCTTCAGAAAGTACATGAAGCCTTCCATCTTTTGCAGTGAACTCCGGTAGCCGCTCACCGTGTAAGAGTTGGCATTCGTCAAGTCATGGTTAGTTTCAGGCAAGAGGTTCCAGGTATTGTCGAGGAAATCTGCGGCTGAAGGATAGGCAAAATTTTCCACATCGCGATTGGCGAGTCGTACCGATCGCCGGACGATGTAGCTCACTTCCTCATCATCCCAACCAAAGCCCATGCTGGCATTAGTCTCTTGCAACCGCGCGTAAAGGCGATCGCTGGGACTCAAACCCGCCTCAGATAGACTGCGGAACGGGATGGTCGCCTCAATACAGGCAACGACCTGCGCAATGTGTCTTGCCTCAAGCGAGTGTTCCAACGATTTAGCGGCAATGAGCGCACTGAGAAATTCATTCTGGCCCGCAGCGGGTTTTAGCACCTCCTCAGGCACAAAACCAAACAAGTGCGTCACCAGGTCAAACAGGGGATCATTCGGTAGCTCGGTGCGATCGCGAATCACCAACTGTCCCGTGATTTCTTTCACGAAAGCAGAGATATAGCCACTGATATTGACGCTAACGCCCTGATCGACCTGAACGTACACCAGATCATGAAATAAGGCCGCCAAGACTTCAATAGCATCCCCCGATGCGCCCACCTCAAAAATATGTTCAGGCGTGTGGAAGAAGCGCCACGGGCCTGTCATCGTTTGAATCACCAGTGCGGCTGTTTTGTTCAAGCGACCGGGATCAGCATCTCCTCCTAACTGCTCCACTGCCCAAAGCAGCTTCTCCAAACAGCGTTCTTGATCCTGTCCCGATTCCCAATCCCGTTCAAGCGCCATAGGGGTTTCTCCACTTGGATTGAGTACGATGCACAAGTTGTTTGCATGGTATCAGGAACGCCTGTAGGAAACGACCGTTCTTGATGCTGTTAACAAAGATTCAACTTGCTCGCACAAAACTTGACGATCGACTATGACAGCAAGACTTCTAGTGAAACTTTTTGAGCCTTAACATCTCCTCACTGAAGGCTTTCGCGTGCCTTCGCTAAAGTTCAGCTAATGCTGAAACAGGCTCTTTAAGTCTGGCTCATTTCAGTCTAATCTGTCATCGCTATCCCGATCAGAGTGCCCACAACAGCAGCCAAACTAGCATGGTGGCGGCATTTTTGCTGGTAGCCCATTGAACTTGCTTCACCTGTTGACTCCAGAAGGATCAAGCTGCTTCCAGCGTTCCGCGAATGATTGCAAAACGAAACCGGGCTGCTGGACTTGGATGCCCAAACGGCATCTTTACGCCAGAACCCGGTTTTTGCCTTTTCCACAGGTCAAGTGTTGTGGGTTTTAGACAAGGTGTTGCCGCACGACAGAGACAAGTGTACCCGTCCAATGATTTACCAACTCATGTGTAGCAGCTTCGACCATGACGCGAATCACGGGTTCGGTACCAGAGGCGCGGACGAGAATACGTCCCTGGTCGCCCATTGCGGTTTCTGCCTGAGCGATCGCCTGCTGAAGGGGATCGCAGTTTTGCCAATGGAGTCGGCGATCGCGGTCTTCAACGCGCACATTTTGCAGCCGTTGTGGATAGGTTTGAAAACTCTGATCCATCAGAGCCGCCAGCGATCCGCCTGACTGCTGCACCAACATTGCCAGATGGAGTGCTGTCAACAAGCCATCACCACTGACGCTGTAATGGCTACAGAGGATGTGCCCCGACTGTTCGCCTCCCAACGCATAGCCATGTTGCACCATTTCGGCATGCACGTACTGGTCGCCCACCGCCGCACGAATCAGCTTGCCACCCTGCTTTTCCCAGGCACGCTCAAAGCCCAAATTAGACATGACCGTTGCCACGATCGTGTCTTTGGGTAGCTGCTGCGCCTGCCTCAGCATTTGCCCCCACAGGTAAAGAATATAGTCACCATCGACGACACGTCCCCTGGCATCAACTGCCAACACGCGATCGGCATCCCCATCAAACGCAAAGCCAATCTCCGCTTGATTTTCCTGCACAGCCGCTTGCAGTGCTGCCAGGTGGGTGGAACCACAGTTAACGTTGATGCGATCGCCATCGGGTTGATCGTGCAAACAAATGACCGTAGCCCCCAGCGCTCGAAAAGCTTCTGGCGCTAAATGTACAGCGGCTCCCCAAGCTAGATCTAAGACGATTCGCAAGCCTTGCAGAGGCTGTGCTGCTGCGTTTGCTTGTAGGGGCTGCTGAATCGAAGTCAGGTAGTCATTCAGCAGTTCGGAGCGGTAGTAGTGCTGCCCGTAGGAAGTGCCATCTGTTCCCTTAATTGTGCCGATGCCTCGTAGTGCCGCTTCAATTTGTTCTTGCAGCACCAGCGATAGTTTGCTGCCGCTAGCACCAAAAAATTTGATGCCGTTGTCTTCGGGTGGGTTGTGGCTGGCAGAAATCATCACACCCCCGATCGCGCCTGACGTGCTGGTCAGATGAGCGACCGCAGGCGTGGGACAGAGTCCCAAATTCCAAACATCTAGTCCGGCGGCATTCAACCCGGATGCAAGCGCCATCGCCAGCATATTACCAGAGTGACGCGAATCTTGACCAATGACAATAGGCGCTGTACTGGCAGCCTGCGATCGTAAAATATGCCCTGCCCAAAACCCAATTTGTAAGGCTAGTGGCGCGGTTAGCAGCTCTCCAGCCCGCCCACGAATACCATCTGTACCAAACAGACGACTGGCTGGAAGCTTGAGACCAACCCACCCAGAGCCAGCGTTTGCTAAAGCAGACTCTAGCGCAGAATCAACAAATGGTGTAGCTGAAATGGGCGATCGCGCCCGTTCGACGATCGATGATGGCTGCGGTAGCGCTAAGCCAATGCTATCGGACTCTTGCGTCCTCACAGGAGATTGAACCATACACTAAATAACCCCTCACAACACACTCACAGTGGAGGATAACATTTTCTTTAGAAATGCGACTGTATCTCACCACTTAAAAGTAAGCGTCCACTCACCAGCACCGCTCTAATTAACAGTCTGATACGGACAACCAACCTGCAAGCCTTTATACGCCTACGGACTCAAGCAGTGGCTGTATTGTTTCCCAGGTCAGCCCCTGTTGGATGTAGCGAGGATGGTTGGGATCATAAGGACTCTGTAGGCGATCGATGGACTGGATTACTGCATTCTCAGCTAGCATCGGAAGATCCGGATCAAACGCCGTCGATCGCACCAAAGAACTCGAAAACCCTCGAAAAATAGCAACCTGATCGATCTCACCCTCTACCATAGCTGTGACGAGTAGCACCTCTGGCTGCTTCTCGGTGTACCGTTCTAATCGATGGATGGAGGTGTCTAACGATGGAGCCATCTGTTTACTGCCCGGTCGCCGATCGGCCCTGTCTGCCTAAACGCACCACCACAAAGTAGCCCAGATACAAGACATAAATCGCCAGACCAACCAGGGCCAAAAAGCCTAAGAAAAAGGGTCTTGTGGTAGGGTGAAACAGTTCTCTGAAGGCCCAGGGTGGATCAAGCCAGAGGCGGCAAAACGGCTCCTTGATCAGGGTATCGGTACTCATCAGCGCACAGCGTAACACCGGAAGTTGGGCGATCACGCCAAGACCACAATACAGAGAGACTGCCCAGCGCCACGAAACAAAACCCCACTTCAGGCGACTAGAGGGCTGCTCCGAAATTTCTTCATTCAAATCGGCCCAAAACCAAAGAGAAACTGGGATTAAAATCCGTGCCAGCCAACCAGATAAAAAACCAACGGGTAGCGCCCCAATCAACAAATACACCGTGATTGCCAGCAGACTTGAAACACGCCAATAGATCATGAGTAGACTCTGTATGGCATCGGCTTTGGCAACAAAGGACCAGAGCAAAAGCGCCAGCGGAATCAAAACGGTAAACAGAACCGCGAGGCGGTAATCTGTCCAGACGAGCGATGGCAACCAGGATGGAGACGGCATAACGATCAGATCACCAATAAGTGAAACATCTAATGATTGAAACATCTTCTATATTGGACAGCTAAACGCGAAAATTGACGAGTAACCTAGCGCCAATCAGCGGTTTAGCTACTCGTCAACTCGACCACCCTACCAGCATAAACCGTGTGGGATGTTCAGCGTTAAGCGTGGGAAGTGGACACTAGTCCTCGTAGATCCGGCATTCAGCCGCTTCAGGATTGTCGTCGCAGTAAATTTCGAGAGAGTTCTTTTTGGGTTTGGATTGCCGTTGATGCGATGCTTCAGCCTGCAGCTCTTCAACAGCATCCCAGGCAGCGGCACACTCAGGGGAAGTGCTGCCATTCACGTCACAAGCGGCGCGGGCTTGCTGTAACTCGTCTTGGATTTTTTCTTGAATATCGCTCATGGATTGTTCGCTACTAATCATTCTTATCGAGTATGGGGTAAGCGTAGGTCTGCGACTGATTCATACGTTACAGCCACTTCTCTGCACTTTAGCATCGTGTCGATCGCCCGATTGATGTACGCTTACATCCATCGCCTTAGTCATCTCTGCTTGGGTAAGGCAGAGCGCGATCGCGCCTCAGGAAAACCGTACCAAATCGGTCAAGATTTTTCGCTACCCTCAAGATGAGGACGATGAGTACAGTTTCACCTTTACTTATCGTAACGCTAACACGACCTGACTAGAGCCGTCAGGTGCCATCGGAAGCTTGAGAATTGTTGAGGCCGTTCTAATAATTGCTCATAATTTTCAAACGATTGAAACATTTCCAGCTACGCTGGTGATCATCCTTTGCGCAAAGGAGGAACGCATGACGGGAGGAGACATCGCCAAAGCAACGTCTGCCAGTGCAACCCAGTGGGTGAGTGCGCTATCAACGCGTCCATCCTTGGAAGCTGCTGTGGATGACGTGGTGCAAAAGGCACAAGCGGCACTGGTCGGTTTGCCTGACGTTGGCTTTGTGTTTATTGCTGCTGCCTTTGCCAGTGAATACTCCCGCCTGATGCCACTACTACGAGAGCGGTTGCCCGATATTCCCCTCATTGGTTGTGGAGGGACGGGTGTTGTTGGCACAATCGGTACCCAGCCGCAAGAAATAGAGGGTGAACCTGCGATCGTGCTTACATTGGCAACGCTACCAGGTGTCACGGTGCGATCGTTTCACCTCACCGCTGAACAGTTGCCCGATTTAGATAGTGCGCCGGATGCGTGGGTTGAGTTGATTGGTGTCCCCATCGACGACCAACCACAGTTCATCCTACTGGCTGATCAAACTTTTAATAAAATTAATGACCTCCTTCAGGGACTTGATTTTGCCTACCCTGGCTCTGTCAAAGTTGGTGGCGTTGCCAGCGCTGCAACCAACGATGGCCTTGGGGGCTTATTCTGCAATTACCATCTCAAGCGCGAAGGGCTAGTAGGATTGGCACTGAGCGGCAATGTGGTAGTAGAGACGATCGTGGCCCAAGGCTGCCGACCGATCGGGCAACCCTACTGGGTAACGGAGGGCGAACGAAATATTCTCCTGGGGCTGGAAGAGCAGGAAGACGCCAGCCCCGTACCGCATGGCGGTGGATCACGGGTCTCTCAAAAGCGCACACCGTTAGAAGTATTGCAAGATCTCATCCAGACTTTGGACGAAGACGATCGGATGCTGGCACAAAATGCCCTCTTTGTGGGCGTGGCGCAAAATGAGTTCAAGCAAGACTTAGAGCAGGGAGACTTTTTGATTCGGTATTTGTTGGGGGTTGATCCCAGAGTGGGCGCGATCGCGATTGGCGATCGCATTCGTCCCGGTCAACGCATTCAGTTTCACCTGCGCGATGCAGAAACATCTGCCGAAGACCTGGAAATGCTGCTCGAACGCTATCAGCAAACCCATCCTCCTGGAACGATCGGGGCACTCATGTTTGCTTGCGTGGGTCGGGGTGAACAGTTGTACGACGAACCCAATTTTGATTCTCAGCTTTTCAGCCGCTACTTTCCACACGTGCCGCTGAGTGGGTTCTTTTGCAGTGGCGAAATCGGCCCTGTGGGTAACAGCACGTTTCTGCATGGGTACACATCCGTATTTGGCATTGTGCGCCAGTCAGCCAAGTAAGGCTTTTGTAGACGAGACCGATCTTCCTGCCGAAAGCTTTACCTGTAACGAACGATCGGTAGTAGTGTGGAAAATCGGCTCATTTAGCCCTTCTGCCCTTACCTTTTGCCTTATTTTTAGGAGGTGTTTTTCCATTGTCCATCGTGCGCGTGCGTGAACACGTCAACCCGCTCAGCAAAAAGTATCAAACTCCAATTAGTCCGCCAGATTGGAGCCAGGTTTATCGTGATCCCGATCAACCACTACATCTGGATATCGGCTGCGGTAAAGGTCGCTTTCTCTTACAAATGGCACAGGTACAGCCCGACTGGAATTATTTAGGGTTGGAAATTCGGGAACCGCTGGTTGCTCAGGCAAATGGTTGGAAAGCTGAGTTGGGCTTGACCAATTTGCATTATCTGTTCTGCAATGCCAGCAATTCGCTGCATCCGCTGCTGCGATCGCTTCCCGCAGGAAGGCTCCAGCAAGTCACGATTCAATTTCCCGATCCCTGGTTCAAGCGCAAACACCAAAAACGCCGTGTGGTGCAACCAGAACTAATCGAAGCACTGGCACAGGCGCTGGCGAACGGTGGTATGGTTTTCATGCAATCCGATGTGGAAGCGGTGGCGGTAGAAATGCGCGATCGCTTCGCTGCCCATCCTGCCTTTGTCTATAAACACGACGGCTGGCTAGACTCCAACCCTCTCCCCATTCCTACCGAACGCGAAACCTCAACAATAGAGCGAGGCGAAGCGGTGTATCGATCAATGTTTGTTAGGAAATAGTGGGCAGAAGGCAGAAGGCAGAGGGCAGAAGAAAGGAGTGGGGAGTGGGGAATGGGTTAACGGCTGATCGCTAGTAGCTCTTTAACTCAAAACTTCTCCGCTGACCGCTGACCGCTAATAGCTCTTCAACTCAAAACTCAAAACTCAAAACTCAAAACTCAAAACTTTTACGCTGCCTGCTGACTGCTGACTGCTGACCGCTCAATCAACTCAAGACTCTCTAGCCCAGCAGCGCAAAGTATGACTCAAAACTTTTAGCCTTTAGCCTTCATCCCTCATCCCCCATCCCTCACACCCACGATGGTAGCCACATCCGTAGCTTGAACCCCAGAGTGGATAGGGGCAACCCTAAGTAAATGGGTAGCCAGAAGATGAAGGCTAGAACGATGAGGACGATCGCCACAATGCCGAGCATTCGCAAGTTTGTTTGTTTGCTATGGAGCCAGCGATCGACTAACCAGGCGATCGCCATTGTCGCAAAGACTGACGCACCCATGTAGTGATACAGAAACGTGCACCGCGTTACTTTTACCCAGGGCAACAGGTTGGCAGCATAATTCACACCGATGAAGAGCGCCAGCCAGATTTCAGTTGTACTCAAGGTGAGACGGCGATCGGACGTAGCGACACCTTCCGTTGATAGCGGCGTTGTCCGCCAATTTAAAAGCTGTTGTACCAGGACGACGAAGACAAGCACAATCGCCAGTGTTGACAGCCACCAAAGAAAGGGGTTGCCGATTGCGTGGACATCGTAGATCACCATACTGCCAGGGCGCACAGCCGGATCGGTAGACAAGAGCGGCCCACCCTGCGCCTCGACTTTGTAGTAGTACGCTACTGGACGCAGCATCAAAATCCAGGTGTACCAATCAGCGCAATAGGGGTGCACTTTCGGCCCATTTGGCACCCGCTCGTGGTACTCCAGAATTTGCTTTTGCAACTCCCAAAAGCCAACCGTTGTGTTGAATTTGAGGTGAGGAATCCAGATCAGGCGATAAAAAACGGCTGGTACAACGCCCAGATTCAAAGCAATTTGCCAGGGCGCTACCTGGGCCAATCGTTGAAGCGGAATGCGCGGTATGCGATCGATCTGTGCTGTGTCTGACGCACCCGCGAATAGCTGTAGCCCAGAATGGTAAGGGAAGCGCTTCTGAAGCCAGCAGAGCAACCAGGCGGCAAGCCATAGCCCGTAAGCACCAAACAGAAACCACAGTCCGTTCCACTTAATGGATGCCGAGGCTCCAAAGAAAATGCCTGAGCCAATGAAGTAAAGGCTGCGACGGGTCGATCGTCCCTCCAACGCCAGCAATAGAAACCACAGCCCTAACAGCCCAAAAATCACCAGGTAAACGTTATTCAGGGCATAGCGCGACTCTACCAGAAACAACCCATCCAGTGCCGCAAATAGCCCCGCCAGAAAACTATAGCTGGGGCGACGAGTCAACTGATACGCAATGCCTGCAATGACCAGTGGCATAAACGATCCCGTCAGCGCATTCAGCCAACGGTAGCTCCACGTACTGTACTCAGCCCCCGCCAAACTGTTGACAGTATCTCGCCCGATCGGCCACTGATTACCCAGCCAAATGCCGATTGCAATGAGGTATTTGCTTAGAGGTGGATGCCCATCAAACAGCGGAGTCTGTGTCAAATAATCGTGGGCAAATTTGACGTAATACACCTCGTCAAAGACCAAACTGTTAAACCGTCCCAAGCCCCAAAAGCGTAGCGCTAAGGACGACAGCAGTAGCCCGATCAGGCCAATTTTGAACCAGGTGGCAGTCCCACCCGATGCTTTGTTGAACATAGCTCACGTTTTGTCCTTCCGTGTGCGTTCCTACTGTCGCATAGGGGGGAGCGATTGCCATAGATCTGAAGTGGCAAAGTTGGATAGTCAGGTTCTAGCGGTCAGCGGTCAGCGGTCAGCGGAGAAGTTTTGAGTTTTGAGTTTTGAGTTGAAGAGCTATTAGCGGTCAGCCGTTAACCCACTCCCGACTCTCGACTCCCGACTCCTTTCTTCTGCCCTCTGCCTTCTGCCTAGATTGCAACTCGTGTAGAATAAGCCAGACGATCAGTCGCGATCGCCTCTTAAACCTGCCATGACTACCGAAAAGCGCCTGGACACCATCGACCACCGCCTCGAAATCATCACCGAACAGATCGGTAGGCTTACCGAGAGTACAACCGAATTTAGGGCTGATATGGCAGAAATCAAAGAAGCCATCAAAGCTAATAGCGCTCAGATTGCTCAAGTCAGCGTTCAAATCAGTCATCTAACGGATGGGATGACTGAATTTAGAGCTGATATGGCAGAAATCAAAGAGACGGTTAGAGAGCAGTCTAAAATTAGCCAGCAGCAGGCTGAAAGTGTGGCACGACTGTCTCGCATTGTGGAACAGTTACTCGAAAGGGAGGCATGAGGCGATCGCGTCCTGCCCTCATTACTCAGTTTTTTCCTAAAGCATGAAGCCAATAGCCATCGTATTACTTTCCGGCGGACTCGATTCTGCGACCGCAGCGGCTCAAGCGATCGCGGATGGCTATACCGTCATTGCCTTGTCGCTTGATTACGGGCAACGCCATGTACGCGAACTTCTGGCTGCCAAGCAAATTGCAATACATCTCGGCATTCAGGAACATTTCACCCTGGACGTGAACCTGGCGCAGTGGGGTGGTTCCTCATTGACCGATGAGACGATCACAGTACCGCTAGAGGGTGTACAGTCCGATGTCATTCCCAATACCTATGTGCCGGGGCGCAATACGGTGTTTCTGGCGACCGCCCTTTCGCTGGCAGAAGCCAAAAACGCAGCCGCTATCTACCTGGGCATCAATGCAGTGGACTACTCTGGCTATCCTGATTGCCGACCCGCCTATCTAGAGGCATATCAGCACCTTGCAACGCTATCTTCTAAAGCAGGATTGGCAGGCAACGCACCGAAATTGATGGCACCGTTAGTGATGGATAGCAAAGCAGATATTGTGCGACGTGCGATGCAGTTGGACGTACCGATCGCTCAAACCTGGTCGTGCTATCAGGGAGAATCGGAACCATGCGGCTTATGTGACTCGTGCCGTATTCGCGATCGGGCCTTGATTGAAGCGGGATGTATCGAGCTGGCTACAGCGATCGGTCAGGCGTTGCACAACACGCTTTAAACCTTCAGGTCTCCAACATCTTGAAGACATCGGAGACCTGAAACTGAGCCTTTGAATTTGAGGCTTCTGTGGCAGCTAGCTATTCTTCCTCGCCACCATAATCCTCGCCGCCTTCGTCGTAGCTTGCTTCAGCGTCGCCGTAATCCTCTTCAGCTTCGTCTTCGGCATAATCCTCTTCTGCCTCCTCTTCTTCTTCCGATTCGTCTTCTTCGTAGCTGGCCTCTATTTCCTCGGAGTCCTCTTCCTCTTCAGAATCCTCGTCTTCAGATTCCTCCTCTTCCTCTTCCGATTCGTCTTCTTCGTAGCTGTTTTCTATTTCCTCAGAGTCCTCCTCCTCTTCATCTTCATCCTCCTCAGCGTCTTCCTCTTCCGACTCTTCTTCGTAGCTATCTTCGATCTCTTCAGATGCTTCAGATGTTTCTTCGTAGCTATACTCTGTTTCTTCAGAAGTCGCTTCAGACGTTTCTTCGTAGCTATACTCGGATTCTTCAGAGGTCTCTACGAGTGTAAATTCCTCATATTCATCCTCGTATTCGGCGTAATACAGAGCATCCAGATCTTCGCAGACTGAAGTATCGATATAGTGCCCATCGACAAAGACTGACTCTTGTACATATTCAACGGTGTAGTCGCTGTCATACTCTGCGGTGCGACCTGCGCCAGCAGACTGCATTGCGTGCGCGATCGCAGCCGTTGCACCACTAAACAACGAAGCCTGCTCACCTTGAATATCCTGGCTCAGGTCGATATTGGCATCCGCTACGTGGCGAATAGCCCACAAATCGCCGTTTAAGTCGGGGTTGGTCATGTAGTCGTAGGGGATGTAGCAGTAGCCACGGTCGCCCCAACCTTCGCCCCAGGAATTACGGACAATGAATACCTTGTCTTCATCGGAGTAGCCTACGCAGAGCATGGCATGTCCACCATCATGCTTTTCATTGTCTGGATCGGGCGTGGGCACTAGACCCTTTGAACCAGCCTTTTGAAACGATGAGAATAAATCTAAGCCAAAGGTGAAGGGGTAGCCATCTGCCAAACATTGCCGCATGGCATCCAGATTGACATCCACCCGGTAAGCATCTTCGATGAGAAAGTTTGTGGCTTCTTCATACGCGTTTTCATGGGGCGGCTCAAAGATGCGATGGAGATCAAACGGCCAGGTTGCTTCGGCGCAGGTACCATACTTTTTCAGCACCTTGATGCAACTCCGGAGGTACGTACCTTCATCAGAGTCGGGAGCACCGTCTAAATCACGAGCGTTGTAGTAAATGAAGAGGCGGCTGACATCGTGTGCAGACCCTCTAACGCGCTTTGCCAGATATTCATATGCGCCTGCCATCGCGTTGGCAGTGCAGCTATTAGAGTTCCCCTGGTTTTCCACTGGGGTCATATAGGGGCGCAAATCAACTTTGGCTGGCAGATCGTCGGTCGATCGGCTCGATTTATAGGTTTTGTCGTTAGGATTTTTCTTATCGGGACGATAGCTGCCCAGTTTGATTTGCCCACCATCGGGCGTTTTAACCACCGTTGTTTTGCGGACGTGACGAAAGTTCTTGGTTGGCATCGGGAAACCTTTAAGAGGAGTATCTGAGTGCAGTGCTCATTGATACAGGATTCCCTTGTCCAGAACCGGGCTAACGAGGTTTAAACACAAAGAATGTTCAAGCCAGAAAAAACCACCACCCATGAGGAGAGTCAAAAGCAGGATGGTGGTCATAACTGATCGCGTGCGATCAGGGTTATGAGGCTAAGGCGTAAGATGGGTGTTGGTGTTGTAGTAGTAAAGCGCTGCTACAACTAACATGCCAAGTATGATGGCAACCGTGCTCATGAGTAGAGAAAAGGACGCTCTCTTGCTGATGGGCTGTTCACGCTCAATTTGTTGCAGCGATCGTGTCGGGGGTTGACCAGTTTTCATAACTGTGATGTCCTAGCGTGGTTGATTCCTCATCTTCATGCCGGACCACAAACGCTGCATCTAACTTTTGGGTTAATCACGACAACCGTGTTTTCTACTGCATCCGATCTATTGTGCGGTACTGAATGAACTCAGCCACGTGATGGGTTTGCAGGTTCTCGTCGCCTGTTAAATCAGCGATCGTCCGTGCCACTTTAAGGATGCGATCGCGGAACCTACAAGAGATTTCTAAACTCCTCGCGCGTCAGCTTACAGTCTCGCAAGATCTGGGACAATAGCCCAGTGCCGATCGTTTCACCAGCATGGACTGGGACAACGGTTGCTCGACCATCCACATGCAGTAAGAAATGGTGGCTACCACGAACTCTAGCAACTGCAAATCCTGCTTTCCGAAGCGCTGCAATCACTTTACGCCCTGTTACACTGGGCAGTCTGGTCATAGTTCAACTGAAATTTGATGCACACCCACAAAATCTAGGGATTCGCTTAGACTACCCTCAACTTCCAGGCAAAGCTTGATCGCTTCCCGAATGCGCTCCATCAGTTCATCTAAAGATTTTGCTTGCGTATGGCACCCTGGAAGGCTTGGCACCGAGGCAACAAAATAGCCATCGGAGTCGCGTTCGATAATCACATTAAACTCTTTGCTCATAGTTCAGTGGTTTGCAGTTCGGATCATCTACTGCATCCTATCTATTGTGCGGTACTGAATCGCCTCAGCCACATGCTGGGTTTGTAGATGCTCATCACCACAAAGATCCGCGATCGTTCGTGCCACTTTGAGGATGCGATCGCTCGCCCGTACCGACAACCCCAATTTGCGAATGGCTGCTTCGAGTAAGTTCCGCGTGGCATCATCTAGCACACACCATTGTTTGAGATGACGGCTTTGCATTTCAGCATTGCAGCGTAGGGTTGTGTCCTTAAAGCGCAGTTGGGCACAATGCCGAGCAGTTTGGACGCGATCGCGCACCGAAGCGGACTCTTCGCCCTTCGGCTGTTGGGTAATTTCTTCTGGCTTCAAGCGATTCACCGCCACTTGTAGATCAATGCGATCCATTAGTGGCCCCGATAGGCGTGCCCAGTATTGTTCTCGCGCCCTCGGCGTACACGTACAGGGTTGCACCGTATCCGCAAAGTAGCCACAGGGGCAGGGATTAGCGCTAGCAACCAGCGTAAACTGTGCCGGAAACGACACTGATTGCCGTGTGCGCGAGATGCTGACGTACCCGTCCTCCAGCGGTTGGCGAAGAAATTCTAAGACATCGCGTTTAAATTCTGTTAGCTCGTCCAGAAAAAGTACGCCTCGGTGTGACAAAGAGATTTCACCGGGTCTGGGAAAACTGCCGCCGCCTACAAGCGATGGTCCTGACGCAGAGTGATGGGGACTGCGAAACGGACGCGTCGCTACCAGTGAACCCTTATTTTTTAGCAAACCAGCGACGGAATGGATTTGAGTGACTTCAAGGGCTTCTTCAAAGGATAAGGGCGGCAAAATGCCAGGAAGACGACGTGCCAGCATGGTTTTTCCGCTACCAGGAGGCCCTACGAATATAAGGTTGTGCCCTCCGGCTGCGGCAATTTCTAAGGCACGGCGAGCGTGTGCCTGCCCTTTCACATCCTTTAAGTCGGGGCCAGCAAATTGCGATCGCTCCAGTTCTTCCAATCCATCTACTTGAGTCGGCACATACTGATCCGCCGCACATAGAAAATTACCCACATCAGATAGATGCTTGAAGCCAAAGACCGATAGCCCTTTGACGACAGCCGCTTCACGAGCATTATCCGCAGGTACGACTAGCCCAGAGATCCCAAGACGTTTGGCCGCCGCTGCGATCGCCAGTACTCCCGCTACCGGACGCAAACTCCCATCCAGCGAGACTTCTCCCAGAAACAAATAGTCATCCAGCAAATCGGTGTTTACCTGTTCTGAGGCTGCCAGAATGCCCACGCCGATGGGTAAATCAAAACTTGGGCCTTCCTTCCGCAGATCGGCTGGAGTCAGGTTGACGACCACCTTACGCATGGGAAAGACGTAGCCTGCATTCTTCAGTGCCGCTCTCACTCGTTCTTTCGATTCCTGCACTTCTTGTGAAGGCAGACCTACCACAACGATGCCCGGTAGTCCGCCTGCAATATCAACCTCAACGCCGACCTTAACTGCGTCGATTCCAACCAGTGATGCACTCCAAACTCTGGCAAGCATACTTTCCCGCGATCGTACTCTTGCTAGAGTGCCCTGAAGACTCGATGAGACAACAGAGCTATCACTGATGCAGTCATCGCGTTGACCCTATGGGTGAGCCAAAAGGTGGTTGTATTACGGTACTCTTGAAGGCGATCGCGCCTGGGCTGATGGATCTGCGCGAATTTACACTCTTAAGGAACCCACATGGCTTTCATCTATTTCCCCACTGTCCAAGCAACCTTAAACACTGACCAGATCACTAGAATCATGTGGTCAACCAACGAAGTATTGACAGGTTTCGTCCATCTAGCCGCAGATGCGTCCGATCGCAACAGTGTCGTGACCCTATCTGGCAGTGATGCCGAGAAGCTATGGGGCATTATGCATCCCAATGAGCCAAAACCGTAAACCGATTTAGGGGCACAGAAGGCGAATCACCGTAGCGGCAATCGCGGACATTAGGCATGCGGATGTGTTTAGGCTGATTGATGCAGCGGTGATTCCTCATAGTGCTGTAGTAGATCGGCAGGATCGTCGTAGATGGCGATCGCGTCTGCGAGTTGCTCATCGCTAAAACCACCCGTCCGAAACGCAATGACAGCAACACCTGCTTTGCTTGCCGCTTCGACATCATAGGGCGTGTCACCCAACATAACCGCACGGTCAGGAGCAAGTTGCGCTTTGTTGAGTGCCGCTTCGACAATGTTGGGTTGTGGTTTGGAAGCTTCGGCATCACTAGACGTTGTGAATTCATGCACTAAGTCATCGATTTGAGCCACTTTTAGCAGAAGATCCAACTCTTCTGTAGTCGCGGAACTGGCAACCATGAGATGCAGCTTATTCTCCTGTAGCTTCTGAACTAATGAGCGTGCGCCTTTCGCTGGCATGAGGCGTGAACCAAATTTTTTCAGGATTAATTCTTTGCGACGATCGGCAATTTGCTTTCCAGTACCATCTTTATCGTTTAACTCTGGCGCAAAGCGAGGAATAATTTGGTCGCCACCCATACCAATGAATGGACGCACCTGCTCAAATGAAATCTCGTAGCCATAAGCCGCAAACGCTTCCACCCAGGCTTGAGCGTGAGCATCATTACTTAATACAAAGGTGCCATCAATATCCAGCAAAACGCCATCCAGCATCGCGCGATCGTCCCCTAGCTACCAGCCTATTAACGATGGTGCAGAACCCATCAGAAAACGTCTCCCTTGTTGCAGAGGTTATCTTGCCAGTGCCTTGAGTTGTAGTCGGGCTGACAGCGCAAAGTTAGCTCCAGCATCGGCGCTTGGGTACCTTAACAATGACATCTATCTATAAAAGGTATGCTCAGGTTCTTTCAAATTGCAGCAGCCGTGGTGATCGCTGCTCTGCAACTCCAGTCTTCTACACCCGCATTGGCTAAAGAAAAGTGGGTTTACATTAGTAGCGATCGTTCTTTTCAATATTACGTAGACGTAAATTCTCTGAAACGAAAGGGGAATTTCGCCTGGTTCTGGTCCGGTGCGGCTGTTATCATACCGCCCGATGTCAAACCTGACGATCGCTTTTATCGCGTTCGCTTTATCGCTTTGTATGAGTCTGTTGACTGTCGAAGCGGTGCCACTCGACTCAGAAGCCTGCGTTCATATGACAAAAATCAGAATTTAATTCCAGAGCTTTCTGACGATGCTAAAAATGGCGGTTTATTAGGTTCAGGTGATCGAAAACATCCTGTGATGCGCTACGTGTGCCGTCGTTGACTACTGAGCCGTCGTTGATTGATTGTGCTGGCAGAGTATCTTTTAGGTTGATTCTGACTCAGCGAGAGAAGGGAATCTGCGCTTAAAATAGAAAAGCCACAATTCCGGGTTCGCCCGCATTTTCTATGACTGTTCGCGTTCGCATTGCTCCCAGTCCTACCGGAAACCTGCACATTGGTACAGCCCGTACAGCCGTATTCAATTGGCTCTACGCTCGTCATCTAGGTGGTACGTTTGTACTGCGGATTGAGGATACCGATCAGGAGCGATCGCGCCCCGAATATACACAGAATATTCTCGATGGCTTGACCTGGTTGGGCTTAACCTGGGATGAAGGCCCGTTTTACCAGAGCAAACGGTTGGAACTGTATCAGCAGAAGGTGCAGGCGCTGTTGGATAAAGGCTTGGCGTATCGTGCCTATGACACCCCAGAAGAACTGGATGCCATGCGAGAGGCGCAAAAGGCAAACGGTGAAGCGCCTCGCTACGATAATCGTCATCGCAACCTGACTCCACAGCAGCGGGCAGCATACGAAGCAGACGGACGATCGTCTGTGATTCGGTTCATTATCGAGGACGATCGTGAGATTGCCTGGAACGATCTTGTGCGTGGCAACGTGAGTTGGAAGGGGCGAGACCTTGGCGGCGATATGGTGATTGCCCGTGCAGCCTCTGGAAATGATTTTGGTCAACCCCTTTATAACTTTGTCGTCGTCGTCGATGACATTGATATGAACATCACCCACATCATTCGCGGTGAAGATCACATTGGCAATACGCCCAAGCAGATCTTGCTGTACGAAGCGCTCGAAGCCACGATGCCAACCTTTGGACACACACCCTTAATTCTCAACGAAGCCGGGGCAAAGCTTTCTAAGCGGGATGGAGTTACGTCAATCTCAGATTTTCAGCGCATGGGATACGTTCCAGAAGCATTGGTCAACTATATGACACTGCTGGGCTGGTCACCGCCAGAAGGGATGACCGAAATCTTCGCGCTGGAAGAAGCCGCTCAGCACTTTGGGTTTGAACGAGTAAACCGGGCGGGTGCCAAGTTTGATTGGGATAAACTTAACTGGCTCAACGGTCAATACCTGCACATCAAACCTGCCGACAAACTGACTGATCTGTTGATTCCTTACTGGCAAGCAGCAGGCTTTCAGGCAGACTGGAGCGATCGCCCCTGGTTAGAACGCCTTGCTGCCGTCATTGGGCCAAGTTTGTCACGCTTGGACGAAGCTGTACCCATGAGTGAGTATCTTTTCAAGGATGCGGTTGGCTTTACCGAAGACGCGATCGCCCAACTCAAGCAAGATGGGTCTGCTAAAGCCATACAAGCGGTTGCGGATGCGATCGCAGCCCACCAGCCTCTCACCGAAACAACCGTTCAGGACTTAATCAAACAGGTCGTTAAAGACCAAAATTTGAAAAAAGGATTGGTCATGCGCACCCTTCGCGCTGCCCTTACAGGTGCCATGAACGGCCCTGATCTGGTGCAATCCTGGCTCTTACTGCATCAGCATGGTTTAGACCAGACTCGCCTTCAAGCAGCGTTAGAAGCAGCACAGGGGAAGTAGTGGATGATCAGGGGTCAGGAGTCAGGAGCCAACCTTATCCTTTAGCCTTTCCCATCAGGAACTCTGCCCTCGTCCGCGCGTCGTTGTTCCCATTGTTACCATTTCAGGTATGTCTTACACAAATCATCGCGACTCACGGATCGGTGCAGGCGTTCTTGCTGCTCTGACGATCGCGTCTGCTGTTTTGTTTGCGATCGCGCCCTTGCAAGCACAATCGACGCAGGATCTCGATGTTGTCACGATCGGGCCGCGTTTTGCACCGAATCCGTTAGACGTGCAGGGCACTGCTGGTGGTGATACATCTCTCAAGGAGATTGTGAATCTTGCCAAAACGCCAACGGGTGAATGTGTCGGATATGGCAATGCCAAACCCAACCAAACGATCGAGCTAACCGACTTTTTTGAATCGTTAAGCCTTGTTGTGCAGAGTTCCGAAGACACAGCATTGGCGATTCAAGGGCCTGGTGGCGTTTGGTGCAACGACGATTACCAGGGCAAAAACCCTGGTGTTTCGGGTCAATGGCTGCGTGGCACATATAAGATTTGGGTTAGCTCATACGCTAAAAATCGCACGCCTGCCTATGTGCTTCACATCACCGAAAAGCGCCAGTAGTAGCAGGGTTGTGGCGACTTCTCGTCTCTTTTTCACAGGATTAAACCAAGCGTGAACGGCTGACCGCTAAGTGTTCAAAGCCACCCCGTTATTCTTCAAAGCATGCCTGATCAACGCGTCATGATGAGACTGAGAGAACTCAGTTGCTTTGATCTGAGTAAATACGTTAAATTTAGTTAACAATTGTTCTCATACAGGAACTCATGGCCGATCTGCGAGTGTGCGATCGTCATTTGCACGAGCAAGATGAGGATTCTAGTTTCAGAAAAGGATATTGACTGATCGCTGGGTTATGACATTCACGATAGGTTTTGGGTGATGGCACCCATCGTTATCAAATTGCTTTAGTTGTAGTGAGAGGCGCTAGCGTATGAAATTTTCTTGGCGAACAGTCTTGTTATGGACGTTGCCAGCCGTAATTATTGGATTTTTTCTATGGCAAGGTTCGTCCATGAGCACACCTGCTAACATGGGCAACAATGCTGCCAGTACTCGGATGACTTACGGGAGGTTTCTAGAGTATCTAGATGCTCATCGAGTGACGAGTGTTGATTTTTATGAAAACGGGCGCACGGCGATCGTAGAAGCTGTAGACCCTGAGCTGGATAATCGGTTCCAGCGTCTGCGTGTCGATTTGCCTGGAAATGCGCCAGAGGTGATTACTCGTCTCAGAACCGACAAGATCAGCTTTGACTCTCACCCAGCTCGTAACGATGGTGCCATTTGGGGTCTTCTTGGCAATTTAATCTTTCCAGTATTGCTGCTAGGCGGCTTGTTCTTCTTGTTCCGTCGCTCTGGTAATGTTCCGGGTGGCCCAGGTCAAGCGATGAGCTTTGGCAAATCACGCGCCCGCTTTCAAATGG
>NZ_JCACKR010000050.1:0-3950 GCF_059505485.1 Stenomitos rutilans
TTTTTCATTTCCTTGTATGAAACCACCCTGCCCAACCCCAAAATCTGGGGGAACCGAGCCAATTAAAGCCCCCAGCATTGAGGGTTTGGGGGCAAATGCGTAAGTCCTATAGGTATAGTATTCTGCCACGCCGTAGCGATCGTAGAACAAGAGCTTACGTTCCATCTCGACCTTGCGATTGCCCGGTGAAAGTACTTCAAACACTACCTGCGGGGCAATGCCATCTTCCTGCCACTGCTGATACGAGCCGTCCCTTGGGTCGGCCAAAAACCACCATCGCATCAGGAGCCGTCCGAATCTTGGTATTGTCTTGGACGGGGTACCACAACAAATCACCTGCCACAAGGACATCCGGGAGATTGGCAAACAGCAGTTCCAGGTTTTCTTTAATGACCACAATCCATTGAAACTGCGCTGTATTATCTGCGATTGGGTTGCCATCACTGTCGGGGTAGATGGTATCGGGTTGGGTGAGCCGCAACATAGCTTTAACCTCAAATGTGCAATGCCTTGAGCGATCGTGTTTCCATTATTGACGATTTGCCAGAAACTCTTGTACTCGTTGCCAAACCTGTTCCAGTAAGTCAGGACTGTTGGTATCAAACCACTCGATCGCGGGCTCAGCCCGGAACCAGGTGCGCTGACGTTTAGCAAACTGGCGCGTATGCAGGACAGTTAGAGCTTTTGCTTGCTGCAATGAAAGGTCGCCTGTCACATGTTGTTTAAACTCCGCGTACCCTAGCGTGTTCAGTAGCGGCAAGTCAGCTCCGTATTTTTGGCATAACGCTTCGACCTCCTGCACTAAACCCGCTACCACCATCTGTTCTGTGCGTTGCTCAATCCGTTGATCGCTCTGCTCCACACTCTGACAATCCAACCCAATCTGCAAAATCGGATAGGTTGGCGGTTGTTCACCCTGCTGCACTGACATGGGCAATCCTGTAACGTAAAAAACCTCCAGCGATCGCAACGTCCGCACCTGATCATGCGGATGAATCTTCGCCGCCCCATCTGGATCGACCTGTTGCAAAAGCGCATAAAGCTGTACTTGACCCAACGCTTGCAGTTGCGATCGCAATTCCGGTTGGGGTGCAACACGCGGGATGTTTAACCCACGCACGATCGAGCGGATGTAGAGTCCGGTGCCGCCGACGAGGAGGGAGGGTGTGGGGTGTGGGGTGTGGGGTGTGGAGGGGGGTGAGTTTTGAGTTTTGAGTAGCGCTTCGCGCCGCGTTGCTAGAGAGTTTTCAGTTTTACCTTCTGCCTCTTCTCCCTGCCCCCTGCCCCCTGCCCCCTCTGCTCCAGACCTTCTGGCCCCTGCCCTCTGCCCCCTGCCCCCTGATTCAATCAACTCCCGCGCCCGCTCCTGATACTCCGCCACCGTCAACGTCTTAGTGGGATCGCAAATGTCAATTAAATAATGGGGCACCTGCTGCTGCTCGGCGATCGAAGGCTTGGCCGTACCGATGTTAAATTCTCGATACACTTGGCGCGAATCGGCACTGAGAATGGCAGAATCAACTCGTTTTGTTTCACGGAGGCGCTGTGCGAGCGCGATCGCCAGCCCTGACTTGCCCGTCGCCGTTGCACCACAAATTACTAGCAAATATGGTACAAGCGTACTGTTTTCAATTAAACTAGAGGAAGACGTTAATAACACGGTAGAAAGAGGTTGATCCATCCCCATCATAAACGGCGCTTGAAATTGCCCTAAAATCGCTCAAGACCCTTTTGTGTTATAATTTTGATAGGTTTTGCTATGATGAATCCTGCGACAGCCTTAGGCTAACTATTGGAGCGCTCCATCCATGACGAACAATTACGATACCGATCAGATTCGAGTCTTAGAAGGTCTTGAAGCTGTGCGGATGCGTCCCGGTATGTATATTGGCAGTACCGGACCACGAGGGCTTCACCATCTAGTTTATGAGGTGGTTGATAATTCCGTTGATGAAGCATTAGCGGGCTATTGTACGTCCATCCAGATTTCGTTAAATGCCGATGGGTCTGTCACAGTTGCCGATGATGGTCGGGGGATTCCAACGGGTATCATTCCCCGCACAGGTAAATCCGGCGTTGAAACTGTGCTGACGATCCTCCACGCGGGCGGCAAGTTTGGCGATGGTGGCTACAAGGTTTCGGGTGGACTGCACGGTGTTGGTATTTCGGTTGTAAATGCGCTGTCTGAATGGGTTGAGGTCAGCGTTTGGCGAGAAGATAAAGTGCATGTGCAACGCTTTGAGCGCGGTGTTGCAGCAACAGAGCTGGTGGAGCATCCGAGTTCGGAGAACCGCAGAGGCACAACGGTCTCCTTCAAGCCGGATGCAGAAATCTTTACCACCAGCGTTGAGTTTGACTACGCGACTCTTTCCGGGCGATTGCGTGAATTGGCGTACCTGAACGGCGGCGTGAAAATTACGTTTACTGACGATCGCCTCGATTTGCTGAAAAGCGATGAACCCCACGTTGAAACCTACTTCTACGAAGGCGGCATTCGTGAATACATCACCTACATGAACCGCGACAAGCAAGCGTTGCACGATGAAGTCGTCTATGTCCAGGGTGAGCGCAACAATGTACAGGTAGAAGTCGCCCTTCAGTGGTGTGTCGATGCCTACAGTGACAACCTGCTAGGGTTTGCCAATAATATTCGCACGATCGATGGGGGCACTCACCTGGAAGGGTTGAAGGCTGTGCTGACTCGCACGATGAACTCGATCGCCCGTAAGCGCAACAAGCTGAAGGAAAGCGACTCCAACCTGGCAGGGGAAAACGTTCGCGAAGGTCTGACGGGTGTCATTTCGGTTAAAGTGCCAAACCCAGAGTTTGAAGGACAAACAAAGACAAAGCTTGGCAACACGGAAGTGCGCGGGATTGTAGATTCCCTCGTCGGCGAAGTGCTGACCGAGTATTTAGAGTTCCGGCCTGGTGTGGCAGATGCCATTCTGGAAAAAGCGATCCAGGCATTCAACGCAGCCGAAGCGGCACGACGAGCGCGAGAACTGGTGCGCCGCAAGTCGGTGCTGGAGTCTTCCACCCTGCCTGGAAAGTTGGCTGACTGTAGCTCCAGAGATCCGTCTGAATCTGAGATTTTCATTGTGGAAGGGGACTCTGCGGGTGGTAGTGCCAAGCAGGGACGCGATCGACGTTTCCAAGCCATCCTGCCACTGCGAGGCAAAATTCTCAACATTGAGAAAACCGACGACTCTAAGATTTATAAAAACACTGAAATTCAGGCGCTCATCACGGCTTTGGGATTAGGCATCAAGGGTGAAGATTTTGATGCATCCAATCTCCGTTACCACCGGGTTGTCATCATGACGGATGCTGATGTGGATGGTGCCCACATTCGAACACTCTTGCTGACGTTCTTCTACCGCTATCAGCGAGCGATGGTCGATCAAGGCTACATCTATATTGCTTGTCCGCCCCTCTTCAAAATTGAGCGAGGGCGTAATCACAGCTACTGCTATAGCGAACGTGAACGAGACCAGATTATTGCTGGTTTCCCAGACAACGCAAAGTACGACATCCAGCGCTTTAAAGGGTTGGGTGAAATGATGCCACAGCAGCTTTGGGATACGACGATGAATCCAGACAGCCGCACCTTTAAACGGATTGAGATTGAAGATGCTGCCGAAGCTGATCGCATTTTTACGGTGCTAATGGGCGATCGAGTAGCACCACGCCGCGAGTTTATCGAAGCCAACGCTCCTAAGCTGAATCTGACCGACCTGGATATTTAGTGTGTGTCTAGTGCCCGTTGTTGCTATTAATCCGCTTTCTGGAGATACGAAGGCCCAATCGGATCGGCCTATTTTCTGCGATAGATTCGGAACTGTTATAGGGGTCAGCAGCAATTCGCGTGAAATGGGCTACCTACCTCAGAGAGGTATAACTAAATCGGGTAAGCCCCCGGCTTTGCCGGGGAGACTCTCAAACGTTTGACT
>NZ_JCACKR010000051.1:0-96693 GCF_059505485.1 Stenomitos rutilans
CAGTCTAACTTCTTTCCCTCCTTTCTCCGGTCTTATTAAGTTCACGATCCTAAGGTGCTTGATTGGGTAAGCCATCGTTCTTTGACGACGGGTGCGGAGGGGTGAGTGTCGGGTGTGGTGCATGCAACTGAAAATGGTTGTAAAGTTGACAGACTCCTAGTGGCTTACTGATTCTTTTAGTCTCCTAGAAGCATCAACTTCGATAAACTGGTAAAAGTCCTGTTTTCCTGGCTTTCATGTCTCTATCTTCCCAAGCTGATGAAGCGTCTACGTTTGAGCAATCCCCCCTACCATTGCCTGCTGGTACTGAGTTTGACGCGATCGTCATTGGTTCTGGTATCGGTGGGCTAGTGACCGCTACTCAATTAGCAGCCAAGGGAGCCAGCGTTTTAGTGCTGGAGCGGTATCTCATCCCCGGAGGCAGTGCTGGTTATTTTGAGCAACAGGGCTATCGCTTTGATGTAGGCGCTTCCATGATTTTTGGCTTTGGTCAGCAAGGCACGACCAACCTTCTAACCCGCGCCTTGCAAGCCGTAGATGTCAGCCTGGAAACTATTCCTGATCCAGTGCAGATTCATTACCATCTGCCCAATAATCTAGAGCTAAAGGTGCATCGGGACTATGAGAATTTTTTGCAGGAACTGATTGCCTGCTTTCCCCACGAAGCGATCGGCATTCGACGGTTTTACGATGAATGTTGGCGCGTCTTTAACTGCCTCAATGCGATGGAGTTGCTGTCGTTAGAGGAGCCGCGCTACCTTATGCGGGTCTTCTTTCAGCATCCCTTTGCCTGTTTAGGCTTAGTGAAATATCTGCCCCAAAACGCTGGAGGCATCGCCCGCCGCTATATCAGCGACCCAGCATTGCTGAAATTTATTGACATGGAGTGTTACTGCTGGTCGGTTGTGCCTGCCGATCGCACCCCCATGATTAATGCTGGCATGGTGTTTAGCGATCGACACTACGGTGGCATTAACTATCCCAAAGGCGGAGTGGGACAGATTGCGCAGAAACTGGTGGAAGGGCTAGAAAAATGCGGTGGGCACATTCAGTACAAAGCCAGAGTAACCAAAATTTTGCAGGAAAATGGCCGCGCTGTAGGGGTACAGTTAGCCTCTGGTAAAATTTACTACGCTAAACGAGTTATCTCGAATGCCACGCGTTGGGACACCTTCGAGAGGCTGATTCCAGCCGAAGACATGCCAATAACTGAACGCAAATGGCAGCGCCGCTATCAAAAATCACCCAGTTTCCTGAGTCTTCATCTAGGGGTTAGAGCCGACGCGTTGCCAACAGGCACTGAGTGTCATCACATCCTGCTTGAAGACTGGGAGCAGATGGAGGCTGCGGAGGGCACGATTTTTGTCTCCATTCCAACCTTGCTCGACCCGACCTTAGCGCCTTCCGGTCATCACATTATCCATACCTTTACGCCAAGTTGGATTGATGCATGGCAGCACCTTACCCCTTCCAAGTACGAAACTCGCAAAGAAGAGGCCGCTGCTCACCTGATTCAGCGGCTTGAGCGCATCTTTCCTAATCTTTCTGCCCACCTGGATTATCAGGAAATTGGAACCCCACGCACCCATCGGCGCTTTTTGGGACGTGCTGATGGCACGTATGGCCCCGTTCCTCGACGTAAATTAGCAGGCTTACTCGGTATGCCTTTTAACCGCACAAAACTCTCCGGGCTATACTGTGTGGGCGATAGTACGTTTCCAGGACAAGGGTTGAATGCTGTTGCTTTCTCTGGGTTCGCCTGCGCTCACCGAGTTGCTACTGACCTGGGTTTCTAGTTCTCTACATGACGCTTCTTCTAAAGTAAGAGCTACGCCTGAAAATCAGCAAGGGACGGGCGTTTAGCAGCCATGAGGCTTCGCTTGCTTGCAAAGGGTTGACTCCTGACTGCTTAAGCCCAATCGCACTGCCTGTAAATGAGAACTGCGGTTAGGAGAAACGGTAATTCAGTCTACGACGCGTAAACGCCCAGACCGCAGCAACTCAAACACTTGGTTAATCAATGCTTGTTCTGTCTGGCTAATGGTCTTTTGAGACAAAAGTGCGGACATAAACTGCTGCTGATCTTTGCGGCTAATTCTCCCACAAGCTCTAATTTGATTCACCATCTGTTCTATATCCGGACGGTGTAGATGAACGTCTTTAGTCATTGATGCACCCAAAACAATCGCACACTGAGTGTATCAAAACTCGATGTCTTGTTAAACACAAAATGCTGATCGCTATCAAGCCTTACTTGTGATTGAAATCACAGTTTGCAAATGATAAACAGCACGGATCGATTTGCTGTAGCAATCAAAGCGATAAGAAATCGTTTCATCAAAGACTTCTCGATCGCGCTCACCAGGAATGATGTTTTGGATAGGATTTGATTTAATAGGAGCAGTATTAATCTACCTTTGCCAGTAACAGATGGTTATGACCGCTTAACTAGCAGGTTAGTTCCGCTCGTTTTATTGGCTGCTTAACATCGCTGAAGCTTAAAAGCACTACCCATAAAGCCATACAGCAGTTTCTGTATTCTGCTATACGGTTTTTCGGATGTGGTTGCCGTCTTTCAAAGACGATCATGTTTAACAGCCTTACTTCAAAGCAATCCCATTCTTTTTGGACAGATTTTACTATTTTATTCTCTGCTCAAAGCCGCACCAATGAGTGATAAACCACTAAATATACTTCTACTAAATTCATTGGAAATTCATCAGTGATTTAACAGAGCTATTCTTAGCTTTACGGAAAAAATGATCCTGATTTGTATCTTGTAATAAGGAACAATCAATCAGCTACGGTATCAAAACTCATAAATGTTGCGTAGATGCTTGAACCATACAGACAAGAGAGGGGAACACCATGTCTGATTTAGACCTAACCTTCCATTCCAATCTGCACACCGGACAAACCCCATCACACACTCTTCGCGTTGATGTTTTGCAACCTGTCCGCCAGTGGCTTGATAATGTCCCTATCAATAATTCAACGATCGCCAGACTTTTGTATAAGGCTATTCCTGGTCAATGCCCTTTTGAGCGAGATATCATTGTTCTAGGTCGCAAGCTTGCTCATATTCCTCCGCTCTGCAAACTCAATCCTCTTTACGATCAACTTGTGGGTTTACGGTTTCGCTCCATGTGCTATTTGGTAGATGTGTGTGGAGAGTCGATTTAAGGCTTAAAGAGCAGCGAAAGGCTCAAACGCCAGAATAAATGTGAACGTGATGAGTGGCTGTCTCACAGCCTACTCTAGAAAATGGGGGGACAGTATAGAAATGGTCAGAGCTAGCCATTGAATATTTTTTCACAGCGTTTGTAGGGTTTGAGTGATATCCAATCTTAAAATGCTGGCCCCCCTTAAGCTTTCCTCTATTACCAGAATCTTTTGTCAATCGCCGTTTCAAAGCTTTGATCATCCCCTTTTGTCAGCCAACTAGAGGCAAGACTCAAGCGGGCGTTACATCAATTGTGGATTAGTATAGACAACTTCTATATCCTTCCAGTGCCACGCATAGAGGCGGGTTAATGGTAATTGACTGTTTTCTCTTTCATGGTAGTAACAAAAACGGGATAAAACCAGCAAGAATAAACAGGGTCAGAAATTATGCCTTACGAAACGTTACCTTTAGACACGCATGCGCCCGTCCTCTCTTGGGCAGGGCATGCTCTGGGACATGATGAAGCGAGAATGGCTCGCAATGTGGCTTCACTACCCTTTGTGTTTAAGCATGTGTCGCTAATGCCAGATGTGCATTTAGGCAAAGGGGCGTTAGTGGGTTCGGTCATTGCTACGCAGGATGCCATTATGCCAGCCGCAGTTGGTGTAGACATCGGTTGTGGCATGGCCGCCATCAAAACGCCTTATCAAGCTGAGCAATTAGAAGGAAAGTTGAAGCAAATCCGCATGGATATTGAAGCGGCTGTTCCCACGGGTTTTAATGACAATAAGGAGATTGAAAAGACAGTCTCTAATTGGCAGGGTTGGCAAGACTTCAAGCATCTCCATGCCAAAGTGCAGGGGCTAGAGAGCAAAGCAACCAAGCAGATGGGTTCTCTCGGCGGTGGCAACCACTTTATTGAGGTTTGTCTAGACACCGAAGGGCAGGTCTGGCTGATGCTGCACTCTGGTTCACGCCATATTGGAAATGTTCTTGCGCAGCGTCATATTGAAACGGCGAAGGAATTGGCAAAGCTGGCGGGAGCTAAACTGCCCGATCCTGACTTGTCTCACTTTGTGCAGGGAACACCAGAGTTTGCTGCCTACTGGCACGATCTGCAATGGGCACAGGGGTACGCACTCTTCAACCGTGTGGTGATGATGGCACGGGTCAAGCACATTATGGAGCGCCATCTAGCGGGTGGCAAACCCTTTAAGTCGCTGTTGGAAGTGAATTGTCACCACAACTACGCTGAGCGGGAAACTCACTACGGTGAGGATGTGTATGTCACGCGCAAGGGTGCTGTACGCGCTCGTGAAGCCGACTACGGAATCATTCCTGGCAGCATGGGTGCCCAATCGTTCATTGTGAAGGGTAAAGGCAATGCTCACAGCTACTGCTCGTGTTCACATGGGGCGGGACGATTGATGTCTCGTAACAAAGCGAAGCTCCAATTTAGCCTGGATGATTTAATCCAACAAACGGCGGGTGTGGAGTGTCGTAAAGATGAGGGCGTGATTGATGAAATTCCTGGCGCTTACAAGCCGATCGCACAGGTGATGGCGAATCAATCGGATTTGGTCGAGGTCGTTGCTACCCTCAAGCAAATTGTTTGCGTGAAAGGATAGCTCAGCGGCAAAAGGCTTGCTCACTGCTACTGACCAGCGCGATCGTCACTACGATCGCGCTGATTACTCTGTAATTAAAGGGCAGAGCACTCGCTGTTTGCGCTTAAAGTTCGACAACAAAATGGGTTTGGTTAGCATGGCTCTCCACCTGAATGTGGCACCGATATATTCTGTTGGTTTTTGCACCAGTGTTAACCCCCAAGCCTTCAGAAGCTGCTACTCGTTTGAACCGACGCGCTTATGACCATGAAGGCAGAGTCTTAAAGCGTGTTTTCTCTGCCCACTGGTTGACACGGAATCCCGCTAAAGGTAGGGACGAATGCCTGGTACTGCCTGCTAATTTAATAATGTGACAAAGACATTTCTAAAGCACTGTTAAATCTGGAGTTGAAAACATGAATATCTTGGCTTGGATTGTTTTAGGTTTGATTGCTGGCGCGATCGCAAAGGCGATCTATCCAGGTAGCCAGGGTGGCGGCATCCTCGGCACAATGATTCTCGGTATTGTTGGCGCATTTGTTGGCGGTAGCCTCTACAGTTTCTTGACCACAGGCACGTTAGCGTTAACCTCAGCTGGGCTGAGTATTGGTGGCGTCGTAGTTGCTGTCTTGGGTGCGATCGTGGCACTGTTCATCTACTATGCTGTGACCCGCCGTAGTGCTTCCTACTAGTTTTGCGTTTTACATAGATTGAATTCCCCTATGGCAAAGCCCCTGCAAATGCAGGGGCTTTTGCATGTTTAAAGAGTTGATGCCAGGAACGCTGACTCCCACAGCTGTTAAGCACATAGGGTCAGCGGGCAAATGAACACTTGCTTGGACTCTTGAGTCCACTTCTTGAGCTTAGTGTGAGTCATGACCGCCTACGTCTTTCTTGAGTGGGGTCAAACAAAAAATCTGGCCCTCCTTAAGGTAGAGAAGGTGACTGAAAGCGTTCAACCTGTTGATATAGCGTTGGTGCCCGTTTACGAAACGTATGCTGTCCTTTCAGCAGTCAGCTTTTAGCTCATCCTGGAGGGCTGGGGGCCAGGGGCTAATTTGAATAACAGCAAATAGGAGTACCATCTGCCGTAAATTGGTAGCACTCCCCTGAGCAATCGCTCTAGGCAATATGGGGACATCAATCATGCGTTTCTGAAGAGCATTGGCGCAACAACCAAACATTTATCCCTTTGCCAACCAGTCATGCCATTTTGTGGGTGTTTGCACCTGCGCCAGCATTGCTCGCAATGCGTCACCTTCCAGCACTTCTGTTGCCAGCAACACTTGGGTTGCAGATTCCAACAGAGCACGGTTGAGCGTCAGAACGGCGACAGCCATTGCGTGGGCGCGATTGATGCTTTGTTTGACTTATTGGTCGATCGCCACAGCAACTTCCTCACTAATGGCTTGTCGCGCGCTGTTGCCGTCTAAAAATTGCGATGATGGTTTTTCAAAAGCAATGGACCTAAGCGTGCTGCTCATTCCTGTTCACGGCGTGACGGATGAGAGAGGAAAGTACACCATAACGGTTAGGTTTTCGCCAGCGATCAGTGCTGAGTACGGTTATTACATCCAGTAGTAGGGTTTACCGCACAACGCTTGAAAAGCGTTGGTTCCAACTTTACAGCAAGTTCTGTTGCTGGAGCCTTTACTCGCACAGTGCAGTCGCTTCCGTAGCCACAGAACAAATTTGTCAACAAAAATCGCTCAATGATTGACACTATGTAACAAAAACGTTACACTTATTCACATAAAGAAACATTAAAGAGGTTTTAGGCTATGTACACCACCAATGAAGACGGCGTTCTCAACAACTACGCGATTGAACCCAAAGTTTATTTTGCGACCTATCCTTCAATGGAGCAGCAGCAGCGCTACATCGTGCAAGCCGCGATCGCGGCTGGGCTGGTAGTCCTCAGCCTCCTGACTGCCTTCTCAGTAAGCTGAGGCGGCTGAGAGTAGTCTCCTTTACTCTTAAAGTCTGACGATGTCTTCACTAGTTTTGGCTTTTCTCCTGACCTCCCCGGCTTTACAGCCGGGGTTTTATCTTGGTTACTTAAGCCATTTCCAACTTGCTTCGCTACCTTGTTTCTACTGAGATGTGCTATCAGAATCGTCATTGCGCGTGCGATCGAGAACTACTTGAGCTTGATCGCACGCGCAATAATGATTGGCAGGATTCACAAGGCGGCTTTCCTGCTTTCGCTAAGGTTCCATCGCCTGTACCCCCAAAATAGTCCAACCCCAACTAGCAGCAGTAGCCACTCAGCAGGTTCTGGAACCGCACTAATGTTTGCCTTAGGCTGGGGCAGTTGGGAGTCTTCGACCTTGCGGTTAAAGCGATCGGACTGTTGTTCCGCCTGCTTTAACTCTTCGCGCTGCTGGTCATTCACCAGCACCAGCATGGATGAGTAGGGTGTCACAATCCCGTATCGCTGAGCCGCCGCATGAATCGCATCTAATTCAGTTAGCTTATTGGGTTGCAGGTAGTGACTGAGATGAGTCGTCCATTGCCGAGCCGCTAACGCTCCAAAAGCGTCGTTGGTAGATTTAGCTGGGGATGCAGCGCCATTTTTAGTCAGGAACCAGGCATAGCCATCAACCAAATTTAAAAACGAGGTGCCTGCGCCGCGTGATGGCTGATTGGCAAGGCGCTGCATCACGGTTTGTACCTGAGTTGCAACGCCACCGTCGCTGTCTTGAATGGCCTTTAGCGTTGCGTCATCATACGCAAATGCCAGCCCACCCAGATGCACAAACCACAGTGGAGCTGGCATGGCTGCTGTTAACTTGGTGTCATCATTCAGTTCGTAGCTGCCCGCATCGGTGATGACGAGAATGGCATCGTATGAGCGATCGCCGCGCAACTGCTGGAACTGCGTCAGCATCTCCTTGGGCTGCATCATGCCGTAGAACACCGTTTTGGCTGAATCAAACGGATGCTCCTGGAGGTTCTCAAGGCGTTCGGGCTGGGCAGGCGCGATCGCTGTGAGATACAAATCCGCGCTGTTTTGCCGCAGGATCGTCTCTTGCAGCCAGCGGAAACTTTCTGTCACCTTTTGCCGATGGGCTTCCATGCTGCGAGACCGATCAAGGATCACGGCAAAGCGCTTGCCCTGCGGTAGCTGGTAGTCGGTTTGAGTCACAGGGGTTGCCAGTACATGGGCACCCCACGGAAGCGTCATTTCATGCAATGTGTATGGTATGTTTTCAGCCGGAAGTGTTGCGGGTAGCCACTGATCAGAAGCGGCGATCGCGTTGCCGTTGACTAACCGCTTCGTTGCTCCCGTCCAGAAAACGTTGCGCTGTTCTTGCAGTGTGGGCAACTGCCAGCCCGACGGCTGTTTCAGCACTTTGTATTGCAGCCAAAGCGATAGCTTTGGTGGCTCGGTTTGCGAACTGGAAAGGCGTGTCATTACTGGCACTGGAAACGCTCGCAGACGATATTGCTGTGGCCCCACCTGTTCTAAAAGGGCAGGATCAACACTGCGCTGCACCTGATTGGTATAGACCTGTTGTGCAGCTCCGCGAGGCGCGATTGCAAACGGATATTTCTTTGGCACCTTGATCTCATCACTAAGCCACAAACCTGTAATAGCAGCACTTTCTGGCAACGAAAAGTAGTAAAGGACTTCCTCTGGTAAGGTTGTTTTATTCTGGTAGATCTCATGAATCTCTACGTCTGCCCAATCGCCTTGGGGTGTAACGGTAATGCTTTGGGACTCTAGCCACACCCGCTTCTGGTTGATGTCATCCAACCCCGCTTTAGCCTCACCCCGGTTGAAGGTAGACTGCAACGCTTTTTGAACGATCGCGTGTTCGCCTCGCAGCAGTGGCGCATCAAAGAACTGGGTGTAGAGTTGAGCGGCTTTGTCAACATCTGCTTCGGTGCCCTGGTAGGTAAAGGGAGCCGTCAGAGCATCGAAACTCCGTTGCACTGCTTGCGCGATCGTGTTGGGTACAGATAGGGTGCTTTGGTAAAAGTCTTGCATCCCAGTGTTGTTCGATCGTGGATAGCGGTAAGACGAGAGGTAAGCGTTCAGTAACCCATTGCGAATAGTGTTGGACTGTTGCAACACCACCTGTCGCTGCTGATCAGTTTGGGGTGCCGGGTTGAGCAACCGGAAGGCTTTAACCTGGGGCTGTTGCTGTAACAGCAAAAACGCTCCTAGCCCAACGGCTAAAACCGTGCCTGTAAATGTCCCAACCTGCCAGGTGCCATAGCGAGTGCCTAGCTGCTTCAGCGTGTTGTGCAGCGATCGCCCGTACATGATCGACACGCCAAGCGGTAGTGTACACAAACCAAGCATCAGAAGCGCTACAGGTAGGAGGACGAAGGCATAGGCTAGTACGCTTGGCAGTGCCGCCAACATGATTGCAAGGGTAGGTGGTATGTAAAAGCTAAGGATTGCCGTGAGATACAGCGCGATCGCCAGCACCATTACCTGCCCCGCTAGATGCCACAGACTCACACGCATGACATTTTCGTGCCGACTCAGCAGCCAGTGCCCGGTGACGATCGTGCCTAACAGCAGCGTTAGCAGCAGAAACGTCGTCAGTGGGGTGAGGTCGCGCAACCAGAAGAACCGCGCCATACAGACGATCAGCAGCGGTGCTTCAATGCCGTAAAACAGCTCGAACAAGGTCACAGGTTGTCGTATTTTGGTGCGAAAGCCCGCAATCGCGCCGACCGTTGGCACACTTACCAGGCCAACGAATGTCACCAAAAAGTTGAGCGGTACCTGTCCGGTGGCAGCATCGCTCAGGAGCGCCAGGCCCCAAAAGGGCAGCACTCCCAGGTAGACGATCGCCAGCAGCGTCAGATTAAAGATCCAGAAAAAGACGGTAAAAAGGTTTTTCATGACAGATCGGTAGCGAGGAAAAGCAGTGAACTAGGAACTCAGGCTTTTTGCAAAAGCTGATTGAGCGATCGATAAATGTCTGTTACCAGCACTTGCAGCGTTGGATCGTCCGGCTGATGGAATTCATCCAACAAGATGGATACCAACGTCCAGGACGATTCGTGTCGTGAGGCCTCTTGCCAAAACCGAGTCAGAAAATCTCCCGTAGTCTGGTGTGGTGCCTGAAACCAGTAGAGCGCTGTCTGCTTGCCATCATTTAATGACAGCCACCGGGTTAATGGGCCTGCTACAAACGGCTGTGGCGTGATTCGATCCAGGGAAAAGCCGCTACCAATTAAACAAAGTTCGGGAGCATGGTGCACCTGCAAACTGGGGCTAGAAACCAGCAGCACCGAGCCAGTGAGACCCTGATAAGCAAAGCGCTGTTTGTGGGCGACCACACCAGGGTAGCTGGCAAAAAAGGTTTGCTCTGTAGACGTGAGTGGAATTGTTTGTGGCTGGGCTGCGATCGACCAGTTCAATGTTGTGACATCGGGCGGAACCGCAGGCGCGGGAGGATGCGGTACGACGGTGAATGCTAACAAGCAGGCGGCGAGGATCATGGAGCGTTTTGCGTTTTCAACCGTGTTCGTCTGTTCGCGATCGCTAAGGCTAGCAGCGATTGATCGTGGCACCCAGCGCAACAGAAACAAACTCACCCCGCAGGCGGCAACAAATGTAATGACGCCCAACGGCACATGCAGTACTTCGGCAATGGCAGACTGGTGCCAAACGTGCGCCACCAGTACCAGCGTCAGTACACGAGCAACGTTAGCAATGATCAGCATCGCCAGGTTGATCACAAATAAACCCAACCAGCGCAGTCCAAACTGCCGCCGCTCTAGCCAGGTTGCTACCAACAAAAACACTGTGCCTGCCCACAAACTTTTCAACCCGCTACAGGGTAAATCGACCTGAGCAATCCCTGTATCAAGCACAATAATGTCCTCTGACGACAGGGCGGCAACGTGCCAGCTTTTGAGGAGAAACTCAACGAGGTGGGCTGTCAGAATGCGAGCGGGAAATCCCAGGCCAGTGCTGTATTGCACCCCAAACGGCAAAATCAGCGCGATCGCCGCTCCAATCGGTAATCCCTTCCGCCAAACAGATGACTCCAGAAATAGCCCCAGTAAGCCATAGGTACCCAGGAGTGCAAAGACAACAGGTATCTGATCGAGCATGAGTAGCCATTGGGCCGCGATCGTGCCGATCGTGCTGCCTAGCAGTAGAAGCAGTGGACTCCAGCGAAGATTTGGTACCTCTGAAAAGCGAAACTGCTGCCGATGACGGACTCCCTGAACCAGCAGGAGCGCCACACCAGCCAGCAGTATGACCTGATTAAACCGTGAAATGTCTTGAACCGTTCGGATAAGCCAACCCAGCGTTGACCCATTGAGCAATAGCCAACTCAACAGCAGAGCAAGCGTGCCTAATCGTTCCAAATTGCCAGGGGGCTGCGATCGATCCAAACGCACCAAATGATCACTGGTCATGCAGGGTATCCTCCCGATTTGATGTGTGACCCAGTGCTAGGGGCTGTCATCAATTACTCATACAAATTAATTGCAGCAGGGGTTCCAGCCCCTAGCTCGTTTGTTAGGACGGGCGTGGTAAGGCTGATGCTTCAAGGTTTCTGAGCTTAATTGATGACGCGCCCTAGCAGGCAGAAAGAACAAAAGCGATGGGTAGATTCCTGAAAAAAATGAGTCTGGCTGACTTCACGTGCGTTATCAACCATTTCGGAAAACGGATACCAAATCGCGACAACTTTAAGGCGTTGTGAAGTTTACATCAACGCAGTTCTCCAGGCTTGCTTTTATGCTCAACATCGGCGAGAAGTTCAAGCTTGTTCAGCGATCGCCATCCCATTTGTTTCTGGCACGTTCACAAAATATTCACAAAGCTGCGGGATGATACTTTCACTGTCTTTTGCACCAGGGCAACGCAACCAGACGCATGGCAACAAACATGATGGATGCAATTCGACTCCATAACTATGGAGCGCCAGCGGTCTTAGTCTACGAAAAAGCATCTCGGCCAGAGCCGCAAGCAGATGAAGTCCTCATCCGGGTGCATGCGGTTGGCGTTAACCCAGCCGATTGGAAAATACGTCAGGGTTACTTGCAGGCTAAATTTCCCTTTCCACTGCCGCTGATTTTAGGTTATGACGTTGCTGGTGTTGTTGAAACGATCGGTGCTGCCGTTACCACCGTTTCTCCAGGAGAGACCATCTTTGCCATGCTCCCACTGAATCAATTAGGTGCTTATGCAGAATACGTCGTTGCGAACGCCGCATTAATTGCCCCAAAACCAATGTCTGTAGACTTTGCAACGGCGGCTGGTGTACCCAGCATCGCTCTCACAGCCTGGCAGGCGCTATTTAATCTGGCAGACTTGCAGCCTGGGCAGACGATTTTGATTCATGGGGCATCGGGAGGGGTGGGTAGCTTTGCTGTGCAATATGCCAAATGGAAAGGCGCGATCGCGATTGGTACAGCCTCAACCGCCAAGTTGGAGTTTATTCAGCAGTTAGGTGTAGACCAGGCGATCGATTATCAAACCGAACGCTTTGAAGAGATTGCTGCTGATGTGGATGTGGTGCTTGATACGATCGGCGGTGGAACGCGCCAACGCTCCTGGCAAACCTTAAAATCAGGTGGCATTTTAATTTCTACTGAAGGCGCAGCAGAGCCAGTCGTCTCGCCATCATCAGCGCTTCGAGGCGCTCCCATTTTTGTTGAACCAACTGGCAGCAACCAGCTTCAACAAATTGGACAATTGATTGATAGCGGACACTTAAACCCATCAACGGTAGAGGTGTTTCCACTTCAAGAGGCGGCAACGGTGCATGATGCGATTCAGAATGGTCATCGCCGTGGAAAGTTTGTCTTACAGATTGATTAAATCACGATTTCATTCATGCAGAGTTATAGAGGAATGTATATGCATCGAGACTCGCTTGCTAAAGGACTGCTTGTCACGGCTGCAATTTCAACCATTGTGATTCCGATCGGAGTTGATGCCATCTTATTAGCAAAAGGACATATGAGTAATCCGGCATGGTTGCCTCATGCCAAGCTTCATTGCGCGATGTCTTTTTTTGCGGCTGTCTCGTTGGGCAGTGCGGCCTTAGCCATTTTGAAGGTTCGTCCTGTGACCGATCGTTTTTCAATGGGTCTATCTGCCTTTCTTGGCTCCGCCTTTTGGGTCGGGCTGATTGCCGCAGGCTTCTGGCCTGGAACCTCCTACGGGTTTCTCAATGATCCAGTGCTGGGCAATACCCCTGAGCCACAGGTTATTGGCATCACAATTTACCCAAATGTGGCGATCGGTGCCCTTGCCATTGCCATCGCGATCGCGGGTTATTGGTTAACAGGTCAGCCAGCGGCAAGGAAGCAATATCGATAAAACAATGCTGGTGAAGAGCACTGGCTTTATTCACACATTATTCACACATCTACGAGACGATATTGACAGAGTTTTTCAAGTAACGGCTACGTTGATCAAGCTTCTTGTGCCACCTCGTCACATACAATTGCACCTTGTAAGGACGTATTTACTATGTCATTAGAGACCGTTTACCAGTTTTTTCAAGCGCCGCCGCCTCGTCAGCTTAACCAGGAACTAGCAGTATGCTATGTATTATCGACCTTGTTGCAAAGAGACTCTTTTGCTTCTGAGATGATTCAATTGCTAGAAAGAAATTACCCAGCCTATCGTCTATCAGACACCGTCCTCTATGGTGCGCTAAAGTTTTTAGAAGCTGAGACATTGATTGAAGGCTATCGAGAAAACGTTGCTGGACGTGGACGGCCCCGGCGAATGTTTCAGATTACACCTTCTGCTTACAGCCGGGCGAAAGACCTCGCTGCACTGTGGCAAAAGTATGTCAGCAACGATGAAGCCAAACAAGCTAAAAAAGCGTGACCAGTAGACTAAGCAGCAGCTTTCAATTAAGCGGGTGTGCTTTCAAAGGAGTCGGCAGTCGATTGAAAACCGCCGTAAAAGAATCGATGGGGTGTATCTACTTTGAGAAGCATGATGTGTTTGACTTAATCAGCGGTCAGCCTGGAATTTAAAGCTGAAAGCTGAAAGCTGTAGTTTGCTTCGCCAAGGGCGTAGGAGGATCATTTTCACAAATGCAATGGGATCGCTACATCACTGTTTAAATTAGTATGGCTTCTGATTTCTGGCTTCTGATTTCTGGCTTCTGCTGTATTTGCTGCTAACTCAATACCCTGTCGTTTAAGCAATCCAAATGACAAAAATAGGTGTATTTCTTCGCTTTGTGGCGCGGGATGGGAAGAAAGAGGCTTTGCTCAAGCATCTGCTTGAAACCGCAGAAATTGCGGGTAAAGAACCAGGAACCAAACTTTGGACTGTCCATAGCTCACCGATCGAACCCAACACGGTTTGGGTGTACGAAGCGTATGCTGATGAACAATCAAAGAAAAGACATGAATCAACGCCAGAATACGCATCAGCAAGGGAAGATACAGGTAGGCTTCTAGCACATCCACCTCAAGCTTTCCCTTTAATTCCGGTGGGTGGTAAAGGCTTGTAGAGGTTCATGTGAAGATCCTGCTGGTAGAAGATGACCCGTTTCTCGCGCCGCTGTTGACAGAAGCGCTCACAGAGCAAGACTATCTGGTTGAAACGGCTGCCGATGGGCAGATCGGTTGGGATCTAGCAGAAGCCTTTCGGTATGATTTGATCCTGCTCGATGTTGTCTTGCCAACGCTGAGCGGGATTCACTTTTGTCAGCAGTTACGCGCCCGCAAAGACTTTACACCTGTGATTTTGTTGACGGCACAGGATAGTTCTACCCATAAAGTTTCTGGGCTAGATGCTGGCGCAGACGATTATGTGGTTAAGCCGTTTCATTTGCACGAGTTGCTGGCGCGCATTCGAGCGTTGCTCCGGAGGGAGAGTTTAGATCGATCGTCTACACTCATATGGCGAGGTTTACAACTCAACACGAGTAGCTGTGCTGTGAGCTATGGCAGCAAGCAATTGAGTCTCACCAGCAAGGAATACAAGCTTTTAGAATTGTTTTTGCGCAATCAGCAACGTATTTTTAGTCAAAGTGCGTTGATTAATCACCTCTGGTCGTTTGAAGAGGCACCCAGTGAAAATGGGGTGCGTGCACACATTAAAGGGTTACGCCGCAAGCTGAAACAGGCTGGTTGTGAGGATTTGATTGAAACCATTTATGGATTGGGATACCGTTTACGAAGCAGAGAGGAAGACGTTGAAGCCAAGAAAACATCCCCTTCTGACTTACTTGAGCCGACCCAGCCTGAATCGGATCAATGTGAACCTGAAGGCACGCAAGCAGCCGTTACCATACCGGAGGAGTTTGCTGAAGCATGGAAGCGTTATCGGGAGCACTATTACGATCGCCTCAGTATCGTTAAGCAAGCGGTTGCTGCACTGAGCAATGAGGCTTTGAGTGACGCTCTGCGACAACAGGCTGTTCGAGAAGCGCACACGTTAGCTGGCTCGTTGGGCAGTTTTGGGTTGGATCAGGCCACTCACTGTTGCAAACAACTTGAAGCTCGGTTCACAGAGATGAGAGATTTAGAGGCGATCGCTCCAGCGGCTTTAGCGGTTTTGTCTAATCTGATAGCGGTGGTTGAGCAAACACTGGAATCCCCCCCAGTGGCTTCTACCGCAGCCACACTTCCATCGTTTCCACCACTCGCTCATCAACCTCACCTGCTCATTGTTTCAGATGAAGCACGCTTGATCCAACAGCTCACGGTTGGGGCGATCGGTCATCGGTTTCATGTGGCAACTGCCAGCCCAGCGATCGTGCCCACCACGCTTTCTCAGCCGCATCCAGATGTTGTGCTTCTTGACTTGAGTGTGCCAGCGACAGCTGAGCAAGGCTTTGCTTATTTAGAAGCCTTAGCAACTGTGCAACCACCTGTGCCAGTGGTGGTGCTAATCAATCAAAGTAGTTTTGCTGAGCGAGTCAAAATCGCGCGATTGGGAGGGCGTGCGGTGCTCCAAATTCCAATAGCAGCGGAACAAATCCTGACGTCGATCGTTCAGGTTCTGCATCAATCAAGCCCAACGGAGGGTAAATTGTTGGTTGTGGACGATGATCCACAGTTGTTGTATCAACTCTCTACCCTGCTTGAGCCTTGGGGGTTTCAGGTCACGCTCCTGGTCGATCCGCAACGGTTTTGGGAGACACTAGAGCAAACTCAGCCCGACTTACTCATTTTAGATCTGGTCATGCCAGAGTTTAGTGGCCTGGATTTATGCCAAGTCGTTCGCAATGATCCTCGGTGGGAAGCACTGCCTGTGATCTTCCTTTCAGCGAATACAGACGCGGCGTTAATTCATCAGGTGTTTTTGGCAGGGGCCGATGACTATGCAAGCAAGCCTCTCATTGGGCCAGAGTTGCTGGCTCGCATTTTAAATCAACTCAAACGCATGAAGTCAAAGTCTCAGTAGGTGGGGTTTCTTGAGTCTATGTCTAAAATAGAACTCAAGTATGCGGCTGAAGCTCCTCTGACATGACGGATCAATCTGACAGTAGCAACAAGACAAAGGAACAGTTAATTGCAGAATTAGAGCAACTGCGGGCAGAACTCGACGATCACAAGCGGCGAGAGGCAGCGCTCTGGCAGAGTAAGCAATTGATTGAGAAAGTGACCAATGATCTACCCCATCATCTCTATATTTATGACCTCGAAACTCTAGCACCGCTATATGCCAACCGTCCCCTGTTAGGTTACAGTCCAGAAGAGATTGTGCAGGGAGGAGGGCGGTTCTTTCTAGATATTTTGCATCCTGACGACCAGAGACGACTAGCTGACTTTGGCAGTCGTTGGGATACAACCGCTGATAGTGAGGTGTTGGAGTTTGATGCCTTTCGCTTTAGACATGCCAATGGGTCATGGCATTGGATGCAGACATGGCAGGTGGTCTTTGCCAGAAATGAGCATGGTAAACCCATACAGGCGTTAGGAACGACGATCGATATCACCGAACGCAAGCTTGCTGAAGACGCTCAACGACGATCGGAAGCAAAGTTCACGAAGGTGTTTCATGCTAACCCTGACCCCATTGCCATTACCACTTTCCCCGATGGGCGGTTTGTGGAAGCAAACGAAAGTTTCTATCAGATTACGGGTTGGAGCCCCGATGCGGTCATTGGCAAGACCTCCAGTGAACTCAAACTTTGGGTCAATGTGGAAGCTCGCGCCCAACTCTACCAGAGCCTTGCAGAAACGGGATCTGTAAACAATCTAGAGTTTGTTTTTCGCACCCAGGCGGGTGAAGTGAAGACAGGTCTTATGTCGATCGATGTGATTGATCTAGAGGGGCAATCCTGCGCTCTTTCGGTCATCAAAGATATCACCGATCGCAAGCGCATAGAGGAAGATTTGCGTCGCAGCAATGCGCTGTTGCAAGCCCAGTGTGAGGCTTCGGTTGCGGGCCTTTGGGTTGTTAATGAGCGCCGTGAAGTCCTTTTCTATAACCAGCGCTTTTGTGAAATCTGGCAAATTCCTCAGTCCATTATTGATACAAACGATTACTGGAAGATTTTCAAGGCAGCACTGAGTCAAGTCAAAGATGTTGATGCCTTTCTCACGAAGGTCGAAGGTCTCTATCAAAACCTGGATGCAGTGAGCCACGATGAAGTGGTTTTGCACAATGGACGCGTGCTCGATCGCCGTTCTGCTCCTATGCGATCATCTACGGGAGAGTACTACGGTAGAGTGTGGTATTTTCAGGACGTCACGCAAGCAAAACAGGTAGAAGCGGCACGATATAGGGCACAAGAGGCATTGCGTCAAAGCCAAGAACGGTACGTTTTAGCCACACGAGCAGCTAGAGTCGGCGTATGGGAAGGGAATTACAAGACCGGAGAATTCTACCTTGATCCTAATTTCAAATTTCTGTTGGGTTACAGTGATGTCGAAATTCCGAATCATTTCGATGCCTGGTTATCGGTCTTTCACTCCGATGATAAATCGATCGTGGCTGATGCGGCTCGACGCTACCTGGAAAAGCAAACACCAGAATTTGCGGTAGAGCATCGTATTTTTCATCGCGATGGCTCTATCCGCTGGTTGATGGCTCGTGGACAGTTAGTTCAAGATGGACAGGATGATAGTAGTCGAATGGTGGGAACAACCACTGATATCACTGAACGTAAACTGGCAGAACAGGCATTGCAGCGCAGTAATGCCATGCTCAAAGTGCAGCAGGAAGCCGCGATCGATGGCATTTTAATTACTAATGAATACGGACAGATTGTGTCTTACAATCAGCGTTTTTGTCTACTCTGGCACCTGGATGAAGCACTACTTCTCAAGGTTGAAGATTTATGCCAGGTACGGGAAGCCGTGCTAGATCAACTCAAAGATCCAGAAGCCTTTCTCCGTCAAACAGACTACTTGAGTGAAAATTCAGATGCTACCTGCCGAAAGGAGTTTCTTTTCAAAGATGGACGAGTTTTTGATGCGTATTCTGCTGGCATGAAATCATCTAGCGGCGAGAATTACGGCAGAATTTGGTACTATCGAGACATTACTGAGATCAAGCAAGCAGAGATTGCTCTCCGCCAAAACGAACAAAAATTTCTTCAACTGACTGAAAATATTCGAGATGCCTTCTTTATCGCGGCTCCCGATTACAGCCAGATGTTTTATATCAGTCCCGCCTATGAAACGATTTGGGGACGCTCCTGTGCCAGCCTTTACCACCAACCCCACTCGTGGTTAGAAGCCGTTCATCCCGACGATCGATCAGGCTTATCATTAACTCTAAAAAGTTTGGGGAATCCGATCGAAGAGCGCTTGGAGTATCGCATTATTCAACCCAATGGTGATGTGCGGTGGGTCTTAACGCGCACCTTCCCGATTTTTGATGAAGCTGGACACGTCCATCGAGTCGCTGGCATTGCGCAAGATATTACGGAACTGAAGCAGATTGAAGCAGAACTGAAGCAGTATCAGGATCAGCTTGAAGCGCTCGTAGTAGAACGGACGAAAGAACTAAATGAAGCGAATCAACAATTACAGCAAGAGCTGCGGCAGCGTGAACAAACAGAAGCCACTTTACGCGAATCAGAACGACGTTGGCGCACGTTAATGGAAGATGTTCGCTTGCTAGTGGTTGGCTTTGATACCCAATTAAACATCACCTATGCCAACCCCTTCTTAGCAGAAGTAACGGGCTACAGCCAGACTGAGCTGGTTGGCAGGAATTGGCTAGATGTCTTTGATCCATCATCTCAATTGCCACAGCTACTAATAGAGCCGGATTTTTTCATTAAAGCGTTTCGAGTGCATCATCAAGATCCATTGCTAACAAAAGCGGGTGAGGTGAGGCAAATTGCGTGGAACTGCACCTTGCTGCATAACGCCCAAGGTAATCCGATCGGGTTTCTTAGCATTGGCGAAGATATCACGGAGCGTTCTTTGATTGAACGCATGAAAGATGAGTTTATTTCAGTTGTGAGCCACGAGTTTCGCACTCCGTTAACGGCGATTCATGGCGCGTTAGATTTACTCATTGACGGCTTAGTGGAACGAAACTCTGATCGCGCTCAACAGTTGCTGACGATCGCCTTTGAAGGGTCTGATCGCCTGGTTCATTTAGTCGATAGCATTCTAGCGTTAGAGCGCTTGGAGTCTGGTGACGTGAAGTTGTTGAAACAACCGTGCCAAATTGCCGATTTGATGATGAAAGCGATTGACTTAACACAATTAATGGCTGCTAGTGCAGGTGTAGATTTGGTCGTTGCACCGTTAACGATCCAGTTAGAAATTGATGGCGATCGCATCCTTCAAGTTTTGACCAACCTACTGAGCAACGCGATCAAGTTCTCATCTAGCGGTGATACAGTCTGGTTAAGTGCAGAGTTGCAGGATGGCGATCGCTGGGTGAATCGCAACGTGAAAGATGATGCCACCGCCTCATTCGCCCGCGTCCCGACTCCCCCACCCTTTCGGTCTTGCATCCTATTCTCTGTTAAAGACCAGGGGCGCGGCATTCCTTCAGATAAATTAGAAACGATTTTCGAGCGGTTCCAGCAGGTTGATACCTCTGATTCTCGCCAAAAAGGTGGCACAGGCTTGGGCTTAGCGATCTGTCGTAGCATTGTACAGCAACACAATGGACGGATTTGGGCTGAGAGCACGCTAGGCGAAGGCAGTAGTTTTTATGTGATGCTTCCGGTTGATGAGCAAGATTGATCACACCGATCGCTGTAGCAATCCCACTATGATGAAGTGTGGCGTTGGGATTAACTTATGAGTAAACGAATTTTGGTGATTGACGACGAAGGAGGTGTGCGCACAGTCATTCAAATTAGCCTGGAAATGGCTGCTGGGTGGGAAGTTGTCACCGCAGCTTCTGGTACTGAAGGCTTAGAGAAAGCAGCCGAGTACCACTTTGATGCCATTTTGCTGGATGTGATGATGCCTGAAATGGATGGTCTTGCTACGTTTGAGCAATTGCAAGCAAGCGCCACGACTTGTCGAGTACCCCTGATTTTACTAACGGCTAAAACCAGCAAACATGAGCATCAGCAGTTTGCCCAACTTGGCATTAAAGGCATTATTACAAAACCCTTCAAAGCCCGCGAATTAGTGGCTGACATTCAGACAATTCTGCATTGGGATACGTAAGTACCTCATCCAGGATACTTCAGCGTAGCTGCGTTCACGTTTCATCGGCCTGGTTTGTCGGGTAGTTTTACGGTGATGATCCCCTCAAAATAAAGAAGGCATGTGGATTAAGACCTGTAACAGCAGATTCACAAAATATTCACACTTCTGCGTTTTGATCATGGCAGATGGGCATCACCACGTACAATTGATCACCAGCAGGGTTGGCTTTTAACGGCAGTATGCTCGCCAAGTTCTTCAAGGCCAAGTTTTTCAAACTCTGCATTCTACCCGCCTCAACGGTTTGCCTAAAGCTTGATTAAACCTACCAACACTCAGTGCGTCACAGGTTGTTGAACAATATTTGCTCATTCGCTCTTTGCTAATTTGGTGCTAGGGCAGAATGCGATCGCCCCTTAAAGATTTAGGACTTACGCACTTGCCCCCAAACCCCCATTGCTGGGGGCTTTAGTTGGCTCTGTTCCCCCAAAATTGGGGGCTAGGGGGCGAAAGATGACCGCTTTTGCGTAAGTCCTAAGATTGCTCTATTCACTTGCAACCAGCATCAAACTTTCGCTTATCAGACTCAGCGGCAGACTTGTACTTTGCACCTCCAGGTTGCCCCACTGATTCTGTGGATAGATTCCATTCGTTTTGACAGTTAAACGTCTTGATGGCGATGCTTAGCCCTCGGTTGTTCGCTGAGATAGTTGTTTATGCGTCCACTTAGAACACTACACACCGCACACCAGACAGATCAGGACTTCACTCATGGCTACTTACTACATTTCTGGAACCGGAAACGATAGCAACAATGGTTCCAATGAATCTCAAGCCTTTCGCACCTTCAATCAAGTTCGCCGCGTGCTACAAGCCGGAGATACCGTGCTAGTGATGAACGGCACTTACGAAAATTTAGCGCCCAATAGCAACATTATCAATATCTCCGGGTTACAGGGTACAGCAGCACAGCCTACCACAATCAAAGCTTACCCCGGTGCAACACCCGTTCTGCAAGCACATGGCAATAATTGGAACGCCATTGGTATCACGGGGTCTTCCCATGTCGTCATTGAAGGGTTGACTCTAAGGGGCGCACGCGATGAAATCACTCTGGCCTATGCCCTAAGCCAACGGTTTAACCTGGGTAATCCGGCAACCTCTGGCAATGGCATCTTTGCTACCTTTCAGAATGGAACGAATAGCACCGAAGCTGAAAAGATTCATTCCACCCACATCACCCTTCGTAACAACACAGTTTCCAATTTCCCAGGAGCGGGGATAGCCACCACCGAGGCTGATTACCTCCTGTTTGAGAACAATATTGTCTCTGGTAATTCCTACTATTCGCCCTACGGTACTCAAGGAATAAGCAACCTCCGACTCTGGAACTCGGATAATAATACAACTGACTACAAGGTCATCATGCGGGGCAATATTTCCCACGACAACATCCAGAAGGTGCCGTGGAATCAACTCGCAAGTGGAGAAATCACAGAAGGGCACGGCATCATGATCGACACTGCCTATGATGCCGTTGGCAATGCCTACAGAGGCAAAATTTTGTTTGCCGACAACGTTGCTTACAACAATGGAGGCGCAGGCATCAACGTCTTTAAAAGTGAAGCCCCTATAGATTTGATCAACAACACAACCTATCAGAATGGGAGTGTTTTGACGGATACTGGAAATATTGCCGTCAACGAGGCACAAAATGTACGTGCTTACAACAACATCATGTATGCGAGAACTGGCGGCAAAGCCAACTCGATCAACAACACCAGCAGCAATGTTGTTTTTGATCGTAACCTCGCCTACAACGGTGACTTTAAAGCGTCTGACGATCCGAATGCCGTAGGGTTAAACAACCTTGTGGGACAAGATCCACAGTTTGTGAATGCGGCAGCTCGCAATTTTGCACTCAGAGCGGGTAGCCCCGCGATCGACACAGGTTCGACTCTGTTCAACAGTGTAGTCAGTACTGATATTCTCGGTGCCAGTCGTCGAGATGGGGATGGCATCAACGGCGTACAAACCGATCTGGGCGCTTACGAATACACTGGCTCACCAACGCTGACCGCCAGCAATCTCTTCCTTGCGTCCACCAATGCAGTCAGAAATGAGGGTAACGCAGGCACTACACCGTTCACCTTCACGATGACTCGAATCGGCAATACAAGTGGTGCAACCAGCGTAAATTATGCGATCACAGGTAGTGGTGGCAGAGCCGCCAATGCAGCAGATTTTGGTGGAACATTGCCGACAGGCACCGTCAATTTTGCTGCGGGTGAAACCAGCAAAGTGATCACCGTGAATGTGAGCGGTGATGCTACGGCTGAGGCGGATGAAGGGTTTACCGTCACCCTTTCTAACCCATCAGCTAACACCTTTATTAACACAGGAACGGCAACGGGCAAAATTCTCAATGAGGATTCTGCAACGCTGTCGATTGCGGGTACGGGCAATTACAAAGCCGAAGGTACAGGCAGTACCACTCCCTATAGCTTCACGATCACCCGCACAGGCGATACAACGGGCGTTACCACTGTCGATTTTGCTGTTAGAGGTGTCACTGCCAACCCAGCAGATGCGGCTGATTTTGGTGGTACGTTTCCCACTGGGACAGTCACGTTTGCTGCCAATGAAATCACTAAAACCATTACCATTAATGCGATCGCCGATTCAACCTTGGAGGCTGATGAAGCGTTCCAGGTATCTCTCTCAAATGTGAGCGGCGGTGGAACCATTACCGCTGGTCAGGCTACTGGCTATCTGCTGAACGATGACGTGTCTACGCTGGTTCCAGCATTTGCGATCGCGGCGACGAACGCTGACAAAGCCGAGGGAAATGCGGGCACCACCCCCTTTACCTTCACCGTCACGCGGAGTGGCAAAACTGACATCGCTGCCAGCGTCGATTATCGAGTGGCAAATGCAGGTTCTAACCCTGCGAATGTGGCTGATTTTGGCGGTACCTTCCCCTCTGGAACGGTGAACTTTGCCGCGGGCGAAACCCGTAAGGTCATCACCATTAATGTGAACGGCGACACTACGGGTGAGTCCGATGAAACTTTTTTTGCCATCCTCTCAAATCCAAGTGGAGGCGGCACCATTACAACTGCCAGAGATACAGGTACCATTCGCGATGATGATGCAAGTGCCCCGTCAACCACACTCGCTATTGCCGCCACCAATGCCAGCAAAGCCGAAGGCAATGTAGGCACAACGCCTTTTACCTTCACGGTGACGCGGGCGGGAAATACCACAGGCACAACCAGCGTCAATTATGCGCTCACGGGTAGTGGCGCTAATGCTGCTAATGCTAGTGATTTTGGCGGCACCTTACCCACAGGTACGGTGAGTTTTGCAGCGGGTGAAACCAGCAAAGTGATCACCATTAATGCTAGTGGTGATAGTGCGGTTGAATCAGACGAAGGGTTTACCGTCACGCTCTCCAGACCGAGTGGGGGAGCCACGTTAACCACAACCTCTGCCACAGGCACCATCCAAAATGATGATGTTGTGGTTGCGACTCCAACGACACTGGCGATCGCCCCAATCGCTGCTGACAAACCGGAAGGCAATACGGGTACCACACCCTATACCTTTACCGTGACACGCAGTGGCGACACCGCAGGCGCAACCAGTATCGATTACGCCGTCATGGGCAACGGTGTGAACGCTGCTGCTGCAGCAGACTTTGGTGGCACTTTGCCCACGGGCACGGTGAACTTTGCAGCGAATGAAACTAGCAGACTGATTACAGTAAACGTCAACGGTGACACCACGATTGAATCCAACGAAGGCTTTGCCGTGACTCTCTCGAACCCCACGGGAGGAGCCACACTGACGACGGCAACTGCCACAGGTAATATTCAAAACGAGGATGGAATACCAATGGCTGGCAAAATCTATTATGTTTCAGGCACAGGCAGCGACAGTAACAACGGCTTAAGCGAAGGGGGAGCCTTTCGCACCCTGCAAAAAGCGGCAAACCTGGTGCAGGCTGGCGATACGGTGCTGGTGATGGATGGCAATTATGAGAATCCTGGTAAAACAGTACTCCTGATTCGCGATAAGCATGGGACAGAGGCTGACCCAATTACCTTCAAAGCCTATCCTGGGGCAAAGCCAACGATTAACTCAGACGGTTCTTATGCGGTGATTGTCTCTGGGTCTTCCTACGTCACGATCGAAGGACTGACTTTGATTGGCGCTAAAGACAAGATCACCTTAGACTACGCCGAATCACAAAAAAATGTCACCGACGATCCACTCACCAAAAACAGTGGCATTGCGATCGCGTCAACTTATGACGGTAATGGCAACCCCGTCATCTTTTCTGACCATATCACCATTCGCAACAACACCATTACCAAGTTCTCTGGTGGCGGTATTGGCAGCAATATGGCAGACTACGTCACGATTGAGAATAATACGGTTTCTGAGACATCCTGGTATACCAACAATGGCTCAAGTGCAATCAGTATTTTGCACAGCCGTGATTCTGATAGCAACACCACCGACTACAAGATGATTGTGCGGAACAATGTGGTGTATGACAACCAGAGTTTGATTCCGTGGCTACCAGCCGGAAAAATTACCGAGGGACACGGCATCATTATTGATGACAACCGCAACACTCAAGCAAGCTCAGGTGTTCAAGGAGACCCCTACGATGGCAAGATCTTAGTTTCAAACAATACGGTCTACAACAATGGTGGTTTTGGCGTTAACGTTTTTCAATCTGAGCATGTAGATGTTGTCAATAACACGCTGTATCAAAACTCTCGCAACCCCGATTTAAATGGTGAGATTATCACAGCGGGTGCCAACAACATTCGAGTTGAGAACAACATTATGTATGCGCGGGATGGTCGCCGTGCCAATCTGATTACGGGTTCTACTGATGTTGTGTTTGATCGCAACCTCGCCTACAATTCCTCGATCGCCTTTCAAGCTGCGAGTCCGCCTAATGCGGCACTGGGTGGCGGGGCTGCTTATGTTGATTCTGCCGCAGCTAATGCGGAAGCTGCCAATGTCTTAGTTGCCGGATTGCAAAATATTGTGGGACAAGATCCCAAATTTGTTGATCCTGCCAAGGGCAATTTTGCGCTTCAGGGAGGTAGCTCGGCGATCGATGCGGGTTCTACCGCCTTTAGTAGTGCCGTTGGTACTGATGGGCGGGGTACCACGCGTCGGGATGGCGATGGCATTAATGGCATTCAAACGGATATAGGGGCGTATGAATATACAGGCACACCAACCCTGACTCCTGCCTCGATCTTGATTGCAGCAACAGATGCCGTACAAGCTGAAGGTAATAGCGGTACAACTCCCTTTACGTTCACCGTCACCCGCACAGGCAATACTACCAGTGCTGTAAGTGTAGATTATGCCATTACAGGCAGTGGGTCTAACTTTGCGAATGGAGCAGATTTTGCTGGTGGGAACTTTCCTACTGGAACCATCAATTTTGCTGCCAACGAAACGAGCAAAACCCTCACGCTTAATGTGCAGGGAGATGTCACAGCAGAGCCAGATCAAGGCTTTACGGTAACGCTGTCTAACCCTTCGGCAGGAGCGGCGATCGCCACTGCCAGCGCCAGAGGTGTGATTCAGAATGATGATTCTGCCACCCTCGAAATTGCAATTCTCAATGGTTGGCAGATGGAAGGCGATTACGCTTCCACACCTTACAAATTTACGGTGTTCCGCAGTGGTGATCTTTCAGGTACGACCGAAGTCACCTATACCGTGCGTGGCACTGGCGCAAACCCAGCCGATGCCAATGACTTTGGTGGTACATTCCCCACCGGAACCATCACGTTTTTACCCAACGAAACCAGCAAAGAAATCACCATTAATGCGGCTGGAGACCTCACCAATGAACTCGACGAAGGGTTTTTGGTTGCCCTCTCTGGTGCCACGAGAGGAGCTACCCTCACGACAGGAGCCGCTGGAGCCACTATTCGCAATGATGATAATAAGGCGATCGTCACCATCGCTGCCACCGATGCTAATGCCGCAGAAGCGGGTACCAACCCTGGTCTCTTTACCGTTACCCGCACAGGCAGCACAACCGATCCGCTTACGGTCGATTACACCATTGGTGGGACGGCGACCAATGGCACAGACTACACTTCGATCAAAAAGAACGTTACGATTCCAGCAGGAGCGGCATCCGCTACGATCGCACTTATACCGACTGACGATGCTTTAGCAGAAGGGAATGAAACCGTTAGCTTGACGCTCTTAAACGGCAGAAACTATAAGTTAGGAACGAGTGGCACCGAAACGGCAGCCGTGACGATCGCCGACAATGAAACTGCGACTGCTACCACGCTAGCGATCGCGGGTATCAACGCCATTCGACCTGAGAGCAACAGCGGCACAACCCCATACACCTTCAGCGTCACTCGCAGCGGCGATACCACTAGCGCCACGAGCGTAAATTATGCGGTCACGGGTAGCGGTGTAAATCCGGTTAACGCGGCTGACTTTGGCGGCACCTTACCGGCTGGGGTTGTCAACTTTGCCGTTGGTGAAACCAGCAAAGTGATCACCGTGAATGCGAGCGGAGACACGACCATCGAACCGGATGAGAACTTTACTGTAACCCTATCCAGTCCAACTGGAGGGGCATCACTGATTACAAACACCGCTACTGGCACCATTCAGAATGATGACGGTGCAACTGGGGGAAATGCCGCGCCCACGATCGCCACACCGATCGCCGATCTATCTGCCACTGGGAAAACGCCCTTTAGCTACACAGTTAAGGCTGGTACGTTTGTTGATCCAGATGGCGATGCATTGACCTATCAAGCCACCCTAGCAAGTGGCAACCCTTTGCCGAGTTGGCTGACCTTTAACCCTACGACTCGCACCTTTAGCGGCACACCCACCAATGCTAACGCGGGAACAGTGGCGATCGACCTGACCGCTTCTGATGGCAACGGCGGCAGCAGCAAGGATTCGTTCAATCTCACCGTCGTTGCTGCACCCAATCAGTCACCCACCCTCAATTCCAATAATACAATTCCCGACCTGACAGCCACTACAGCCAGCCCCTTCAGCTATACGGTCAATGCCAACACCTTTGTCGATCCCGATGGTGATTCACTCACCTTGCAGGCAACCTTAGCCGATGGTGGCAGTTTACCGACCTGGTTGACCTTCAATCCAACGACCCGCACCTTCAGCGGCACGCCAACGAGTACCACAAACCCTCTAAACATCGGCTTGACCGCTTCAGATGGTAAGGGCGGTAGTGTGAAAGATACCTTTACCCTCACGCTCCAACCTGCATCACCTGGCACACCATCATCAACCGCGCTCAATGGCACTGACCAATCGGAAACGTTAGTCGGTACGGCTGCTACCAACCAGATTTATGGCTTTGGCGGACAAGACCTGCTGACGGGTGGTGCTGGGCAGGATCAGCTCTATGGTGGCGATGGCAACGATCGACTCTGGGGACGTGCGGGCGATGACCAACTCTACGGTGAATTGGGCAATGATCAGCTCTATGGTGGCGACGGTAACGACAGCCTGTTTGGAGGCGTTGGGGACGACCAACTCTTTGGTGATGCTGGGGATGACTGGCTTGATGGCGGCCTTGGCAACGATGTGTTGTCGGGTGGTGCGGGTGCAGATACGTTTGTAGTGGCTCGTGACCACGGCATCAAAACCATTCGTGATTTTGAAGTCGGTACTGACAAACTCGCCTCAGGGAATGGGCTTAGTTTGGGTAGCTTGCAGCTACAGCAGCGAGGCAGTCAAACCTGGTTAGTTGACAATGTGCTCAATCAAGTGGTGGCAAAGCTCGATGGTGTGAATGCCTCTACACTTTTGACGAAAGCCTCGACGACCTTTGTCAATATCTAGTAGACGATCGCCTCCACGAATGAACCATATAGAACGGCTGAGTATTTACCCTTAAATATTCAGCCGTTTTATGTTCAATCCTTTCTTCAGATAATGCTGACAATGGAGCAAACCAACAGGTGAATTTACAGATGAATTACCGCCATCAAAGTACATTTACAGAGGCGATCGCTCAAAAATGAAGAACCGATGTTGATATGAAGCAATCGCAAAACTTTCACAAAATATTCACCTTCCCAAGATTTCATCGTTGCATGGGCATCAAAAAGTGTTCTTAAACACGATTAACATCTGACTCAAGAAATTGAAGCAACGAATCCCATGATTGGGGATTCATCTACCAGTTTTTACACAGCACATCGGTCTAAATGGTTCGAGACATGGAATTAAACGGTGGAAAGGGCGAGAACGTTTGTTCAAGGGTAACCACCGTCCTTGTCTTAACTAACTACTGCGACTTTCAGTCCCCAAGTCATCCGTCGAGGGCGCATTTACCATGCCATTTTGGCAACTTCTAACCCACGGATAAAGTCTCAGAGGAATCATCATGACTGTTCAACTCTCTCAGCCAACGCAACAAGACGCTGTTCAGAATACCCTTGTCTTCATTGATGCTGCGATCGCCGATTATAGTGCACTGGCGCTAGGAGTGCTTCCTGGTGCAGAAGTCGCTATGCTCGATCCACGTTTGGATGGCGTTGAGCAGATTACCACCGTGCTCAAAGAGTATGTCAACCTTAGCAGTATTCAAATCATCTCCCACGGGGCACCGGGAAGCGTGCAACTGGGTAACACATACCTCAGCACAGAGACTCTGGTAGATTACAGCTTGCAATTGCAGCAGTGGCGGACAGCTTTGGCAGAAGAGGCTGATATCTTGCTGTACGGCTGCAATGTAGCGGCGACTGAAGCAGCCGATGGCAGAAATGGAGTCGCGTTTATTAACCACCTGAGTTTGCTGACTGGCGCAACAGTGGCAGCCTCCAATAGCTTGACAGGAGCTAAAGGCAATTGGAATTTAGAAGTCTCTACAGGCGCAGTCAAATCTACGCCTGCTTTCCACCCTGAAGTAATGGCAAATTATCAGGGCACCCTAGCGACTTACTACGTTTCGGGCACAGGCAGCGACAGTAACGACGGTTCCAGCACATCACAAGCCTTTCGTTCGTTGCAAAAAGCGGCGGATCTGGTGCAAGCAGGCGATACCGTCCTGGTGATGGATGGCACCTATACAAGTGGTTCCACCAAAGCAACGCTGGCGATTCGGAACAAACAAGGCACTGAAGAAAACCCAATTACGTTCAAGGCGTATCCTGGTGCTAATCCAGTCATTGACTCTCAAGGTGCCTCCGCCATTTCGATTTCAGGTTCTTCCTACGTGGTGGTAGATGGGTTTACGGTCAATGGACCTCTCGACAGCATCACGATGGAGTATGCGGAGTCGCAAAAAGATAACAGCAGCAACCCATTGATCAATGGATCTGCGATTTCCATCCAGCCCTCATACGATGGCACGGGTCAAAACATCGTTAACTATTCCAACCATATCACCATCAGCAATAACACGATCTCCAAGTTTCCCGGTGGTGGTATTGGTTCCAACATGTCGGATTACATCACCATTGAGAACAACACAATCTCTGAAACATCGCTATACAGCACTCTGGGAACTAGTGCCATTAGCATCTTGCACAGCCATAATTCTGACAGCAACACGACTGACTACAAATTTGTGATTCAGGGAAATACCATTCACGACAATATCCAATTGATTCCCTGGATTCAAGCGACAAAAGTGTCAGAAGGGCATGGCATCATTCTTGACTCCAACAGAAATAATGAAGTTGATTCAGATGTCAAAGAAAGCGCCTATGAGGGCAAGTTTCTGATTGCCAACAACACAGTTTATGACAACGGTGGCTTTGGTGTTACCGTCTTTCAATCTGAGAATGCAGATATTGTCAACAACACGCTGTATCACAACTCCAGCAACCTGGATGTCAAAGGTGAAATTTCAGTCATCAATTCTGGCAATGTGCGGGCTGAAAACAACATCATGTCCGCGAGAGATGGCAGTCGTTCCAACTTAATTTATCAATCGTCAGATGTTATTTTTGACAATAACCTGACCTATAACTCTTCAACGACGTTTCAGTCAACCAGTCCCGCTGGTGCCACAATGGGTTCGGGTCAATCCTATGTGGATTCGTCAGCCAATAATGCAGCGGCAACTAATGAAACCAGTGCCAAACTGCAAAACATCATTGAACAAGATCCCCAATTTGTTGATCCAGAAAATGGAGATTTTACGCTTAAAGCAGGGAGTTTGGCGATCGATGCGGGTTCCAGCGATTTTAGCAGCGTGGTCAGCACCGACGCAGACGGAACAACCCGCCGCGATGGGGATGGCATTAATGGCGTAGAAACCGACATTGGCGCTCACGAATATACAGGCACCCCGACGCTGACACCTGCTTCACTGTTTATTGCCGTGAAAGATAGCATTAAATCAGAGGGTAATAGCGGCACAACACCGTTTACCTTTACGATTACCCGTTCTGGCGATACGACCAGTGCCGTCAGCGTGGATTACGCCGTCACGGGCAGTGGTTCTAAGACGGCGAATGCTGCCGATTTTGGCGGAACATTGCCTGGTGGCACCATTAATTTTGCCGCCAATGAAACCAGCAAGACCTTAACCATCAATGTCCAGGGGGATACCACAGCCGAACCTGATGAAGGCTTTACCGTTACCCTTTCAAACGCGTCGTCGGGTGCCACGATCGCCACTGCCACTGCCACAGGCACGATTCAAAATGAGGATTCGGCAACGATCGAAGCGAAAGCGGTCAGTACCTACCGATCGGAGGGCGATACAGGCACGACACCGTTCACCTTTAACGTCATTCGCAGCGGTGACGTTTCGGGCACAACCAAGGTGAGCTATACCGTCAGTAGCGGTACTGGGACAAATCCAGCCAGCGCCGATGATATTGAAGGCGGATTTTACACGGGTACCGTCACCTTTCTGCCCAACGAAACGAGCAAACAGGTCGCCATCAATGTCAAAGGCGATCTCACGGACGAATCAAACGAGACCTTTCTAGTCGTTCTATCTGATCCAGATAAGAAGGCGACCTTTACCAATTCAGCTATTGGAGCCACGATCGTCAACGATGACTCAATACCCGTCGTTACCATTGCCGCCACTGATGCCGATGCGTCAGAGACGGGTTCAGATCCTGGTCAATTCACCGTTACTCGCACTGGCAGTACGACCGATTCATTAGTTGTAACCTACTACATTTCTGGCACTGCCACAAACCTTGCCGATTACACCGATGCAACCACAAGCAAAACGCTTGCCAAAAACGTCACGATTCCAGCAGGGTCATCATCAGCGACGATCACGATCGCACCGAAAGATGACACTGTGGCGGAGGGCAACGAAACCGTTATCTTAACGATCGACTCAACTAGCAGGTATAAGATCGGCACGGATTCAACCGGAACGGTGACGATCGCCGACAACGAAACGGGCACTCCAACGACATTGGCGATTGCGGCTACCAGTGCGTCGAAAGCAGAAGGCAACAGCGGCACCACTCCCTACACCTTTACAGTCACTCGTAGTGGCGACACGACAAGTGCTACCAGTGTCAATTATGCCGTCACTGGCTCTGGTACAAACGCTGCAAAGGCTGCTGACTTTGGCGGTACATTGCCTACTGGTACTATCAGCTTTGCGGCAGGCGAAACCAGCAAAGTGATCACTCTAAATGCCAGCGGTGACACAACCGTTGAATCGGATGAAGGCTTCACTGTCACGCTCTCCAGTCCGACTGGTGGAGCCACGCTGACCACTGCCACTGCCACAGGCACGATTCAAAATGATGATGTTGCTACGACCACGACCGATTTGGCGATCGCGGCTATCAGTGCGTCGAAAGCAGAAGGCAACAGCGGCACCACTCCCTACACCTTTACAGTCACGCGCAGTGGTGACACAACTAGCGCCACCAGCGTAGACTATGCTGTCACGGGCAGTGGCTCCAATGCTGCGAATGCCGCTGACTTTAGCGGTACTTTACCGACGGGCACTGTAACGTTTGCGGCCGGTGAAACCAGCAAAGTCATCACTGTGAATGCCAGCGGTGACACAACGGTAGAATCGGATGAAGGCTTCACGGTAACACTCTCCAGCCCGACTGGTGGTGCGACACTGACCACCGCTACCGCATCAGGCACGATTCAAAACGACGATACTGCTAGTAGCGGTAATACGGCACCCACCCTCAACAGTGCTAATGCCGTTCCTGACCTAACCGCTGCCGGAAAACAAGCTTTCAGCTATACGGTTGATGCCAATGCCTTTACTGATGCCGATGGTGATACCCTCAGCTACACAGCGACGTTGGGCGATGGCAGTAGTTTACCCACCTGGCTAACCTTTAATTCTACGACGCGTACCTTTAGCGGCACGCCTACCAATGCCAATGCTGGTACATTGACCATTGACCTGACGGCTTCTGACGGCAATGGTGGCAGCAGTAAAGACACCTTTACGCTGACAGTCAATGCCGCTACTAACCAATCCCCTACTCTCAACAGCGCTTACACCATTCCTGACCTGACGACCACTGCAACCAATCCCTTCAGTTACACCGTCAATCCCAAGACGTTTGCTGATCCAGACGGCGATACCCTGACCTACCAAGCCACGTTAGAGGATGGTAGCAGCTTACCGAGCTGGCTGACCTTTAACGCGGCTACAGGTACTTTCAGCGGTACACCCACTAGTGCAAGCGCGGGCACCTCAACCATTGTGTTGTCTGCTTCTGATGGTAACGGTGGCACTATTAAAGATACCTTCACTCTTACGGTACAGCCGTTAATACCCAGCACACCATCGTCCTCCACGCTTAATGGCACTGACTTGTCTGAAACTTTGGTAGGTAAGACGACAGCCAACCAGATTTATGGTTGGGGTGGGCAAGACCTGCTGACGGGTGGTGCTGATCAAGATCAACTCTATGGTGGCGATGGGAACGATCGCCTCTGGGGGCATGCTGGAAACGACACGCTTTACGGCGATAGTGGTAACGACCAACTCTGGGGTAATGCTGGAAACGACACGCTTTACGGTGGCGTGGGGGATGACCAACTGTTTGGTGATGCTGGCGCTGATTGGCTTGATGGCGGTAGTGGCAATGATGTGCTGACAGGGGGTGCTGGTGCCGATACGTTTGCCCTAGCGCGCGGACAAGGCATCAAAATCATTCGTGATTTTGAGGTCGGTACCGACACAATTGCTTTAGGCAGTGGCTTTAACCTCAGTGAGGCGCTGCTGCAACAACGAGGAAGCCAAACCTGGGTAATCGACAACTCGCTGCATCAGGTTGTTGCGAAGTTGGATAGCGTGAATGCATCTCTGCTGCAAGAGAAAGTAAAGACCACCTTTGTCACGGTTTAGCCAGACGAGCGGTTGCTTTGTCTCCCGCATTGTAAGGTTCTTATACCAGTTTGATTGCTATAGCCGTCGCCATGTGTAATATGACAACGGCGAGTCAGAAAGCCTACTCAAACTAGGCGTTTAGCCCATTGCTTTGTCTAGGCTTTCTGACCAAGCTACATAGTGATTCTAAGAGGATATTTGGAGATACGAAGAAGTCAAAAAAGTTCAAGCAAATCCTTTGCAACACTCGCATTAAGTCTCTGAGATTGAGTATCCAATCGAAGCAGTGCTTGAAATGGCGATCGCAAGTTTTCTAGACTCAGAGGCGCTTGAGTTTTGCAGATTGCAAACGAGGGCGGGGTCAATAGCGCATTCTCTAATCGGCAATAGCGCGGTCTACTAATTCAAATGCAGCGGACAGATGAAAGCCGCTGGTGCTGAGTTCGAGGTTGTCTGGTGCCGCAGATTGGAAGCGATCGACAAAGCGTCCTTTCTTGTTTCATGACGTTAAGAGACCTTTTTGTGTCAAAACATGAATCAGCGCGTTGGCCCGCTCTGCTGGCGCTCTTAGCACTGGCGCTCATCTGGGGTTACAACTGGGTGCAAATGAAAATTGCGGTGCAGTATGCGCCACCGTTCCAGTTTGCAGCACTGCGGATTACGCTGGGGGCAGTGAGCTTACTTCTGGCGCTGTTGTGCTGGCGGAAACCTCTTTGGCCGAAAGAATTTTTGTTCACGTTTTGGGCTGGGTTTCTCCAAATTGGTGGCGTATATGGGTTAGCAACCTTGGCCCTGGTCAGCGGCGGTGCGGGCAGAACGTCTGTGTTGGTCTACACGATGCCGCTATGGACGCTCTTACTGGCGTGGTTCTTCTTACGTGAGCGGGTGCAAGGTTTGCAGTGGATCGCGATCGCCCTGAGCCTTGCCGGACTGCTGCTTATTTTGGATCTACAGCATCTACACGGCACGATCGTCAGTAAAGTGCTGGCTCTGCTGGCAGGTCTGTGTTGGGCTGGTGGTGCCATCATTGCCAAGCGAGTCCGGCAAACGGTTAAGCTTGATTTGCTGTCATTTACAACATGGCAAACGGTTGCAGGGGCGATTCCCCTGGTGCTGATGGCTCTCTTTACTCCGTCCACTCCCATTGTGTGGTCGCAGCCTTTTGTTTTTGCGCTCGTTTATAACATCATTCCAGGAACCGCGATCGCCACTTTACTCTGGCTTTTTGTTTTAAACCGTCTTTCGGCGGGTACGGCAGGTTTAGGCGTACTGTTGAATCCGGTTGTAGGAGTGTTAGCGGCCTGGATACAGCTTGGTGAAACGCCAACTGCTCTCGAAGCCGCAGGAATGGGCTTAATTGCGATCGCGCTGGCCCTAAATGCGTTTCAGGCGATGAAACCGCCGTCTCCAATCATTTAGTCACTGGTCGATATCTGGCTGGTCGATGGCTCATCTGCTGCTTGGTGGGCTACTTGCTGGTCGATAGGGGCTGGCAAACGTGAGCGGCCATGCAGATAATCCTCTGATGTTGCAAGCGATCGCCTGTGTCGATCTAAGCTTAGATGGAATTATGGTGGCACTAAGTTGAACACCATTGCTAAGCAAGTCGAGGCTAATCATGGTTAAGCATGCAGAAGGGCAGAGCCGCAGGAGTCATGGTTCATGACTAAACGCATTCGTCCAGCCACTTACTATCGTCGCCGATTAGTTTGTTGGCTACTGGAAGAGGATAAAGCGGGCAAAAAAGGGACAGCTCGTAACGTGGAGCCTCATCGCCAGCACAAGTGGTGGCAGGTCATGTGTTTAACTGGGGTCGATTATTTCTCGACGTTGGGGTATCAACCAGGCATTGCAGCTTTGGCGGCCGGGTCGCTTTCGCCGTTGGCAACCTTGATTTTAGTGTTGCTGACCCTGTTTGGAGCGCTGCCCATCTATCGGCGCGTGGCGGTGATCAGTCCGCATGGGGAAGGATCGATCTCTATGCTGGAGCATCTACTGCCCTGGTGGCAAGGCAAGCTCTTTGTGCTATGCCTTCTGGGGTTTGTAGCTACAGACTTTATCATTACGATTACCCTCTCAGCGGCGGATGCTACCGCCCACATTGTTGAGAATCCTCTAGTGCCAGAGTTTTTACATGGGCACGATATTGGGCTGACGCTGGTGCTGGTGTCTTTGCTCAGTGCCGTTTTTTTGAGAGGATTTCGGGAGGCGATCGGGTTAGCGGTCTTTTTAGTAGGCGCTTACTTGCTGTTGAACTTAGTCACGATCGGTGTTGGTATCAGCCATATCCTGAGTCAACCAACGGTGGTTAGCGTCTGGCGTGAGGCACTCTTCGCCAGTCATGGCAACCCGCTGATGATGCTGGGCGTTAGCGCCTTACTTTTTCCCAAACTGGCCCTGGGTTTATCGGGTTTTGAGACGGGGGTTGCGGTCATGCCGTTGGTATGTGGTCAGCGCAGCGATACCGAAGCCGCTCCAACAGGGCGCGTCCGCAACACACACAAGTTGCTCACGACTGCCGCTGTAATCATGAGCTTCTTTCTGCTGACCAGCAGTTTAGTCACCACACTGTTGATTCCTGCCGCCGAGTTTCAATCAGAGGGCAAAGCCAATGGTCGTGCCCTTGCCTACCTCGCTCATCAGTTCATGGGGGATGGTTTTGGGACGTTGTATGACCTCAGCACCATTTCCATTCTGTGGTTTGCAGGTGCCTCTGCAATGGCGGGGCTGTTGAACATTGTGCCGCGCTACCTGCCGCGTTATGGCATGGCACCGAACTGGGCACGTGCGATTCGTCCGCTGGTGCTGGTATACACCACGATCGCCTTTGCCGTCACCATCCTTTTTAAGGCAAATGTAGAAGCGCAAGGGGGAGCCTATGCGACAGGGGTACTGGTGTTAATGAGTTCAGCCGCGTTTGCGGTCACGTTAGCCGCTCGTCATCACGGCTCTAGGCGAGGGGTTTTTGCCTTTGGTACCATTACCCTTGTGTTCTTGTACACAACCGTTACGAACATCATTGAACGACCAGAAGGCATTAGAATTGCAGCCTTTTTCATTGGCACCATTATTGCAACCTCACTTGTCTCACGCGTGTGGCGCTCTACGGAACTGCGAGCAGACCGCATTGACATGGACGAAACGGCTCTGCAATATATTGCCGAAACCAACCAGGCCGAAATTCGGCTCATTGCCAATCGTTTGGGTGCTGGCGATGAGCGGGAGTATTTTCTCAAAGAGAAGGAAGTCCGCGAAGACAACCATATTCCAGCAATGGATGCGGTGCTGTTCCTGGAAGTACAGATTTCGGATGCCTCAGAATTTGTGGATACGATTCGAGTGAGAGGGTTACAGGTCGGCAATTACCGCATTTTGCGGGCAGAAAGTGCAGCGGTGCCGAATGCGATCGCCGCCATTCTGCTGCACATTCGGGATCAAACAGGAAAACTACCTCATGCGTATTTTGGTTGGGTCGAAGGTAACCCCATTCAATACTTAATGCGCTTTATGTTGTTTGGGGAAGGAGACATTGCTGTCGTCACCCGCGAAGTCATCCGTCGGGCCGAAAAAGATCCAGAGCGTCGTCCCATTCTCCATGTGGGTGGTTGAGGTCTATACCCACGGTTGATCCACCATCCACCCATCCACTCCTACACCCTTCAATTTGGGATGTTATTTCTTAGCAGATCCCTAATTTGTGTCCTCACCCATCTACGTACTGCTATACCAAACGTCTTGCCTGCTCCAGCGCTTGCTGCCTTCGCAGCGTGCCCTCATCCGCTTCAAGCAAAGGGTTCCATCTTTCGAGAGACTAGAAAGCCAGCGGTTCGGCTGTAATATCAGTCCGGTAATATTTGCTACCGCTGCTAAGCCTCTCAACGGCTCCAGCGTTTTATGTGAGAGTGAGGGGATTGTCTAGTCATGCTGGAAATAAGTCAGCCGCAAGCGGAGAGTCAGCGGGGCGATCGCACGCCTAGCGGTAAAAGTTTGCGTGCGCTGGATTGGTTGAATGTGTTTTTGGCAGATGTGCGCGATGGGGTTGGCCCGTATCTCAGCGTTTATTTAAAGTCATCGCAAAACTGGGAGCCTGCCCAAATTGGGTTAGCGCTTTCGGCTTCGGCGATCGCCACCATTTTGGCTCAAACGCCAGCGGGAGCATTGGTCGATCGGCTGCGACAGAAACGCTGGCTCTTGATCTGGGCAGCGATCGCGGTGTCGATCGGTTGTATTGCCATCGTATTAGTGCCAACGTTGCCAGTGGTCGTCACCAGTCAGATCTTGATTGGCATTGCGGCGGCAATTTTTCCACCCGCGATCGCGGCGATCACCTTAGGGTTAGTAGGCCATCGCCACTTCGATCGACGTGTTGGACGGAACGAGACGTTCAACCACGCAGGTAATTTGCTGGCAGCCGCTCTCGCCGCGTTGATTGGTCAATTTGTTACGGCGAAGGGCATTTTCTTTCTGGTCGCCGCGATGGCGATCGGCAGTAGTTTATCGACCTTGCGGATTCGGGAACGGGAAATCGATCACGAGTTAGCGCGGGGTGCCACGGAGGATGACGAGCCGCTCGCTGCTCAGCACCACTTGACCGGGTTGAAGCAACTGTTGGGGGATGCCCATATTCGTGCGTTTGCGATCGCGGTGGTGCTCTTCCACTTTGCGAATGCTGCCATGCTGCCGTTGGTGGGTCAACGCTTGGCAGACAATAAAGGACTCGATCCCACCGTTTATCTGTCAGCCTGCATTATTGTGGCGCAGCTTGTGATGATTCCCGCCTCTAATCTTACAGGTCGGCTGACAGAGACTGGACGCAAGCCACTCTTTCTGCTGGGGTTCGCGGTGTTGCCCATTCGTGGCGTTCTGTACACCCTCAGCAGCAATCCCTACTTTCTCGTGTCGGTACAAATTTTAGACGGGGTTGCAGGGGGCATTTTTGGTGTGCTGTCTGTGCTGATGATTGCAGATTTGACCAGAGGCACCGGGCGCTTTAACGTGACGCAGGGGATGCTGAGTACAGCTGTTGGCATTGGAGCCGGACTCAGCAACGTGCTGGCAGGAATCGTAGTACAGCAGGCAGGGTACAATGCTGGCTTTTGGCTCTTAGCCGTGATCGCCGTGATTGCCCTCGTTGTCTTCTGGTTATACGTGCCGGAGACAAAGCCAACGTTGCCTCCTGCTCAAGTACAGCCATGATCATCCTGCGTGCGATCGTTGTTCTACTCACCTACGCCGGACTGGGGCTGGGGTATCTGCCGGGATTACGCATGAACCGGGCCACGATCGCACTTGTTGGTGCGGCAGCGCTGATGGCCTTGGGCGTTTTAGATCTGAAAACGGCGTGGAGCGCGATCGACTATAAAACGCTGGTGTTTCTCTTTGGCATGATGGTCATCAGCGCCAACCTTGCCACCGCTGGCTTCTTTCAACTGTCGCTAGACGTTCTCATGCGGTACGTCCGCAGCCCGTTTGGACTGATTGTCGTGCTGACCTTTGGCAGTGGGTTGCTTTCGGCGCTGTTTATGAATGACACGATCGCCCTCATCCTGACTCCGCTTGTAGTGGGCTTAACCGTTGCCTTAACCCTTAACCCTGTCCCCTACCTGCTCGCGCTTGCAGGCGCAACCAATCTTGGTTCCGTCGCCACGATTAGCGGCAACCCACAAAATATTCTCATCGGCTCGTTTTCAGGCATCAGCTACTTAGAATTTGCCAAAGCGCTAACACCGCTGGCGATCGTTGGTCTGTGCCTCCAGGTCGGGCTGCTGTGGTGGTTGTATCCAGACGTGCGATCGACCCAACCATCTCTGAAACCAAAACACCTGCGCTACCGGGTGTTTAAACCGTTGCTCACCAAAAGCTTGCTTATTACAGCCGGATTGCTTATCGCCTTCCTAGTGAGCATCCCCCCCGCCGAAGCCACCCTCATTGCAGCGGGGTTACTTTTGGTTACGCGTCGCCTCAAGCCAGAGCGCACCTTGCAGAAAGTTGATTGGGACTTGCTGCTGATGTTTTCGGGCCTGTTTATCTTGACCGAAGGGGTGCAAAAACTCGGTACGTTGAATGGATTGTCTCAGTTTGTGCAAACGCCTTTAAGCATTTTGGGCGTAACGGCACTCTTGTCCAATCTTGTGTCGAACGTGCCAGCCGTGTTGCTGCTGCATCACCTCATGCCCCAACCTGATACCCGTACCTGGCTCTTGCTGGCGGCGGGTTCCACCCTGGCAGGAAATTTAACGCTGCTTGGCTCCGTAGCCAATCTCATTGTGGCGGAAGCAGCCATCAAACAGGGGTATCGCCTCACGTTTTGGGATCACCTACGCTTTGGGTTGCCGCTGACGGTGGTGACGCTGGCGATCGCGTACTGCTGGCTTTACTGAGGGAGCATTAGCGGTCAGCGGTCAGCCATTAGCGGTCAGCGCATCCAGTATGTTCAGCTATCATTGCGTCTGATTACTTACCTGCAATCGTCTTATCACAACCCACCAAGGCAATGTGCGATCGTGCACAAGCTTTGTGTGACCATGCATAAGCTTTGTGTGACCATGCACAAGCGTAGTATCATCACTCACAATCGTATGGTTACTGCCGATCAGGCCATGCGCGATCGTGCACAACCATTGTGTGCCTCTGCACAATTGTATTGTCATGACCGTTCATGCTATGCGCGATCGTGCACAAGCATCGTGTCACCCTGCATCATTGCCTTGTGACAACTCACATAGGTAATAGCCCACGGTCGCAAGGTTGTGATCGCTTGCTGCTGCTGTTACGCGAGTCTGGTAAAACTGATCTATGCCGTACATATTAGATTTATGCCGTACATTTTAAGCCATGCAAGATACCTGGAACCCTGAACAATACGATCGCTTTCTCGCAGAACGGAGTCGTCCGTTTTACGATCTGGTGGCTTTGATTCAGCCCAAAGCAAATTTACGCATCCTCGATCTGGGCTGCGGTACAGGAGCGTTGACAAAGTATCTGCATGAAACGCTAGCCGCTCACGAAACGATCGGGCTAGATGCGTCAGCAAACATGCTTGAGAAAGCGCATCCCTTTACAGGCGACGGTCTCCGGTTTACCTCCGGTCAGATTGAGGGCACCTTACCCGATGGCGCATTTGACCTCATCGTTTCTAATGCCGCGCTGCAATGGGTGCCAAAGCATCGTGACTTACTCACAAACTTTAAACAAAAGCTGCGACCGGGTGGACAACTCGCCATCCAGATACCTGCAATGGATAACGACCCTGTGCATACCTTAGCAGCAGAGACCGCACGCGACTTTAGCCAACCGCTCCACGGGTACGTGCATCAATTTGAAGTGTTGCTGCCAGAGCAATATGCCCACTTACTTTACCAGTTGGGTTTTGTCGAGCAAACCGTGAGGCTTCAGCTTTATGGACACGTACTGCCATCACGAGAAGCTGTGCTGGACTGGTATCGCGGCTCTCTCCTCACCGATTATCAGCGACGGTTAGATGCCGCAACCTTTGAGCAATTTGTGGCGCGGTACTGGGAAACGTTGTGTCCGTACCTGAACGACGATCGCCCCTTCTTCTTTCCATACAAGCGCATTCTCATGTGGGGACGGCTGGACTGAGATGAGACGGCGCGATCGTTGATGATGCAATCCTCAAAGAGTTTACTACCAAGGACTACCAATCATCGTAAACGCTGACCAGTAATACGGGTGGGAAAAGTCTTGTCGGCTCAATTTGGCAAGTTCTGGCGGGAGGGGGAGTTCGCTAGTTCCATACCGCAACTTGCCTTCCTCGACGTTCACCTGCCTCTTAAGCATGGCGATTTGAGCCTCTCGCAAAGCACCAGCTTTGGTGGGTACGCGGTGCAACTCCTCATAAAACCGAGACATTAAGCCGATTGTTCCCTCGTCACTGATATTCCACAAACTTGCCAGAGCAGACTTCACACCTGCTTTCACCGCAAAGCCCGCAAAGCCAAGCTCTGCATCTTCGTTCCCCAATGCCATCTGGCAAGCACTTAAGACTACCAGTTCGGCGGGTGGATTATTCCAACCCAGGGTGCGGATCTGATTTAAGCGCAGTTTTTCATCGGCAAGCTGAATATACGATTGGTTGATGTTTCCTGGCAAAAACTCGCCATGAGTTGCCAGATGAATGATCCCAAATGGTTGATCTTGGCGCTGCTTCTGTAGAGTACTGAAGGTAAAATCTTGATTGAGAATGGCACGTCCCTGCCAGCGATCGCCCCCCAAAATCGTTGTCAGTTCAAGCTTGGCACCCAATAGTGGATTTTGGTTGGCATCTGTAAAGGTAGATGCGCCAGCCGCCAGCACTTGTGATGTGCGGACATTCCCATAGCGAAGATCAGTCAGGCTTAAGCTGGGCAGTAGACCAATACTGTACTTTTCAACCAGAAACTTGCGATCGTGCTCATCATAAAGCGCCGCCAACGGCAAAAACCGCAGGTTCGTATCCATAATGAACATCAGCGTGTCAATGCCTTGCGCTTTGAGTTCTGCCTCCATCGGCTTCACGAGCCACCTATAAAGCTGCTTGGCTGAAGGCAGGTAGCTGCGAGTCAAAGTTTTGCTGGGGTCAGCTACCTCATTGCGAAAAGTCAGCGCCAGTTTAAACACCTTTGACCGCGTCACCCCAGGCACTTTCTTAAGAATGGGACTGCCCGTTGCAGGCACCACAACGAGAACGAGATCAGGTTCTGCACTAGCAACCTGACTAATGACGGGATTACCAGCAGCATCGTAAGACAGCTTCGGCTGCTTATTGTCACTTTCGTCTTCGCTGATGTCGGCTTCGACGAGTCTGGGCAGGAGGCTGATGTAAAACAACGCAGGTTTAACCCCCGCTGCCGCTTCGATTTTTTGTAGAGAACTCTGAACCTCCGGCAATGATTTGGGTGCAGGTTGCTCTTTCAGTTCCAGATGATCCGTAAATTGGTTTGTAATGCTGCTTTCCAGTTCTGTTTGCAGCGTATTGACGCGATCGACCCGTGCAAGCTGACCCACCTCTACCAGCGGTTTCGGCGGCACTGGATAAGTCGGTGTGGACTTTTGTTGAACCGCTCTTCGTTCTTGCTCAGCGTAATCTTGTTGAATCGCTCTTTTCGCTGTCTCAAGGTCTGTGGGTTGAGGGGTGGGTTGGGGCGTGGGTTGAGGAGTAGAGCGTGGAGTGGGCTGTGGAAAGCTGGATCCAAATTCATAGGCACCAATATCTACTCGATTGTTAGCAATACGGCTAGCTCCCCGCTGATCAGTGGTTAAAGGGTTCCCATTCGCATCCACAACCAGTGCGTTACTGCCAGCATCGATCGCGGGAGAACCCGGTAGCAGTGCCAGCGTCTGTGTAAGTCCACCATTATTCGCTAATGGTGCTAGTTGAGGGTTGATGTTGAGTAAGTCAGTGCTGACAAAGCCGCTAGCCCCACTGGCATTGCCAATCAGGTTAAAGCCCAGGCTATTGATGGCACCAGACACGTCAACACCCATTGGGCTGGTATTGCCAGCTACAATGCTATTGCCGATCGAGAGCGTGCCGTTGCTATAGATACCGCCGCCACCATCTGCAGTATTGCCACTAAGGGTGCTGTTGCTTAAGTTAACCGTTGCAACTGCGTTGACAAAAACCGCACCACCGAAGGACTGACCGTTACTGCCAGGTGCAGTGAACCCGCTGGATCCGCCAGTCCCTCCAATGGCTGAATTGCCGCTGAAGGTTGTATTTGCAAGTCTTAACGTTCCAGAGTCTACGAAAATTGCGCCCCCCAGTCCTGCACCTCCTCCACCGCCTGCAGCAGCACTAGCACCTCCCTGACCTCCTGTACCTCCGCCAAACCCGCCGGTACCTCCAGGGAGACCAGAGAATCCGGATGTTCTACCGCCGCCACCGCCACCACCACCACCAAAACCGCCGTTACCACCACCACCACCACCACTACCACCACCACCGCCGCCACCACCACCACTGGCAAAGCCGCCGACTCCACCCGTGCCACCAAAATCCGTGACGGCACCGGATGCGCCTCCTTCACCTCCAGCCGCACCTCCCCCTGTTCCCCCTGTTCCATCAAAGAAGCCATTGTTGGGGAATCCGCTTCCTCCATTGCCGCCGATTGCTTGGTTATCTGCAAACGTCGAGTTTTGGATGCTAACTGTTGCTCCAGAACTATAGAACGCACCCCCTAATCCGGCACCCCCGCCCCCACCTCCACCTGCACCGACGCTACTACCATCGGCTCCATTACTGCCAATCGCCCGGTTGCCCACGAGAGTGCTATTGGTCAGATTGAAGATACCGCTGCTAATCTGAATACCGCCGCCAGACGTGGATGCGGTATTGTTGCTAATCGTGCTGTTGCTTACTGTCAGCGTGGCAGCGTTGCTGGAGATGCCGCCGCCCCGATCTGCCCTGCCTTGAGCAATCGTCAGGTTATTGATATTCGCAACTGTGCCAGCCCCAGAAACATTAAACACCTGCACTGCGTTATTGCCACTAACCGTTGTGCTGCCAGCACTGATCCCATTTAAAGTTAGGGACTTAGCAATGTTCACTGTACTCGTCAGGGTATAGGTGGCCGCTGCCAGGTTAACCGTTCCGCCCACAGCCGCGACATCCACGCCATTCTGCACCGTTCCTGCTGCACCCACATTCACATTAGTAGCTGTACCGCTGAGCGTACTACCAGTACGTAGCGTGATTGGTTGATTCAGGTTAGCCGTTGGGGCTGTAAGAGCCAGATTGCCGGGATCGATATTGGCACTGGCGTTAATGGCTGCATTGACTGTAATCGAGTTAGTCGCTTGCAAGTTGACATTAGTCCCATCAAGGGCAGTGACGATCGTCCCCGCGTTGATCGTGCCAGCCGCTGTGGGAGTGTTCGTTCCTCCCGCGATCGCCGCCGTGCCTCCCATTGCCACCACCGTGAGATCGGTGGGATCTAGCAACCAGGTGCCTACCTGCCCAAAGGGTGCCAGGGTACTGACGCTGGCAGTGGGCGCAACCATCAGCGTTTGTTTACCAGACGTTTCGACTAACCCACCGTTGCCGCCATTGCTGCCGCCCCGTGCTGTGATCGTGCCTGCAACGTTTGTGGTGTCATTTGACCAGGCGACGACCGTGCCGCCGTTGCCTGTAGGCGCTATCGCATCAGCATGGACGATCGTATTCGCATCTACATCTGTAAACCGAGCATTGGGAAGCGTTTCCTGTCCCTGATATGCGCCCCCAATCCGCACGGTGCCGCCGTTTAGTCCAGAGGCATCCAACGTCGCAGCTTGCAGGGAGACGCGATCGCCGAGTACGGCAATTTGGGCTGAGGAGGCAGGGGTGGCAGGGGGAGCAGAGGAGGCGACGGAGATTTGACCGCTGACGATCGCCGTTCCGGGTGCGGTAGACAGTCGCGTTGTGGAACCCGTGAGCTGAAGTGTGCCATCGGGATTGACGGTAACGCCTGTTGCATTGTCAAGGTTGCCGCCCGTCAACAGTTGGGGTAGTGTCGGTGGTGTAGCAACATTGGAAAGGGACGCTTGAGCACTCAGCGGTGAGAGCTCCAGGCTGAGCAAGCTACCCTGCTGACTCAGGCGTACCAGCGTTTGACCATGTACGGCAGCAATGGTGATCTGTCCGCCCGGTGCGGTCAATTGCCCTGTGTTGAGGACAGTGCCACCTAGCAGCGTCAGACTTTGTCCCTGACCGACCGCAAGTTTCCCCAGATTGGCGATCGCTCCCGGCTGAGCCATCGTAAATGCAAACGTGCTGGGAGTTCCAATCAACGTCGCGTAATCATTCGACCCGATCGCATTGAACCACTGCCCATTGTCAAACCCAATGCCAGTTGCCGTCGTCGCCGTAAACGAGGCAGGCACATTCAAACGGGCATTAGCACCAAAGATAATGCCCGCCGGATTCATCAGATACAGGTTAGCAGCACCGCCCGTCACCTGGATTAACCCATTAATGACTGAGGGATCGCCACCTACCACCCGCCCTAAAATATTGCGAACCGCAGCTGGAGAGAGAAAGTTTGCCACTTCACCCTGGCTGAGGCCAAAGCGATCGAAGCTGTGAAAGAGGTTTGCGTCATCACGAGACGATCGTCCACCACCAATATCCAGGCGGTTACCTTGAGGCGTAACAACTGTTCCAGTCCCATCAGTTGCTGGTGTAATCGAAGAAAGCTGAGCCTGGGCGATTGAGTGACTCAGAGGTGTAAGAACGCTCAAGCCTGCCAGCCAAGCCAACAACGATACCAGGTTTTTCATGGGTAGAGTCCAGGAACACAGGGAGATGCAACCGTTTCATTATGAAACTTTCAGAACGAGTACCACATAGCAAAAACAGCATCATGAGAACAGCGGCGTGAGCATGTCAAAGCAAGATAGCCACCTTCAATTTCCACAACAGGAAAATCAACTCGCATAAGGAGTGTTCGTCCTTGATTTGTCAACCGCCGATCTTCGCATTTTAATAGCGACATCATATACTATTAGCAGATAAAAACGTAGGTGCAGGCGACGGGTCGATGTCTCAGAGAACTTATCATGTCTTTATTTCTTATGGACGCGCCCATAGCAAAGCGTTTGTGATGCGGCTCAACGAACAATTATTGCAAGCAGGTTTCAAAGTTTGGGTTGATTTTACAGACATTCCGCTAGGGGTCGATTTTCAGAACCAGATTGATGATGGTATTGAGAAAGCCGACAACTTCCTGTTTGTGATTTCACCTCACTCCGTCAACTCCGTCTATTGTCGCCGCGAGATTGAACAAGCGCTAAAATACAGCAAGCGGATCATTCCCTTACTGCACATTCCTGAAATTGACCAAACACAGTGGCAGCAAGCTCATCCACAGGGTACTGTTGACGAATGGCGGCAGTATCAAGCGCAAAAACTCCATTTTGGGGATGATCGGAATCCGAATCTTCACCCTACGATCGCCAAAATCAATTGGCTCCCCTTTATTGAAACGGTTCATCTGTTTGACGATTCGTTGCAACAGCTATTGGATGTTTTTGAACGTCATCAAGACTATGTACAGAACCACACTCGCTTTCTGCTTGGCGCTTTAGAATGGGAACGTAACCAGAAGCATTCTCATTATCTGTTGAGCGGGAATGACTACAAGCAGGCAGAAAGCTGGCTCAAGTTTCGCTTTCAAGATGAGCAGCCTCCCTGCATTCCCACCGATTTACATTGCGAATATATTATCGAGAGCATCAAGTACAACAGCGACTTGATGACTCAGATATTTCTCTGTTACGCCGAGGAAGATGATGCCGTTACCCAGTCCGTGCGTCGTCTCTTAATGCGGCACGGTGTCACTGTTTGGACAAACAAAATCGATATTAAGAAAGGTGATCAGTTCCAGGAAGCCATCAATCGGGGGATTGAGGAGGCCGACAATATCGTCTATTTGCTGTCACCTAATTCGCTGCGATCAACCTATTGTCAACAAGAACTTAGCTATGCGCTATCTCTCAATAAGCGCATCATTCCCTTGCTGGTGAGAGACACTGATTGGACGTGTGTTTCGCCAACCTTGCAAAGTCTGCAATATATTGACATCACCGAAGCCGTGGACGCGGCTGGAACTGTCAATAGAGAAGTGCTTCAGCAGCAAGCCGATCAGCTACTGCGCTTGTTGCAGCAGGATGCCATCTATTACACTATTCACAAATTTGTGTTGGCAAAGGCGTTGATGTGGGAACGGCAGCAACGCAATACCAGCATTCTCCTGCGCGGACATAACTTACAGTACGCCGAAGGATGGCTCAAAGCGGCAAAGCTACGATCGCAGCATGTGCCTACCCCTCTGCAAGAAACTTTTATTAACGCTAGCTCAGAACATCCTCCAGAGCAATATCTAGAGGTCTTTGTTTCCTATTCACGCGTGGACACTGACTTTGCCCGCCGCTTAAATAATGCACTTCAAAGACAGGGAAAAACCACCTGGTTTGATCAACAAGCGATCGCGGCTGGCACTGATTTTCAACAGGAGATTTATCGAGGTATTGAAACCTGCAACCATTTTCTCTTCATTATCTCTCCTGATGCCATCCAATCACCGTACTGTGCGGGAGAGGTTGAATACGCCCAGAAGCTTAATAAGCGGATTGTGACGGTAGTGTATCGACCCGTTGAAGCAACTATGTTGCCTCCTGGGTTGGCAGCCGTGCAGTGGATTGACTTTAACCGCTACAATCACGACTTTTATGCCAACTTCAGTGAGTTGCTCCGGGTGCTGGATACTGACCAAGAACACTTGCGATTGCATACCCGCCTGTTAGGACGCGCCCTAGAGTGGGAACAAGCAGGGGGTGATCCAAGCTTTTTGCTGCGTGGCACCGACTTAGTTAAAGCAGAGCAATGGTTTCAGGAAGCCGCTACCAAAACGCCACCACCGCTCCGTCTCCAGCGCCAGTATATTCAAACCAGCCGCAAATCACCTCTGCGTTCAGCCAAACCTCGTACAGTGGTGCTGACCAGTCTCGTTGCTACCCTCTTCGTACTAGGGCTGCGGTTTTCGGGCCTGCTGCAGCCCTTTGAACTCAAAGCTCTCGACCATCTGATGCTGTTGCCGCGCAACGAAGCGCCAGACCCACGTCTCTTGGTCGTTGAAATAACGGAGGCAGACATTCAAACCAAGCTCAAGCAAAAAGAAAAGGGCCTGGGCACGCTGTCTGATGAATCTCTGAATCGCCTGTTGGAAAAATTAGAGCGGCATCAACCCCGACTCATTGGGCTGGATTTATTTCGCGACTTTGAAACGGATGCAAGTGTCCCTGGGTTAGTCGATCGCCTGCGTCAAAACCAGCGCTTTATTGGCGTGTGCAAGCTACCAGAAGTTGGTCAAGGTGCAATTACAACAGACGGCATTGCACCACCCGTAGAGGTGAGTGGCGATCGTATTGGGTTTGCGGATATCAACCCCGACCCCGATCACGTCGTTCGACGGCAAGCGCTGCGGGTGGTTCCACCCAACGATCGCTGTACAGCAACCCAGTCCTTTGGGTTTGTGCTTGCCCGTCGTTATTTAGAACTGGAGCCTGGAAAAGCCATCTCGTATCAAGACCCGGTGACATCTAATAGCGCGTTAAAGCTGGGTACTGTTTCGTTCCAGCGGTTAGAAGGCTATGCCGGAGGGTACCAAGCGATCGATACCGCAGGGTATCAAGTGCTGCTAAACTACCGCGCGCCTAACGGTGATCCAACCCAAATTGCCGAACACATAACGCTGAGCGATGTTCTCAACGATCCTATCTCCAGCGAAAAAATTGCCGATCGCATCGTGTTGATTGGCATCACCTCTAAAGCAAGCGCTCAAGATATTGTCACGACTCCTTATAAGCAGATTCCAGGCGTATACTATCAGGCACAGGTTACCAGCCAAATCATCAGTGCCACCTTGAATGGACGATCGCTCCTGTGGCGTTTGCCCCTGTGGTCAGAGGTCGTATGGCTTTTGTTCTGTGCTTTAGGAGGTGGTTCGTTTATCTACTACCTGCGATCGCCACGACGGTTGGGAATCGCGGGGAGTTTGGCGGTTGTGGGGCTCTATCTAGTCGGTGTGACCTGTTTTGTCTTTGGCAACCTTTGGACACCGATCGTCCCTTCAGTGCTTGTTTTGCTGCTAAGTGGTAGCAGTGTTTTATATCTAACCAATCGTGCGCCACACAGACTAGCTCATCCCAAGGCACAGCCGATACAGTCACCAAACAACGTCAAACAGTCAGCAACAACTCACCCAAAAGCATTGGTTGCGTCCCAGCTATCCAAACAGTAGGAGTTTAATGACCATGCTCTGGGGAAAACCAGCAGCACACCGAGCCCAAGCCGCCTGGGTAATCATCATTGTAATGAGTGCGTCCCTGATGCCTGCGCCCGCGCAAGCAGGATGGTGGCCGCCTTCCTGGTTTAAGCGATCGTCCGGATGGGGGCCACCCAGCGGCAATAGCAGCAGTGCAGCGCATCGAGGTGGTACCTGCGCCTCTACAACGAGCAAGCTGCCCTTGACAGCTTTAGCACCCACCCCTGTGCAAGCAGTGGACGAACAGGCTCTTGGTGCCACAACCGCTGCTTACCCCACCCTCTGGTTTTATCTTCCCTATACCATTGGTCAATCGACTCCAAGCACTCAGGCTGAAAAATCAGACAAAACTCCACAACCGTTTGTCGAACTCCGGTTAGAAGAAAAAAACGCAGACGATAGCGCTTATCACCAGCGCACTATTCTAACAATGTCTTACACACAAGCGGGCATCATCGGCATTCCCCTCACTTCAACCTCGCAGTCACCTCTGGAAGTTGGCAAACTGTATCACTGGCTATTCGTTATTCATTGCGTTCCAGGTGATGCTTCTGCCAATAAATTTACGAGACTGTCCCTGTTGCGAGTGACACCAGAGTCTCGCGTACCGCAGCCACTTGAACAAAGCATTCCAAGGCCGCAGCGCAAGCTGTATACCCAGTATGGGCTGTGGGATACTGTGAATGATGGCGTATGGAATGATTTCATTACGGCTTTGGCGGCACTACGCTGTCGATCGCCTAATGATGCAACCTTGACTACCCTATGGGCACAATCGTTGACAGATGTGGGCTTGCAGTCAGTGGCTAAGCAGCCGCTTCAATGCCCCCCTGCTGTTCCACGGTGATTCAACTGTTGACCAGCTTTTGGGTCGAACGTTGAACGTAACGCCACAGTAAGTCACCGATGCCGCGCCCATGCAAGAGAAGGGTTATTCGTGATGCCTCAAGGTGCTAAAGAGCTTTTCACAGTAGAAGCTTTATGAATTATCTATCTTCGTAAAAATTGTGTATGACATTGTGAAAGAATCGTGATTCGCTACACTGCTTCCGTAATTGTCCTTAGACCTTTAGTGGAGGCTTATGGAAGTAGTATGGTCGGCAATCATTTTATTTCTGATTGCCATTTTTAGTGGCGGCAATGGTGGAAACAATCAAACTAATCATTTCAAGCGTCAAGCGAGCAAACCTCCGATCGAACAATCCACTCCAAAGCCAGAGAAGGGTAAGGAAAACAAGCCAGTTCAGCAGCCTGACAAGCCGCCAACCTCTGTGCCTACACCCGCCCTGCTCCCCGGTTTAATTGGACTGGGTGTCGCAGCCTTCCGCAAACACAAGTTGGCAAAGGATGAGACGTCAGTTTAATCGGTTGGTCATACCGATTTAAAGAATGATGGCTACAGATCAATCGGTGGGTAGGGGCAAGGCAGTGCCTTGCCCCTACAGGATGTGTCGCATTTTCAATTCAAATTGGTATCATTCAGCAATCCTTCTTGATTGATGAACATGTTACTGAATTAGCCGCCAGCTCTCAGCCGTCTGCTTTCAGCTCTAAATGGCTGACCATTGATCGCTGACCGCTAGCAGCTTTCAACAAGGCACACGTTTCATGAATAATTTAGGACTGCCATCTGTCTAGTTTCAATCCTTGCCCCTGCCCACTCAGGGGTTTTTTATTGCCAGCTTTTTTGCCATATAAATTTATGGCAACGTGCTGAGTGCCATAGACGTTAAGGCAGCTTTTCGTTAAATGTGCTGAGAAGGGTAATCAACTCATTTGTCTTGGCGATCGCGCTTATTTTGCCTAAACAGCGATCGCCATCATGAACGGTCTCATACTAATTTAAAGTATGACCACTCCAGATCAATCACCGGGTAGGGGCACGGCATTGCCGTGCCCCTACAGAATGTGCAGCATTCCGAATTTAATTTAGTATCACTTTGTGAAAAGATGGCGCGATCGTTTGCACATCCTACCTGTTATCTCGCTTAGAGATGCGACGATGCGTACAAGCAAAAACGTTATATTTTAAGCTTGAAAAAAGATCATTATTCCATGCGGGCTTCTAAATTTGTTTTAATCGCCGCTAAAAACTCTTGTTCTAAATAAGGCTTTGTGAAGTAAGCCGTTGCGCCTAGCTGCATGGCTAGCCAGCGATGTTTTTCATTGCTGCGAGAGGTCAACATCATAATTGGAATGTTGACTATTTGAGGATCTTGACGGCGGTAGCTGAGAAATTCAAAGCCATTCATGTTAGGCATTTCAATATCACAGATGACGAGATCTACTGATGAACGCTGACACTGGTTAATTGCCTCTTGCCCATCACGTGCCTGTAAGACTCGATAGCCAGCCCTTTCAAGCGATAACGCTAAGGTTCGTCGTAAGGTGACCGCATCGTCCACAACCAGAATAGTCGTTGTTTGAATTGTGGAAACAAACGTTGCAGGCTTACGAGCAGAGGGTTGACCGTGAACATCTACACGGCGTTGTGATCCATCTGCTGGGATAATTTCGGCTTCCTTGTGTTTTCGCTCAAACGCTAACAGCGCGCTACTGTCAATGACGGGAATCAAACTGCCATCTCCCAAACTTGTGCAGCCATAGAGATAGCTAGGAGGAGCCATGACAGTACCAAAAGATTTGATCACCAACTCCTGCTCTGTGATGAGTTGATCCACCTCAATGGCAAACATTTGCTCTTGCTGGTGCAATACCAACATGGGTGAGGTCATCGTTTTGGGAGCAGAAAACGTTGATGATAATCTGCTGACAGGCGCTTCGGGTAATGGACAGGCATACTCTAAAAGGTCAGCGAGGCGATAGGCAGGAATAATTTGCTCTCTCCAGTACAAGAACCGCTGGTCTCCTGATGGCCGAATTTGATTGGTTTGAGGGGTGATGATTTCTTCCACGCTATCGACTGGTAAGGCAAGGGTGGTGGAACCAACGGTGCAAATGACCAACTTAGTGTTGGTAAGCGTTAAGGGCAAGCGCAGCGTAAAGGTTGTACCCTGCCGAGGTGCTGATGAAACGACAACCGTGCCCTTAATTGATTGCAGTTGCGATCGCACCACATCAAGACCAATCCCTCGTCCAGATAGTTCGCTGACCTGTTGTGCGGTGGAAAAACCTGGCTCAAAAATGAGTTCAAACAACCGTGCTGGGGGTGACGTCAGCAATTGCTCGGCTGAAAACCAACCAAGTTCAAAGGCACGGCTCCGAATGCGATCCAGATTTAAGCCCTGCCCATCATCTTTAATCTCAATAACGGTTTGATTACCTTTGTAATACGCTCGAATATCAATTTGACCAGTCGTTGGCTTGCCTAATTGCGATCGCACATGGGAGGCTTCAATACCATGATCAAACGCATTGCGAAGCAGGTGCAGCAGCGGATCGTAGAGTTTTTCTAGAATGGCGCGATCAACTAGCAAGCTGGTACCCGTCAATTTCAAACTGACTGGCTTGTGATAAGTGGTTGACAAATCGCGCAACACACGAGGAAACCGATTGAGCACTTCCCCTAGTGGGATCATGCGTGCCTGAGTCAACTCGTTGCTGAGACCCGACAACATGTGTCGCTGTTGATCCAGCAAACGATCGGACTGTCTCGCATACAGTGTGACATCATCAACTGATTCGTCTAACTGTACAAAGTTCTCAAGAATCTCTTGTAGCTGGGCATGTAGGACTCCATAGCTATCCATCTCAAGCGAATCGAATCCAGCGGCTGGGCTTGAGGCTAAATCGTTTGGGGTGCTAAATGGTCGGCTCCCTGGTTGCGCGCCGCGTTCGCCATTTTCTATCAGGGATGGCACTGGCTTCAAAGAATGGCTAGAAACTTGTGCATAGTTCTGTCGTTCTGGCGCTACCAACATCTGGTCTAGTGATTCTCGCAGATGGCTCACCATATCTTCAAAGCGAGAAAATCGCCTCAGCAACTCGCGCAAGACGCTCTGGAGTTGCTCATTTTGTAGCGAGAGACCATTGCGATTAATGGTAAGTTCGCCCACGAGATTACTCATACGTTCGAGGCGATCGGAGTCAACGCGCACAGTGAGATTTGGCGTGGCATTCTGTTTGACTTGACGGACGGGAGGCGTTTCCTGGTCTTGACGGCGAGTCGAGCGGAACGTCGTCTGGCTAAGTTGCAATGCACCTGGTTGATTAGACTCAGAGGTGACTAAACTGCCTGGTTCGCTAAAAGATGATGCTTCCGCATTCTGTGCTGCAACCCACTCAGCATCGATGACCTCAGTGAGTGAAACATCCCTTTCAGCGGCGTCCATTTCAACCGAATCCCTTTCAGCGATAAACCTGTGATTGAGAGGTTCGGTAGTAACGAAATCGGGTTCTTCTAGCACGTTATCTGGGTCGATCGCAAACGGTTCAGATACAGGTAGAACCGTAGGTTCCAGCGCTTCCTCTGGGTCGATCGTCGTTTCGGTGGCCGTGACCGCATTGCCAAACAGCCCAAACAGACTTTCAAGCTGGGGCATTACCACTTTTAGCTGGTTGGTTGCGTCTGCCTCTTGTAATGGCTCTTGCAATGGGTTGATTGCTGCCACTTCATCTTGCTGGGCCACTATATCCAATTCAGGTTTATTTGTATTGGGAACGTTGATGCTTGGGGTGTAGGGATTAAATGTGTTGGTGACTGGAACGCTCGTGTGTGCCACATCCATCGTTGGAGCGTGCATGAATGAGGTTGGGACGGTTCCCTCTAATGCTAACGACATCAGCGCCGCAGATGGTTTTAAGCCCTTCGTTCGATCGCCTGCTAAAACGGCTTGACGACTGCGTTCTAAGTCAATTAGTGTGAGTTCTGTAATTTCTAACGCGCGATCGGGATGAGCATTGAGCGCCTGTTGGGCTGTTTCGGCAATGATTCTAAATTCTGGCAGGTTGAGCAGTTCAGCAAACCCGATAAATACTTCAATTTGCGCCCGCAGTTCTCCGGCAACTTCATACTCGTGTGGATGTTTCAACATGGCGGCGAGGCGATCGAGTCCTTGCGCCACATCCACTTCAAAGATCGAAGTCACCATATCCACGCCAAGCTCAGCGGAACTGGGCAAGTACGTTTCGGTTTGAAGCAGTGCTTCGCCACAGCGGCTTTCGATTTGAGTAAAAATGGGATCGGCGATCGCCAATGCCTCTGGGTTAAAAGCACCTGTGGTAATCTGTTCCATCAACGGTAGCCGCAAACAGTCATAGGCTAACAGCAGATCATTTTCCAGAGCTGTATCAATTTCTAAAGAATCGCTGTAGAGCGCCTTGAGAATGTTTTCGAGGCGATGTGCCAGGGTTGCGATCGCCTCTAGCCCGACGCTGGCCGCTCCTCCTTTGAGTGAGTGGGCCGCCCGCATCAAATTGTGCACAGTGGCAGTATTCCGCTGCTTTAGGCTCAGTAAGCCTGTCTCCAAAATTTGCAGCAGTTCAGGTGCTTCTTCCGTAAAAAATTGATAGGCGTGGTCACGGATATCAGAGTTGATTGCCATTAGTTTTGGTGCTTTCTAAAGAAGGGTTCCCCTGTATGAGTGCAACGCCTTGCTCCCAGACCTGGAAATGAACAGTCAAACCTTTAGCGTCTGAAACGCACCTCAATTCACACTGCTTCGACCAACCTCAAAGTCATGTTCCATGTTCTGGATGGTTTGGGGCGATCGACGTTGTAACCTGAATGATAGCCAGGCTCCAATCGCTAGATAGACCAGGAACCCATAGGGCAAAACGTTGTAAGGATAGGGGGGAATGGGATAGAAACTGGCGACCACGGGAGTCATCATGAACAGCACCGCAGGAACCGCGATCGCCAAGTCACGGAAGCGAAGCCGCTGCTGCCGATAAAGCTCAAGCGGTGCAGCAATTGAAATCAGCACATAGACTAGCAAAAAGCCATAGGTTGCCAGTGTTCCTAAGTAACCATAAATATCCAGGATAGAAATCCCAATCAGCGACAATGACACTGGTACCAGGAATAACAGCAAGACGGAAACGATAACCGCCACATGAGGCGTTTGATTTTGTGGATGCGCTGCACCTAACGATCGATGCAGAATCTGCTGGCGACCCATTGCATACAAAATTCGTGCTCCAGCCGTAATACTGGCAAGGGCACAGGTGAAAAAACTAAATACGACTCCCACAGCAATTGCCAGCCCTAACAGCTCAACTCCTGCAAGATTTGCTAAAACGCTGAGCGGAGCATCTGACTTGTTTAAGGGCGTTTCATAACCGCGAAAACCCAACACCTCAATATAGGAAGCAATGATGTAAAAAATGCCTGACAGCACCGTACTCCAAAGCACTGCACGTGGAATGGAACGAAATGGTCGCTTCGTTTCTTCGGCTAAGGTCGTTGCACTTTCAAACCCAACATAGCTAAAGACCGCTAGAACCAGTCCTAATCGCAAACCTTCGGGTGAGACATCCTTTAATAGAAGCTGTGGTGTATCGATCGCAAAGCCATGCCCAGCCCATACAATTAGCGCCAGAATTGAAATTAAGCCGATCGACGTTAACTCAAGCAGCAACATGAGAACCGTTGATAGCTGTACATCTGCATAGGCATAGAACAGAATGAGACCGGCACAAATGGCATACAGCAAGATTGAAGGAGCCTGGAACCCAAATTCACGCAGCACCACATTGGCATAGATGACAAAGCCTGACATAACGGTCATGGCTGTAAGCAAGTATGCCGCAACTAGCCCCCAACCAGAGACAATGCCAGCGGTGACACCTAGACTTTTAGCAATGGCAGCATACAGAGTTCCTGGAAAAGTAAGACGGCGAGCAAAGTAGTTGATGTTGAGGCTAACCAAGGCAAGACCAACCGTGGCTATCAGAAACGTTAGCCAAGTGCCATTACCTGCACTGGCAAATACCAGGGCAACATTCATAGACGGCATTACGACAGGCGCAATGTTGCCGATCGACTGAGCAAAGGTTTCGGGAAAGGAGAGGCAATCTGCTCGTAAACCAGACGCACGTTTTTTTGAATTTGAATAAGTCGTCATGTTTGTGTTGTAGGAAGAGGGAAGAAGGCAGAGGGTAGAGGGCAAAAGGGTAAAAGGCAGGGGAAGCAGGGGAGGCAGGGGAAGCAGGGGCAAGCGCTGTTACCAACAACTAACAACCAGCAACTAGCAACCAACAACTAACAACTAGCAACCAACAACCAACTTCACACCTTAAACTGACCCACCTCTGCTTGCAGGGTTTGGGCTACTTTGCGGAGTTGTTCAAAGGAAGATGACACTGCGCCTGCTTCTGCTGAAGTTTTGTTGGCGATCGCAGCTACATCTTTCATGGTTTGTGTCACCTCTGCTGAGGCTTGCGACTGTACGATCGTGGCTTGCGCGATCGCCTTTACCAACTCGCTAATTTGAGCACTCGCTTCGGTAATTTTGTTCAAGCTTTGGCGAGTCTCTGTCACGAGCTGTGTGCCAATGACCACCTGCTCCGTACCCGATTCCATCGCTGTTACCACTTCATTGGTTTCGGCCTGAATGCTGATGACCAGCTTTCTAATTTCTTCGGTGGCTTCTGCCGATTGCCGTGCCAGCGTTCGCACTTCGTCAGCCACTACCGCAAAGCCCCTGCCTTCTTCTCCAGCACGCGACGCTTCGATCGCCGCATTCAGCGCCAGCATATTGGTTTGAGCCGCAAAACTACCAATCAAATCAACTACGGTCGAAATCTTCTGAGACGATTCTCCCAAATGTTTCACTTTCTTGGCGGTGTCTGCAACCGTGGCTCGAATCGCCAGAATACCGTCAACCGTGCGGTTCATAGCGGCATCGCCTTCTTCCACGCTTTGCGCCGCTTGCTGCACAGCCATTTCTGCTTGTTCGGTGTTGTCTGCTACTTGACGTACCACCGTAGCCGTTTCTTCAGCGACCCTTAACGCCGTCGTAATGGCCTCAGCCTGCCGCAACGCCTCCTCAGAGAGAGACTGAACCGAAACTTGACTTAAGTCAGTGGTGGTAGAGACCTCGTTTGCAGCCTCTTGTACCTGCCGTACAATTTTACGCAAACTATCAACCGTGGCATTATATGAGTCGGCGATCGTGCCGATTTCGTCTGCCGTCACCTTCGCCTGCGTAGTTAAGTCGCCTTTACTAATCGGATCAACTTCTAACAGCAGCTCTAACGCCCGTTTTTGCAAGCTTTCTTTCAGGTCACGCTGTTCTTCTGCCAGGTCAATGGTTTGCTCCAGCAGTTCCACCCGGTAGATGGAAAGCGCCAGCTCATCCCCCAGCCGTTGTAGGAACTTGATTTCAGACTCTTGCCAATCGTGCGTGGTGGAGCAGTGGTGAGCAATGAGCAACCCATAAAGCTGGCCTGCACCCGTAATGGGCGTGATCAAGCTTGCCTTTACCTGTAAGCGCTTCAGCAAATTGAGGTGCTCTGGATGGAAAGCTGCGTTTGCAACATCATTGACTACGACCACACGACCCGCTTGATATGCAGCGATTAAATCAGTTGGAATACAGGAGTCGCTGACATTCTCATCGAGGGCGGTTGTCCATTGGCTATCAACGGCTTCTGCAACAACCCCAGTGTGGGCCGTTGTCTGAAAGCGATAGATGACCACGCGATCGAAATTAAATAGCTGTCGTACCCCTGCCACGGTCTCATTAAAAACGGGGAGTAAATCAGCCGACCGAACCACATTTGATCCTTTCGCGATCGTAAGCAAGCGCTCTTGTGCGGCTTCAAACGCTTGCAAATCCAACGATCTTTGAAGCTGATTTGCCATGCTGTTGATGTTAATGCCCAGCGATGCAATTTCGTCCTCCCCTTCTACCGCCACACGGGTGCCTAAATCGCCTTGCCCAATTTTTTCCACGGCTTCTGCCGCCGTTAATACAGGGCGCGTAGCCCGATTGGCAATGCCAGTGGCGATCGCCGCCACAATCAACGCAATACTGCCAGTGCCCAATAACGTGGTTAGAAGCAACTGCCGCTGTAGCACAAAGGCCGTTTCTACAGGTAGTGTGACGAGCAGCCCCCACTGAAGGTTGTAGGTTTTAGCCAGCGCCTGATTGGGCAAGTAAGTGATGACCTCTCGATTCTTGCCTGCGGCGCGGGCTGCGATCGCGGTCTGTTTTTCCTCACGTTGAGCGATGACAGGAAATTCATCCGTTAGCTTTTTATCAATCAAGCCTGGATCACTAGCGGCAATAATTTGATCCCCCGATTCCTTCAAGAAGAAGGACTCCCCTACTATTCCTTGCTCTCCAAAGACAGGCTTAAGAATGCGTAAGGGAATGCGTGCTTGAACGATAGCAACGGTTTTGCCTGTGTCACTATCCTTGATAGGAGCCGCGGCAAAAAGACTAAATTCGTTCGAGAAGATGGATGTTTGAGGATAACCAATGATCGGTTTATCTGCCTTTACAACAGCCTGAAAGTAGTCTCGATCGGCGACCTTGGTCGGTTGTGGATTTTGAGGGTTATCTTTTGATTTTGCCAGTACATTGCCCTCCAAATCAGTGACAACAATACTGTCGTAAACCTGTAAATTCCCAATCCTGGAAGAACGAGCATACTGCTCAAGAATTTTTTGTTTCTCTGCTAAAGATGTTGTATACCGCAGCTTAGGATTGGCAAAAAGACTCAACTGAGCAAAGGATTGAATATCGCTGTAGCGCTCAGCAATAAAGTTATTTAATTTGCCTTCCAGGTTAAGCGCACTCGCTTCTTCTGACTGTAAAACTTGGCGCTGAATACTTTGATTCGTCACGAAATAAGTGGTAGAACCTACCAGCAAGATCGGAAACGTGCCGATCGTCATGGCAATAAAAACGGCTTTGGTGCGAACGCTCAATCGCTGCCACCATTTGCTTGATCCTGCTTGAGGCGGCTGCCACTCTGGTATGGGCTGACGTTCCTTGCGTTTTAGCAAACTGTCTGCGTTATGCCTCGTCGATGCGATCGGCCACTGGGACGAGGCAGCAAGCTCTGATGAGGCAGCAAGTTCTGTCATAGCCTGGTCTACTTGAATACCATCCAACGATTGAGGCATAAGTCCGCTTTGAGGAGCCGAATTGGGAGACGTAGGAGTCATAGGTAAACCTTTAGGGCTATAGTAATCGACGAGTAAACTGAAGCGTGATTGCTTAATAGCGCTGCTGCATGAGACATCGCGGCTTAAAGCTTGGCGACGGTAGCGATAATAGCGTCTGCTTCTAAGACCGCAAATACGGCAGCGTCGGTCTTCCACCAATACCCGCGCAGCAATGGTGCCAACGCAGATGCTAATGTGGCAGGCGGCAAGGGTTGAATCACATTAGGATCACACCACTCAACATCTTCTACTTGATCAACCACCAACCCTAATGAGGGGCTTTCCTGAGTCGCAGCTTTATCATGACCCCGCAGCACAACCGCTGTATGCGCAACCCGCATTTTCTGTTGGTAGTACGGAGTCAAGCCACACAAATGTCCTAAATCAACCATCCAGAGAACATCACCACGCCAGTTGTATACGCCCATCACGCAAGCAGGCATGTCGGGAATGGGTACAATCTGCCCAACTGGAATTGTGAGTACCTCCCCCACCGCTTGAATCGATAACAGAACTTTTGTATCCGGAACAAGATGCAACCGTAGAAATTGTTCTTCGGCCTGGTTGCTTAAAACCAGAGCTTGGTCAGCTATCTGCGTCGATAAAGAATACGAATCTGAAGTTGATACGTCAGACATAGTGATGCGTCCAGCCCTATTGTTTAATGAGTTGCTTAATCGTGCTCACAAACTCTTCTTGATTAATCGGTTTGGCAATATAAGCATCAGCCCCTTGTTTCATGCCCCAAAAGCGATCCATCTCGCTCCCTTTGGTCGAGCACATGACGATCGGAATTTGACTGGTAGCCACTTCAGCTTTCAGTCGTCTACACACCTCAAACCCGCTACAGCCCGGTAATACAACGTCTAGAACAATGACATCCGGCCTTTGTTTTGTCACCGTAGCAATGGCCTCTTCTCCACTTTGAGCAATTAGAACGTTGATGCCTGCTTGCTGTAAACAGCCAATGAGAATTTGCATCTCCGTCAACGAATCTTCAACAACTAGAGCTGTACTCACTGTATATACCTATGAATAAACAACAAAGAATGATTCATTAACGAGCCGTGATGGAAAGATTGGTCGCATTAGGCTCTAAATGTTTACGAATTTCACCTAATACCGTTTCAGCATTCAGCGGTTTACTGAGGAACCCGGATGCTTTGGCAAAGCTAGCTCGAAGTCGATTAGAATAGCCATCGTTTCCAGTCAAGATGACGATCGGCGTATGACGAAAACTAGACAGCTTACGCAACTGCTCGCACACTTCGTAACCGTTAGCGTCTGGCATCACCAAGTCTAAAAAAATCAAATCCGGCTTACGCACTAACAACACACTAATGGCCCGTAGCGCACTCTCTATACCCAAAAACTGGTAGCCAGCCGATGTGAGCAGCGATTCCATCGTATTGCGGACTAAAGTGCTGTCGTCTACACAAGCAATTAGAGCCTTGGGCGGCGTGGCTGGAGAGGGTGCCGCTGGAAGTAGTGCTGTCTTACTCATACGCCCAGGGTAAATGAGGGCGGGTAAATCAGGAATCGTAATCAGCTCTACCCAACCCAATTGAATGAACGGTAAGAGCAACGCCGTTACCTCTACAACATCGCGCTGCATTTGTACAGCTAAATCGTAGAGAGAGTGTTGTCCATTGAGTCGTTGCACCAACATTTGATAGAACTGAGGTGAGCACTGTTCTCGCAAGGCCGCTGCTTGCTTGATGACGGGTGCTTTATGCAGTGAATAGTCCGTAAGCTTCGCATTTTGCCACCCTTGCCAACGCCATTGAGTTTTAGCAATCACATCTTCAACCTGAGCGCAATCGATCGAGGTTGCAGCTAAATCATCATGTCGAATTTGCTTGCTGATACTTGGTGCTTGCGTCACGTCAAACAACACATCAATCAAGGTGGAAAGCGCCATGCTAGACGCTTGCTCCGGGGTAATTCGTTGCCTTGCGACCCATAGGTTTAGCAGTGTATATTCCCAGCCGATCGTGGAGGTGGAGGTGCCAGCACTCGCTAAATCAGCCTGCCATCCCAAGCGATGGGTGGGTAAGCGAGGACAATGGATCGCTAAATTTCTGCGCCAGCGACGCATGGGATGCACTCCACCTGTGGCATAGATAAGGCTGCCCTTCAGTAGATGGAATAGCCACCGCTGACCACTTGCAGCGCTCCATTCAAGCTGACCACTAAACTGGAGCGGTTTCAAATCTCTGAGAAATTGAACGTGTTCCAACCTAATAGACCTTCCAGTGTTGATAGATTTTAGTTGCAGCGGTTGCCTGCCACAGGAGAATACCTGAGCTAATCATTTGTCACTACTTACAGAGGTTTTCAAGCCAATCAGCCAAAATTTCATCAAGACAGGTATCGAGTTGAGGTCTTGAGTGGGGTGAATGTAAATGACACTGGCTGTAAAGTGGGTATTTCACCTTCTGAGGATGTGTGAGCAGTGGCGATTGTCTCGCGTAAAGACGTGGCATTTGATAAGCAAGCTTCGTAGTTCTCGAAACACCGTGGCCCGCATACTGTGCTCTGACAGCTTTTGGGTATGAGCTGCATCTTTTAAGACATCCTTATAAATCGCGCCTATTGTTTTAGATGATCAGCGTAAATAAGATCAGCGTGAATAAATGGAGAAGCATTTGCACCACTGCCTGGATGCGCATCAGAGGTCTAAACAAAAAAATGATCAAGCTGGGTTGCCACGATCGCCCTGCATTGTCGCCATCGGCTTGTGTCTGACGACAAGCTTGCTCAGGTGAGATCAGCCTGGTTAACAATGGATAGTCAGATGCCTAAACGTGGCTGAAACACTTGGGTTGAGCAGTCATCCAACAGACATTTCATCAACACGATCGCTGATGGATGAAGTGTGGTAAGGGCAAGAAATCGTCAAGGCTCGCCGTGGATGACCAAGCAGTGTGCAGGCTGAGCGCTCTATCGCGATCGCTTTGAAGACTGCTCTGGTAGATGTAAGATTGCTCTGGTAGATGTAAAATAGCCCTTCGCTACACTTTCACCTGGACATGAAGCAATTGATGCAAAGTCCCTCACGTTCAGTATCTTCGGGCTACCGTTTGTTCCGTCTATCCTCTATCCTCGACTAGCCTTTGACAATCAGAGGTTGCAGCAGTTTACAAAATCTTTATATTAATGTTTGTATTACTTAACAAGGCACCAGGGTTTTTACGTAGGGTTTTCCTGAGCATGAAAGACAGTTTGATACGGTGAGCAAATAGTGGTCAAAGCGTATTTTCATGAACTGACCGTCTCTATCATCAGAACCATAGTTCGTATTGCTACAAGCACTTGTGCTTGCCGTTAGGCGAGTAGAAAGAACAGACACGGTAGGGCACCAGATTAGTTGGACGTAGTGGCTAAGGTAGAAGCCGCTTCTGGTGAATAACGATCGCGGTAAAGGCGTGTCAAAGCTAAGAGAGTTGTGTGCAAAGCGCTAACAGAATTGGCTTTCAGGCCTATTGGTTGAGCAGGTACTGAATTTTGGAAACAGCGGCTTCAAAGTGTCTTACAGGGTTCCATCGACCTAATCCAGCATTAGCAATTTAATATTGTTCTTGAAAGTCAAATAGTGTTCAGGTTTCATCTACATGAAGCTTTTAGCTAGCTTACGATCGCCTTACGTGTCATAAAACTGTAATTAAGATACCTGTGTGCTTCGGTTACGGCCTAAAAAAACTAAACAAGCTTGTAGCAGCAGCAATGATTTAGCCTTGAAAAGAATTTGTTTAATTAGTCCGGTTGCATCAGTAAAGATTCTGTAAAGGTAATCTGACAGGATTCCTGATCAACAATCCTTAATTGTAAGCTCGAAGGCAAAGCGTAATACCGATCTTACGGTCAATAAGCTTTCTAAACCATTAATTTGGTGACGAAAGTTAGGTTTACGTTTGCTAATCAAGCAGTCCCAGGGTGATTTATCGTTCGCTGCAAGCTTGGGTCTTCTCCCAGTGGTACTTAAGGTACTGCTTAAATTATCTTTTTCAATACAGCCATCTGCGCTGGTAGCCGCTCGTCTTACGGCGTCAGGCACTCATGCTAGGTTTCACATCACAAATGTGTGCAGCAACCATTTTAGAAGACGATTCAAGTGATTGTCTTCTCATTGCCGTAAGTGCCCTCCCATGATGGCGTCTCGTGCTTGTAGAGGTGGGTCTGCTGCCATTCGTGGCTTGCTACTCCTAGCGTCCCATTTGGTGCTTGGCGATCGCTGCGTTCAGGCTTTGAACATTTGCAGGTGAACTGTGGCGTTGCATACCAGGACGTTTTTTTCTGTCCAGCTGTGGCGCAAAACGCTAGAACGTGTTTTAAAACCCTTGAAAGCCCCCACCCCCACTCCTGGGGGCTTCCAAACAGGCTTCAAAAGTCCCCCAATCTTGGGGGCTTAAAGCCCTTTGGGCATACAAGAAAAGGGGGCAGAAGCTTCAGCAACGAAGCGATTAGGAGTTTTAAAATACAGCCTAGCCTGGTTTGTGAGGACAGGCGCGGTAAGGCTGAGACCTCAAGGTCTCTGAACTTAATTGATGACGTGCTCTAGAGTGCATGGTTGGTCTTCGCGTTGCTTTCGTTCCTTTTATTTGCTCGTTTTCTGGCAGCAGTGTGCCTTTACAGGCTCCACAGTGACTCTTTATCCGATCTGAGACTCCGCTCTTATGACGAATCAATTACCCAATCGAGTTCAACCAGTGTTTGAAGTTGCTGAGCCTAACCAATCAATGTCTTCTGATTCGTTACCGCCTGACCAGAGTGCTGACGAGCGTAAGACAGACGATCGCCGATCGTCAGCTTCGCTGGGTCTGTGGTTTGGGTCTCAAGCGGTGCAGCACAAATACTTGCTTGGTTGGCTCACATCAGGCATTTTGTCGATTGCTGGCATTGCAAGTGCTGGAGTGTGGTTTACAACTGCCGTTCATCAGGTGCCCACCAAGCCAACAGGCGTTGGGCAAGCGCAACCCAATGAGACTCAACGAGCAGAAGTACTGGAGCAACGTTTCTGGCAGCAACAACTGCTGGCGATCGCGCTGGTGATAGCAACCAACACAGGTGTCATGTTATTGCTCTATCGGATGATTGCCAAACCTGTCAAACGGCTCCAGCAAGATACCCAAATGTTTTCTCTGGGCGATCGTGAAATTCGGGCGGAGGTCAAAGCGACGGATGAAATTGGTAGGATTGCTCAAACGTTCAACCAGTTGGCAGACAACACTGTAACAGTAGAGTCGCTGCTTTCTGAGCAAACCCGACAGCATGAAAGTCGGGCCAAAGAAACCCAATTCATCCGTCAGCTTGCAGAAGCGAGTGTGCGGACAGAACAAGACTTAGCGGCTGTCTTTGAGCAAGTAACTCAGAGTGCGAAGGACATGCTGGGAACTGATCGCGTCGTCATTTATCGCTTTAACTCCGACTGGAGCGGCTCGATCGTCACTGAATGTGTCTCCCAGGGATGGTCGACCGCCCGCGATGCAAAAATCAAAGATGGCTGCATCAGTGATGATGTCATCGACGCCTATCGGCGAGGACGAGTTGTAGCGACGGATGATGTCTTGAAAGCTGAGTTTCATCCAGAACACCTGAAGCTGTTGACGCGGCTGCAAGTTAAAGCCAGTTTAGTCACTCCCATTCTGAAGGACGATCACCTTTACGGCCTGCTGATTGCCCATCACTGCACTGCGGCATCTCCCTGGCACCCAGACGAAATTGACTTTTTGAAGGCACTGGCTAGCCAGCTTGGATTGGCCTGTAATCAAGTCACGTTTGTGACACAGGAAAAGGCCGAAACGGAGCGAGCGCACCAGCTTTACCAGCAGAAAAAGATTGAAGCAGAGCAAGCACAACAGCTTTATCAAATTAGCTCACGCCTACGGTCGGCCTTCAGCCACCAGGAGATCTACAACACAGCTGTTCGTGGTGTGCAAGAAATGCTAAACACCGATCGCGCGATCGTCTACTTGTTTGACGCACAGTGGAAGGGTTCGATCGTGGCAGAAGTCGTAGAGTCTGGCTATCCCAGTGCGCTTGGTACCGCGATCGCAGACCCGTGTTTTGCCGAACGGTATGCAGAGAAGTACAAACAGGGACGCGTGCAGGCATGGGAGGATATTGCAAACGCTGGACTCACAAAGTGCCACTTAAAGCAACTGGAACCCTTTCAAGTCAGAGCAAGCATGGTTGCGCCCATTCTAGCAACCAACACGCTGCATGGCTTGCTGGTTACACACCAGTGTTCGCGCACTCGGTCTTGGGAAGAACCAGAAATGACGTTCTTTCGAGAAGTGGCGGCTCAAATGGGGCTGGCGCTCGATCTGGCTGATGTATTACACCAGCTTGAACGATCGCGCCAGCAAGCCGAACAGTTGGCAGAAGAACAGCGCCAGCAACGAGAAGCCTTGCAGAGTCAACTCGTGAGCTTACTCGACCAGGTAGAAGGCGTGGCCTCTGGCGACCTGACTGTGCGAGCACAGGTGACTGATGGTGAACTGGGCACTGTGGCTGATTTCTTTAATGCGCTCGTCGAAAGTTTGCGCCAAATTGTGTTGCAGGTGAAGCGATCGACCACGCAAGTAAACATGGCGCTGGGCGAAAGTGAACTCACGATTCAACAACTCGCAGCTGAAGCGCTGCAACAGTCAGAAGACATTACCCAAACGCTGAATTCGGTTGATCAGATGACGATGTCGATTCAGGCAGTGGCAGAAAGCTCTCGTCAAGCTGCCGCCGTTACTCACACGGCTTCATCGACCGCAGAGGCCAGTCAGGTGGCGATCGACTTCACGGTTCACAGCATTTTTGAACTCCGGGAAACGATGTCTGAAACGGCGCAGAAAATGAAGCGACTGGGCGAATCGTCACAGGCGATTTCAAAAGTGATTTCCCTCATCAATCAAATTGCGCTCAAAACCAATATGCTGGCGCTGAATGCGGGTATTGAAGCGGCACGGACGGGTGAAAACGGCGCTGGTTTCGCGGTGGTTGCCGAAGAAGTGGGAGAACTCGCGGTGCAATCGGCTTCTGCTACAAAAGAAATTGAACAACTGGTTGAGGATATTCAGCGGGGCACGCGTCAGGTGCTGGAAGTGATGGAGAAAAGCACCACGCAAATGGTGCAAGGCACGCGCCTGGTGGAAGATGCCAAGCAAAACCTGGGGCAACTACGCGAGTTATCCCAACAAACCGATCAGCTTGTACAGTCTATTTCAGAAGCCACGATCGCCCAGACAGACATTTCTCAAGCCGTGTCACTGTTGATGCAAAAACTCGCGCACCGATCGCGGCAAACAGCCAGCGTTTCTCAACACGTTACAGATTCGCTCCAACAAACGGTTGGCATTGCTCAAGCATTGGAACTATCGGTGAGTGCGTTCACAGTTGAAGATGGCAATCAAGCCGTAATCACCACAAACGCGTCGCTTTTTTAACCATGCTGAGCGATCGTCTGTCCATCTAAGCTATCAGGCTCGTTTGATGAACGGTGATTCCCGCATTGAGCGCGACTGTTCTATTCCTACGTGAGAACAGTCCGGTTTCAAGTGAAAATGTTTCTGTTTCAAATGTGAACGTTCCAGTTTTAAGTGAGAACGTTCACATTTGAAGTGGCAATATTTCGATTTGAAGTGAGAGTCTTCCGGTTTGAAACGAGAACGTTCCGGTTTCAAGTCGAAACGCGGCTACCTTGAAGCGAAACGATCGCGCCTGCAATCACACCGCTCCCCATCCAAATCAGACCCATCCCGTTAAGACGCTGAACTAACACACTATTATCGGCAACCATACTGTGCTGGGGAAGAGCGATCGTCTCTCATGAGTATTTAATGAAGCCCGGATCAATCGTGCTCTTGGTAGTAAAAATGTAGATGAGCTTCAATACGTAAGCTCCAGGGTTGCATAGGAAACGATCGCAGGTAGACCATTGCCCACTCTGGGCACGCTTTAGACAGTTAACTTCGCTCAGACAGCCCTTACAACCTTTTTGCCCATGCCATCCATTAGCTTGCAAACGGCTCTGCAAAGTCTTCCAGAAGTTGCTGGAGAACCGCTCGTCAAAGACATATTTGCGCCCCCCTTCTTCAAGTCCTTAGGCTTTCAGCAAGGCGAAACACATCCGGAGTATGCCACTGGAAGTAGTCTTTCAGTTGATTATGCCGCTCGTAAGAATGATGAGACCGACATTTTTCTGCATACCAAGTCTAATCCTCACCTCCTGATAGAGCTTAAGGGACAGGACATTAATCTGTGCGAGGGTTCAGCAGGCTATAGAAAGACGGTTGCTCAGCTAAAAGGCTATTTGCTGGACGTTCATTGCAAAACTGTTCAATGGGGACTTATCACTAACTCTGTTCACATCCAGCTTTTTCGTAAACATGGTAAGGTTATCCATCCAGCAACCGCTTGTCTCGAAATCACTCCAGAAAACGCTGACAAACTTATTGCCTCAGTGCGACGACAGATTGAACAGCCTGTCAAGGCTTTAACAGTTGCGGTATATAACAATAAGGGTGGCGTTGGCAAAACAACTACAACGGTCAACCTTGCCGCTATCCTCACCTTAATAGGGAAGAAAGTCTTGGTTGTAGACTGCGATCCCAATCAGCAGGATCTCACCAGTTCTCTAGGACTGGCAGCAAACGAAGGTGATGTCTCTCAAGCACTGATGTCTCGCAACGGCGACCTTCGACCAGCCATTAAACCGTTTGTAGTGACCTACAGGGCACAAAATAAAGAGTTCTCATTTGATGTCATTCCCGCTGATGCAAAGTTTGTCGGTGAGATTGACGAAGTGCAGCTTCGCCAAAAATTGAAACCCGACAGTCTGCGCCGCAGCTTGGATGCACTCAAGTCTGAATATGACTACATTCTAGTTGACTCGCCACCCAACTGGCGCATTTTTAGTCAACTAGCTGTCTATGCTGCGGATGTTGTCTTGATGCCAACAAAGCACAACAACCTGTTCTCTCTAGAGAATGCCGCACTTGCGATCAAGAAGTTCATTCCTGAAGCCCAGCAGCAGCGAGGTGATGTCACGCCGATCGCGCTACCCATCTTTTTCAATGGTGAAAGAATCACTCTCCCTCAGTTGGCGGCGGCTCAACAAGAGATTGGTAACATTATCAAGATGTCCAGGAAAGAAAACTTTGATCTTGTGCCGTATTTCTACCCTCGATATACCAATGCGAGAAAAGACCTACATATCTTTGAAGTGCCTAGCTACGCGAACATTGCCAGTGCCGCATTCTCGCGTATTCCTGCTACTTACCGCGATAAAACAGCCCGTGATTACTATTTGGCCCTAGCAAAGGAGTACTTTCTACAATGAGCACATTTACTGATGTTGGCAATCTCATGCATTTGTATCTGGATGAAATTGATCCAGGTGAAGGAACCAATGCGCCAGAATTTCTCATCACGGCAACGGCAAAACAACTGAGTGGGGCGGGTGGACGTAATTGGTTGCCTGTGATTGTGAAAGAAACAGAGAAAGATCAATATGAGGTCATTGGAAATTCATTCATTTATGCGGTTGCAGAGGCAGCAGGTTTAGAACGGGTTTGGTGCATTATTGCTGATTCTAGTAAGGAAACTGCCACCATTGCCAAACTGCTTGCAGGTGAAGCCATTCCTAAAGTGAATCTCTCAACGGCTTCTAGAGATGACATTCTGGCAGCGCTGGAGTATCTGATTGAACAACCTGCCAGTGCATTGAAAGGCGTGAAGCCTTCAGTTGCAACCAATCGCATTGAGGAAGCCCCTCGCCAATATTGGAAAACCTTTGATGCTATCGTGGCGCTCAAGTGCGGCATCACGAAGGGCAAGAAACTTGATGCTTTGAAGCAAGTGTTTTATTTAACACCTCAACCGTTACCGTCGGTGATTAAAGATCCTGCTCTTTTACAGACTTTAACGACTGCGAAATTGAAGGCAATGGCAAAGAAACGAGAATTGGTTGGCTATACCAAGTTGAAAAAGCCTGATCTCGTTGATCTACTGAGTCAGTAATTGATAAAGAATTTCTGCACTGATCGCCTCTTGCTTCAGCGCGTGGGTGGCGGTTATCGGTTTATGCACAAGTCGTTGCAGGAGCATTTTGCGAGTATGGGGAGTAGGGAGTAGGGAGTAGAGTAAAAATAGACGAATAAGAGAGTCAGCGAGGATGGTTCTATGGATTCAGCAGGCAACACAGCAGAGATGCGCCATCGCATCGATAGCTACTTAGAGCAGCTTTCGCCTGCACGTCTTCAGCTTGCCGCCGACTTTTTGGCAGCTTTAGCCGAAAAAGACAGCGAAGAGGCGACCCAGGAATTACTCGATATACCAGAGTTCATCGAATCCTTTGAGAGAGGTAGGCAGGACATTGCCGAAGGACGCATAACCGACTGGAGAGCTGTTCGCTCTGATGTATGAAGTCGTTTTATCGCAATTGTCGCCAGCAGATTGCTAAATTAGAGCGGAGACTCAATCGATGAATGCCAAAATCTACGAGAAATCTTTCATCAGCCTTAAGCGTCATTTAGCTGACTATCTACCTCAGTTGGAACGAGCGATCGCCGCCATTAAAACCTTAGAAGTCTCTGACCCCAACTCAGAGGAATTTAGTCAGGCACTTGCTGATTTACACGTCGCATCAACGGTTCTGGAACCTTACTCCGAAGGAATGCGAGAGGCGATCGACCAGTTTACAGAAGACCGTCCCGACTAGCGTAGGGAAATGCAAGTGCTTCTTTGTAGCTGTCACTGCTAATAATCGCTGAGGTTGCCGTGACGTTTGGTTTGGCGTTCTGCCCAGCGAAACAGCAGCAGCCCGATCGCAAAGTACACTCCACCATTCACGATCGCAATCCCCAGTTGGGGGAGATCCAGCGGTTGCTGTCGTGCCATCACGTTACGCAACAGCCCCGCGCCGGGACTCATTGGTAGGAGATTGCCAATAAGCCGCATTCCGCCCGTCCATTCTTCAGTCGGCACACTCATCAAAAACAGCAGCGCAAACTGAAAAATGCCCAACACCTGCTGAATGCGTTTGACGATGAGTGCCAGAGAGCCGATCGCAAACGCCAATCCGTAAGCGCCCAAAAGCACGGTAAGCAGCGGCAACCAGAGGCTCAGCGGAAACGCCAACCACCGACCCGTCAGCGCCATAATAATGACCAGGATTGCTGCGATTAATCCCGTTTGCAGCAACAAATCAGCGATCGCCCGCGTGAGAAACACCTGTGAGGCACTATAGGGTGAAATAAAGAGCTGCTCCAGTGTGCCTGTCTGGGCTTCGCGCTGGAGCGTGCCCGAAATATTCGCCATGATGAACAGCACCAGTGTCCACAGCACATAGCCCACAATGATCGCATCTAACCGACTGCCAAACTGCAAGCCTGGGCCTGCAATATAGCTGGCGCTCAAAAACAGACCGTAAAAGACCGAGGTCGAAATAACAATGCCGCCGATCGACTCAAACAGGTAACGCCGGAGCTGAATTCCTGCCCGCGTGAGTTCTGCAAAAAACAATTCAAGCATGGCTGTCTCCAATCGTATGCGCTTGAGCAGGCTTCGTTTGCGTTAGCTTCAGGAAGATATCCGTTAGGGTGGCCCGTTCCGTTTCGAGTCGGGCGATCGGCAACGGGTTCAGCACCTCCAGCACCGGATAGAGCAACGCTGGATCGGGAATGTGAACGGTTGTACCGTCAACCAGCGCGCCCAGATCCAGCAGCTTGGCGACGCGATCGTCCGGTAGCTCTGGCAGTTCTACCCGATACACTGCTCTGGAAAACTGCTGAATCAAAGCCTCGGTTGCTTGCTCCGTTACGATACGGCCCTGATTGATAATGGCAACTCGATCGGACAGTTCCTCCGCAATATCAAGCTGGTGAGTTGTCAGCAGAATAGCGCGTCCTTCGCTAGCAATCTCGCGCACCAGACGTTTCACCGTTTGAGTAGCTTCCACATCCAAACCCAACGTTGGCTCATCCAATAAGAGTAAGGGAGGTTCGTGGATCAGTGCCACCGCGATCGCCACCTTTTGCTGCATCCCGCGCGACAGCTTTTGCACATTCGTCTTACTTTTGTGGCTTAGCTCAAAGCGATCGAGCAACAGCCGCGATCGTTGTCGTGCGACCCGTCGAGACAAACCCCGCAGCACCCCAAAATACTCCAAATTTTCCGCTGGAGTGAGCCGCCAGTAAAGGTTACGGCTCCCTTCCAGTACGGCTCCCACTGATCGCAGCGCCTGAGCATCCCGGTGTGGATCGCGCCCCGCAATGCTGACCGTCCCGCGATCGGGCAACACCAGCCCCGCAATCATCTTAATCGTCGTCGTCTTACCAGCCCCGTTCGGCCCCAGAAACGCCAGCACCTGCTTTGCGCCAATCTGCAGCGACACATCCTGCACCGCATGAATGATTTTGCCCTGAGCGCGGTAGGACTTGTGTAACTGCCGAACCTCAAGCAAAGACATTACCGTCACCCGCTAAACAAGCTTGTTACAAAAGCGTAACAAATAAGCGACGGCGATCGTGCTACTCGCTAAGCGCGATCCAGATCCGGAGTCTGTCCACAGTGTTTACAGTGGGGCAAATGCTTGTAGGTCAGTTCATGGCAGGCTTGACATTCCATATATTGATCGTAGCCACAGTGTGGACAGTAGCTATCGTGATGGCGGATCGTTTTTGCACAGCGCAGACAGCGCGATCGTTGCACTCTGCCAGCAGCCTGTCGTTTTGGGTTGAACACAATGCGCTGAAAAAATTTAATTAGCGCAAACCCAATCAGAGGAATGAGCAGGATATACAGATAGCTAATCAGAAACAGTAGACCGCTGAAAAGAACGGTCATCACATCAACCAAAAACTGGAAGATGACCCCTACTTGCAGAAATTGAAACAGTTTAAAGATAAGGGGAATAAAAAAGATAACCAGCAAATGCCAGCTAATGAGAGCTACTAGCCCATAGCCCCGCCGCTGAGCAGACGTATGAATGGCTAAGGCGGCAAAAATAAGCGGTAAGAGAAAGAGTGCCTGAAACGTAAATTGAATGCTGGGATACCAGAAAGACGCTTGCCGATAGCCTTTTTCTACCGTATTAAAGCGATCGTTCTCGTTAAGCAGCGCAAAAAAAACAGCGCTTTCTGGCTTTGTCAGCAGATTGGTTTTAAGGGTCTGAACCTCACTTTCAAATGTGGCAATCTGGCGCTGATTCTGCTCCAAGGTTTGCTTTGCTCTTTCTGCACCAACCGTATTGATGGATTGTTCTCGCGGCTGACCCGCAATTTTTTCTAGCAGCGTAGAGTCATACTGAGAGCGAATTTTCTGATTGCTTTGCTCAAGATCTGCGATCGTGGTTTGCTTTTGAGCAATTGTGTTTAAAAGCCGCTGGTTTTCAGGCGTATCCAGCTTGTCTTTAACCGCCGCATACTGCAAACAAATCTCAGACACCTTGCCAAGATGCCCTTTCTCTACACGCTGGTAGTCTGGCTGAAACGGCGATCGATCTCTGAAATCATCGGACAGCGATCGCCGCAGCATTTCGTAGTTTTTGTCAGGTTTGGTTTGGGTGCGATAGTCTTGCCATTCTGCGTAACAGGGGTATGTCTCAGAGGGGCTTAAATGCCATTGACTAATATCATTCAACCCTGTAAAAACATTAATTAAAATAAAGATATCAATCAGAATAATAACGATTAAGCTGACTTTATTGAGCGGCTCATTATTAATCGTTCTTGACTTACTAAAGAAGCGATCGATCAGTCTTCGTAACCTGGCAAACATAGTGAATGATCCTTGTGACGAGCGAAATTTTGGTTGGCTATCAGCGGTCAGCGGTCAGCTTAGAGGATGTCTGAGAAGTATGATTAGCAGCGGATTCATACTGGATGAAACGGATGGCTAGTGGCTCTCGCTCGAAATTTACCATCCGATGCATCCGTTCCCTATCCGTTGCTCACTGATGTGTCGCATTTAAGACATCCTCTTAAATGTCCAATCGGTTTGTTGCACCGTAAACGCATCACGACCGTCTTTTCCTCTAAGATTGAGCTAAAGGCACCTTTATCTTAGATTCCTCTCCCATGCTCACGTCTACGGACTTTAGTGGACTGTTTAACAAGCGGTTTTTCAACCACTTCTTGCCTGTTCCCGCAACGAACGCGTTGGCTAAGGGCATGATCACGCCCAATTTTGAGCTACCGGATGTCACAAATGGACGATCGGTGAATCTGGCCGATTTTCGTCGCCGCAGACCTGTGGTGCTTGCTTTTACGCGCATCTTTACCGAAAAGCAATATTGCCCGTTTTGCTTTCCACACATCAAAGCGTTGAACGAAGCGTATGAAGCGTTTCTCGATCGCGACGTGGAACTGTTGATGATTACCAGCACCGACCCACGCCAGAGCAAAATCGTGATCCAGGATCTCGGCTTAAAAATGCCCCTACTCAGCGACCCAGGCGGCAAAACCTTTCGGGCATATCAGACCGGACAGGCGCTCGGCGCACCACTTCCTGCCCAGTTTGTGCTGAACAAAGTTGGGCAACTGCGCTACAAACACCTGTTCTCGTTTTTAGACCACAATGCCAGTGTGGAGTCGTTGCTGCAAGCGGTCGATCGCCTGTAAACAGAAACGCACACTAAGCCGCAACGCAAGAGTGTTTCTCCGCGCCTCCACGTCTCTGCGGTTGAGCTAACCCCACCCAGATCACAACCGATCAAACAGGTAAATACCGTCGATAAAGTCTGAGCCAGCGTAGAAATCGCATCCAGGCTCTAGCAGGCTGGTCAAAAAAGGTAAAGATGTCGCCAAAGCCCGTATTGGTTTTTTGGTGATGCAGCCAGTGTTGCTCTGGTGTGGTGATGAAGAGAACCTGACATAGGAATGTGATTGGCTTTGGCGTTTGCCAGCTTAACGCGCTGACGTGTCGCCACCAGACATGAAACTGACCAAATAGCAGTCCACCCACAACGCCGATCGGTGAAGAAGACCATAGCGCCACTGCCATCAGCAGATATGGCAGCGCTCCCAAAAGGCCGTCCAACAGGACTTGTAGATTGGCTGTCAAGATGGCGTAGTGACGAAACGTTTTCTTGGCAGAATGGTGTGTTTGGAGGTGAAGACGACCAAAAACGTGTTCTGGCACGTGATAGCAAAAGGTAGACAAAAAATCGCCCAGTACCAGCAGCAACCAGGCAATGAATAGTTGACCAAAGAATGTACGCGCGATCGCCTCAAGCATGAAATCTCCTCACACCGATGTAAAGTAGCATCAACAAATTTGATCCGAACGGGACTAACCCACTACTGACTCGAAAAGCAAAGCCTTTCAACAGAGCGAACCTTCAAAGTTAACCAGGGTCAGAGTGCTAACCCCAAGTTCATCTCTTGTTAACACCTCTCAACCAAATTTGCGTGTAGTCTAGAGCACGCCGCAAATGCCCGTTGTTCAAAGCCTCGTGTATACCGTTCTAAGGAATAAAGGTCACACCGCAAGATGCACCGGATTTGCATACATGCATTTTCCGATGGAATAAGTGTAGATTATGTGTCTTTGTTACATCTCTTTACGAGAAAAGGCCAAGATGGCGTGGGCTGTCTCCTCTGGTTGTTCCAGATGCGGTGCATGCCTCGCTTGCTTAATCCAAACCAATTGACTCTGGGCGATCGCTTGCTGAAATTTCCCAGCATCTTCAAGCCCCAGTACATCGTCGTGCTCGCCCCAAAGCACTAACGTTGGCTGCGAAAGCTGCTCAATCCGCTGGCTCAAATTGGCGTAACCACCGCTTTTCGTGAAGCTGATAATGGCCTCATCCCACCCCGGCATTGCCTGATGCAACAGCGCACAACGCACCGTATCAATTAGCGCCAGATTGGGTGGAGCGATCGCGCTCAACGCCTGCAACGCCGCTCGCTTGCGAATCACGAGCCACCGTGCGGCTAGTAATCGATCGGCGGAAAGAGCCATTGCCCCACGGGAAAACTGCCCGAAAAGCCCACGCTATCAATCAGTACGAGACGGCTGACACACTCTGGGTAGGTCAGCGCAAAGTCGATCGCCACCGCAGCACCCAACGAGGCACCCACCAGGACAATCGGTCGATGGATCAATTGCTGCCAGGTTGCGTACAGATGCTGCCTGATTGTTGTAGGATTCATCGCCAGGTGAGGTAACCGCTCTGTGAACCCAGACCCCAGTAAATCAACCGCCCACACCTCATGCTGCACTGCCAACAACGGTAGCAGGGCACGAAACTCTAGAAGAGAACTATCAAACCCGTGCAGTAGCAGTATGGGTGATCCACCGCCTTGAGATACGTAAGCCGTTTGAATAGCCTGTTGCGCAAGCGGCGTAAGGACTGGCTCACGTTTGATGTGCCTTGTAACAGCGATCGAGGCAGCTTCTGTCAACAACTCTGCTTCTGGCGGCATAAAATCAAGAGACATACACCAAATTCTGATACCAAATTCTGGATGTATACCGTTTGCAACCAGGAGGCGCAAGGGGCACGATGACAACCTTACCAGACGGAATCCGGCAGAGCGACTTGCTCAATCAGCTAGTGCTCGATCGCGCCACAATGGAAGAACTGGGACGAGTGGAGGTGATGTGGATGTATCCCTCTGCCCATCGAGTGTTGGGGTTTGTTTGCAAAGGGGGTGCTTTTGGAGCGAAGAAAACCGCCTTTAAGCTCGCTCAAATCAGCACGTTGGGGTCTAACGGTCTTTTGACCCAAAACCAGCCCGAAGAAACGGATGCAACAAAAGTGCGCCAGCTTGAAACGCTGCTCCATTGCGAGGTTTGGAGTGATACTGGCAACAAAATTGGCAAAATCACGGATTACTTGTTTAATCTCAAAACAGGCGCGATCAGCCACTACTTACTCGCCTCTAGCGGCTGGGCTGGCATTGCAGGCGATCTCTATCAGTTACCCCCAACCAAAATACTGAGCATTGGGCGTAAACGAGTGCTGGTGACGGATGCGGCGGGTCAAACGCTTGAGGTGTACCACAGTGGCATCAAACAGGCTCTAACGAAAGCAACATCTGTGTTGAAAGAAGACTATAGTCAGGCGACTGAAGAATTACGATCGCTCTCAAAGCAAGCGCAGGCCGCTACTGAGCAGGCAAAAGGACGCTTTCAATCCCTGACTGAACAGTTAAAAGACCGGGCGCGATCGCTCTCTCAGCAAGCACAAGAGACCCTTCAAACCATCAACGAGCAATGGCAAGAAGAAGCTCAGACGATCGTGGAACAGGCAAGAGAAAACAGCCAGGTGTTTGCTGATCGGATGAAAGAACGCACTCAAACCTTTGGTGAACACGTTGAAGATGGCTTTCACAGCTTGAGTGAACAGGTTGAAGACGGCATTCAAACGTTAACCGTGCAAGCGAAAGAAATCCTTGAACCTGTCACACCAGATTTGCCAGCGACTTCACCGCTGCAACCGATCAATCCTTTGGACTCGGTAAGCAAAGCGAGTGCAGAGGAAGAAACCACCAGGTCTACAACCACTGATTCAACTCTCACAGATCCCACTAATGCAGAAGACGATGGCGACTGGTTCGACGATGAACCCTGGATCGATGATACAAACGCGGCTACGATAACGGCGATCGAGCCACCTCCTTCCAAGCGCAGCCCAAGTCAGCCCCAAAAGGCTCCTTCAGAAGCTCCTGAGCCGGATGATGACGAACCCTGGATCTAAATTTCAAAGCAAGTTCAACCTTTAAGGCGAATTCAACGGTGCCTCAATACACTTGAGGCACAAAAAATTGCTCGTTGCGGGGTGGGCGCACGTAATCGTGGGGGGCACTCCTGCGTTTTGGTAGCTCTAATGGTTCTGGTGTCATATCAATGTAGGGAATTTTGCTCAAAATGTGACTGATGCAATTGAGGCGGGCACGCTTTTTGTCGTCGGCTTCCACTGTGAACCAGGGCGCTTCGGGAATATTAGTATGGGCAAACATGGCGTCTTTAGCCTGAGAAAATTCGACCCAGCGATCGCGCGATTCCAAATCCATTGGGCTAAGCTTCCAGCGACGGGCCGGATCGGTCAGGCGCGATTGAAATCGTCGTTCTTGCTCATCGTCGCTCACAGAAAACCAGTATTTCAGCAGAATGAGGCCCGATCGCACCAACATGCGCTCAAACTCTGGGCAGGTTTGCATGAATTCCTGATATTGCTCATCGGTGCAAAAACCCATCACATGTTCAACCCCAGCACGGTTATACCAACTGCGATCGAAACACACAATTTCGCCTGCTGCGGGTAAATGTGCAATATACCGTTGAAAATACCATTCTGTTCTTTCGCGATCGCTGGGTGTACCCAGTGCCACCACGCGGCAACCACGCGGATTGAGAGGTTCTGTAATGCGCTTGATGGTACCACCCTTGCCTGCTGCATCTCGTCCTTCAAACAGAATCACAATACGGGTGCCCGTTTGCTTGACCCAATATTGCATCTTCACCAGCTCTATCTGGAGATTAGCCAGCTCTTTTTCATAGGTTTTATTAGACAGCTTGGAACTGCCCTCTGCTTCAGAGATGTGATGAAAGATTCTTCGCTCCCTGAGTTGGAGTCTGGCTGGCTTGTGTGCTTCCTGCTGTGCGTCTGGCTGACTCTCCTTCTTGTCTTTCTTTTTGAGATCTTTCTTCTTAAGATCTTTCTTTTTAATATCTACTCCTGAAAGATGGTTCTCTGCATTTTCAGAGGTGGCATGGTGATGATGCTTTTTCGGTTTCATTTTGTAGGCGTAAGTCGATCGATTGTTTGTCAGCGAACGAGGCAGTTCAACAAACTAACGTTAACAAACTAAAGCCGCGTGATCCCACTGACAGGTCATTCGTGTAAAGCATTGGCTCGATCGGTGATCAGACCGACTAGCACTAACTGCCAAACGTGCGCAAAATCAGCATCGATCGAGGGATGGCTCCATTCATGGGCATGGACGGGATGATGAAAGCGAACCGTCGCGCTAAAGAGAGCTTTTGCCGCCTCATGGGCATCTGTAACCATCAACTCCTGGCTAGCAATGCCACTTTCAATGATTTGAGTGAGTTGCTGTATCAGGTCACGAACGTGCGCTTGCACCACGTCTCGCGCCTCTTCTGCGATCGCCGCGTAGGTGGCGAACAGTTCTGGATCATCCAATACTTTTTGCCGTTTCAGCTTCATCAATAGCTCAAACCAGCAATGCAACCGTTCGATCGCAGACCCCTGATCGGTAACAACGGCTGATAGCGGCGCGGCAACCCGATGCAACCACCGTTCTGCGACCGCATCACGCAACGCCGCCTTACTGGGAAAGTGACGGTAAAGGGTACCGTGGCTCACCTCTAGAAAGCGAGCCACATCTACAACCGTTGTTTTCGCGGGGCCATACCGCCGCAAGACTTCTTCTGCGGCATCAAGAATCCGCTCTGGTGTTAGCGCTACATCACTCAACGGTTGTTTTCCCTCGATTACACGTTCTCGCTATTGAGCAGTGCCATTTGACCCGGATCATAGCGATCGCCTGCCACAGCATCTGGCGGAATGGCCGCCTCAATTTGAGCCAGATCATCCTCACTCAATTGTAGATTCAGTGCGCCCAAAGCTTCCTCTAACCGATCGCGCCGCCGCGCACCAATCAAGGGAATGATGTCATTACCGCGTGACAGCACCCAGGCGATTGCTACCTGCGCGACCGTAGCATTCTGAGCCTGGGCAATTTCTCGCAGCGCCTCCACCAGGGACAAATTGCGATCGAGATTGTCGCCCGAAAAGCGGGGTAGATGCCCCCGAAAGTCTTGCGCAGTGCCCGATCGTTCTTTTGACCAATGACCGCTCAACAATCCTCGTGACAGCACCCCGTAGGCTGTGACGGCAATGCCTAACTCACGCACCGTGGGTAAAATCTCAGCTTCAATGCCCCGGCTCAGCAGCGAATACTCAATTTGCAGCCAGGAGATGGGATGTACAGCATGCGCCCGCCGAATCACCTCTGCACCCACTTCTGATAACCCAATGTGCCGGACATAGCCAGCTTGCACCATTTCGCCGATCGCCCCAATGGTGTCTTCAATGGGCACGGTTGGGTCAAGTCGAGCGGGCTGATAGAGGTCAATATAATCGGTTCCCAGGCGTTTCAGGGTGTAGGCCAGAAAGGTTTTGACGGCGGCTGGACGACCATCAAAACCAATGAAGCTGCCATCGGGCGATCGTAGCGCTCCAAACTTGACTCCAATAAACACATCGTCCCGTCGTCTTCCAGCAAGGGCTTCGTGCAGAAGTAGCTCATTGTGCCCCATGCCGTAAAAGTCGCCCGTATCGAGCAACGTGATACCCGCGTCGAGTGCCGCATGAATCGTAGCGATGCTTTCTTCTCGATCGGCAGGCCCATAAAAGTCTGACATGCCCATACAACCCAACCCGATCGCCCCTACCGTCGCACCATCTGTACCAATTTGACGTGACAGCATATTGTTTTCTCCGCTGTTGTAATGAAACGACTATAGCGAATCAAATTACAAAAAACAATATCTGTCAGTCAAACTTTGTTTTCATGACTCAAAGCAGAGAGCAGAAGGCAGAGGGCAGAAAAGGAAGTTTTGAGCTTTGCTTGTCCCCCTGCTTTCCTGCTTCCCCTGCCTCTCCGCTCCCCATTCCTGTTAACAAGGAACCCTCTATCATAAAAGTCATATCGATCATCTACTGGTGCAAACGAGCGTTACAGCTTGCTTTTATCCGTTGGATGTAGCTTCTCTTCATGGGCTAACCCACATGCAGCCTGACGCTCAACTCATACAAATTCTGGCTATTTCAGGAAGTTTGCGGGCGCAATCATCTAACACGGCCCTGCTGCAAGCTGCGATCGTCTTAGCACCTGATGATGTGAAAATTCGCCTGTATGGCGAGCTTGGTGCGTTGCCCCACTTTAATCCTGATCTTGAGCCGGATGAACCGCTAGCTGTAACCCGTTTGCGACAGCAACTGCGTGGATGCGATGGACTGCTGCTTTGCAGCCCTGAATATGCGCATGGTGTACCGGGGGTATTGAAGAATGCACTGGATTGGCTGGTAAGTGGAGAAGAGTTTGTCGGTAAACCGATCGCTCTTTTTAACGCTTCACCTCGCGCGACCCATGCCCAAGCGTCTTTAGTCGAGATTTTGACTGTAATGTCGGGGCAAATCGTTCCTGACGCCTCGATTGATGTGCCGCTTTTGGGTCGAAACCTTAATGCAGACCGGATCGTAGCTGATCCAGAACTCGCGATCGTCATTCGTACCGCGATCGTGGTTTTTGCGGACGCGATCAACTCGTTGCGTTTAGACAGAGCTGAGTCAGGTTAAGCGGTGTGACCCACCGAGAAGGAAGCTGGAGCTTGCTTGAATTGGATACCAGTAGGAAGTAGGAGCCTGGTTTCTAGAGAACCTCTTTCTAAAATCCGTCTCAAAGTAGATAGCAAACGTTTGTCGTTAACAAATATAGTCAGCACAATTGCTACCCTATCGGATGAGGCAATTTTTCAGCCAATGCACAACAATCGCCATATGTCTTTTTCTGACTGATTCAGCTTGGCTGGATAGCAGTGATATTGATGTATAGACGAGGGGATCACAACTCAAGCTTTCACAGGCTTAACTTGTTCGACACCGTTGAAGTTAAGCAAGTCTCTATGGCTATAACGCTACGTTTCAATTGATTACGACTTACGCATTTGCCTCCAAACCCCTAATTCTGGGGGGCTAATTGGCTCGGTTCTCCCTTTCTTGTAGCTTGCTTCCCGAAGGGTATGCCCAAGGGCTATGAATTGGGGGCTAAGGGGCGAAAGATGACCGCTTTTGCGTAAGTCCTATTGGTTTCTATCGTTTAGTATGCGATCGCCCTTGCGACATTTCATCGCCCTTTAGCCATGTGTCTCGACCAACGGCTCGTGAGCTTTTTCATATTTGGAGGTTAGCGTGCAACGATACCCATTCCTTGGTGCATTACTCTTGCTGTCTCTAAGTACAGCGTCTTGTAGTAAAAACGACAGTGCTGCTAAAGCGAGTGGCCCGCCGCCCTCTCAAGTGCAGGTGCAAACCTTGCAGAATGGCACCCTACAGGACAGCATTGAGTATATTGGCACGCTACAGGCAGAAAATACGGTGCAGCTTGTGCCGCAAATTCAGGGACGCATTGGACAAATCTTGGTGCAACCTGGCGCAAGGGTTGATCAAGGTGACCCCATTTTCATTCTCAATCCAGACGATACGCTTTCGCAGGTTAGGAGTGCCCAGTCTACGATCGGGGTTAATCTTGCGGCTCGAAATACGGCAGCAAAGCAACTTCAGGCATCAAAGTCGGCTCTAGCTTCGGCTCAAGCGCAATATGAACTGGCAAGGGTCAATAATCGCCGCTATCAGCAGCTCTACAGAGAGGGTGCGGTCGGCGCAGCAACTGCCGATCAATATGCCACGACTGAAAAAACGGCTCTGGCGACGGTAAGGCAAAATCAGGATGAGGCAAGTGCGCAACAGGCTGCCGTTGACCAGGCCGATGCAACCGTCAGTAAATCACAGTCTGATTTGGATACCGCTCAGGTGAGCTTGAACTACAAACGGGTGGTGGCACCCATCTCAGGCTCAGTCGGCAATATTACACTCAAGCCAGGGGACTACGTCACGGCAGGGCAAACTCTCACCACCATCAACCAAAACAACTCGTTTGATCTGCAAATTCCGGTGCCGCTGAGCAAGGCCGGGCAGGTGCGCACAGGGCTAACGGTTGAGTTGCTTGACCCCAGCAGTGGCGAGCGATTGGGTACAGGAAAGCTATATTTTGTCGCTTCACAGGCCAATGCGGCAGATCAGTCCATTCTCACGCGCGCGCGGTTTCCAAACGATGGTAAGAAACTACGGGATGCGCAATATGTCAGGGCGAGGGTGATCTGGGCAACCAAGCCAGGGGTCATGGTGCCTGCGACAGCCGTAACGCCGATCGGGGGGCAAAATTTTGTGTTTGTGGCCGAAGACAAAACGGATGACAAGGGGAAGAGTCAGACGATCGCGCACCAACTGCCCGTCACGTTGGGGAATATTCAGGGGCAATCCTATCAGGTGTTGAAAGGGCTAAAACCAGGCGATCGGGTCATTGTGTCTGGCGTGGCTAAATTGCGTGATGGTGCACCGATTACGCCTCAAGCAGGTGGTGCTTCCGGTGCCTCACCCACCAATGCCGCCAGTTAGTTGAGTCTAGTTTGTTGATTTCAGTTGTTAAGAGGCAGCCACTGTGATTTTATCCATTGCGGATACGTTTATTAAACGTCCGGTGCTGACAACGGTCTGCACGATCGTCATTTTGTTGCTCGGAGCGGTGAGTTTGCCGCTCTTGCCGATTGAATATGTGCCCCAAATTGCGCCCATTCAGGTGCAGGTTACGGCCAGCTACGTTGGTGCTGATCCAGAAACGATCGAGACGACCGTGACCACTCCCATTGAGCGGAAGCTGAACGGCACCCGCGACATGCAGTATTTTTCCTCGACCAGTGTGGCAGGCTCCAGCAATATTGCGGCCTTTTTTGGGGTGAATACCAAGCCCAATGAAGACCAGGTAAACGTGCAGAATAACTTGCAGCAGGCAACACCGTTGTTACCTTCATCGGTTCAGCAGCAGGGCATTGTGGTGAAAACTGCCTCTCCCAGTATTCTGGTGGTTTATGGCTTCTTTTCGCCGAATGATGAATATGATGCGACCTTCATTAGTAATTACGTTGACCTTTACGTCACAGATGAAGTGGCGCGGATTCCAGGCGTTGGTCAAACAAACGTGTTTGGGCAGCTTCAATATGCCATGCGGTTCTGGCTTGACCCCAATGCGCTGGCTAGCCGCAAAATTGCTGTTAACGATGTAGTGAGTGCGATCCAAGCCCAGAATGTGGTAGTGGGTGGTGGATCGATCGGGTCTGAACCTGCGCCCAAGGGGCAACAGTTCCAAATTCCACTCAAGCTACAGGGGCAGTTTAAGAGCGTTGCCGATGCCGAGAATATTGTCATCAAAGTGGGCAGTGATGGTACCCAGACAAAGCTGAAAGATGTGGGACGCGTTGAATTAGGCGCACAGTCTTACAGCAGTTCTGCGAAAATCAACGGCAAACCTGGCGTGGCGCTAGGGGTGTATCAGCTACCCGGCAGTAATGCGCTGGATGTGGCAAAACAAGTGGCCGCCAAGATGGAAGAGCTGAAGCAAAGCTTTCCACCGGGCATCGAAACAGAGTTGGTCTACGATACGGTGAGCTTTATTGAAGAGTCGAATAAGGAAGTCATCATTACGCTGGCAGAGGCAATTGTGCTGGTGATTCTGGTGATTTTCGTCTTCTTGCAAGACTGGCGGGCTACGATCATTCCGACGATCGCCATTCCCGTGTCGTTAATCGGCGCGATGATCTTTGCCAAAGTGTTTGGCTTTTCCATCAACAGTTTGACGATGTTTGGGCTGGTGCTGGCAACCGGATTGGTGGTAGATGATGCCATTCTGGTGGTGGAAGCCGTCGCCGCGAAGATGCAAAACGAGGGCATGACGGCCCGGCAAGCCAGCTACGAGGCGATGAATGAACTCACGGGAGCCATTCTTTCGACCTCGCTGGTGCTGATGGCGGTTTTTGTGCCCGTTGCCTTTTTCCCTGGTGCGACGGGTTTGCTGTATCGGCAGTTCGCGTTGATTATTGCGTTTTCGATCGCCGTTTCCACCTTTAATGCCTTGAGCTTTAGCCCCAGTATTGCGGCCATCTTGCTGCGACCACCGCAGGAGGCCAGTGGCCCTTTAGGCTGGTTTTTTAACAAATTCAATCGGGGCTTTAGCTGGGTGCGTGATCGCTACATCCGCACAACGGAGTATTTAATTCGGCTGCGTTACTTAGTGATCGGCATTTTTGCCCTGGGGCTGGTCGGCACCGTTTTCATGTTCAGCGTGGTGCCAGCGGGTTTCGTCCCAGCCGAAGATCAGGGATCTGTGCTGGGGTTTGTGCAGGGGCCGAACATTGCTTCACTACAATACACACGCGATATTTTGGATCAGGTGCATCAATCGGTGGTGAGTGTGCCAGAGATTGAGTCTACAGCCGAAATTAGCGGTGCTGGGTTTAACGGTAATGCGGCGAATCAGGGGATCTTTTTTGCCCATTTCAAGCCCTGGCACGATCGTCCCAAGGCCAACCAAACGGTTGCAGCCATTCTTAAAAAGTTGAATGGCGAACTCGCTGGCAAAATTACGGGTGCAACAGCCGTTGGGTCTAGTCCTCCCGCCATTCCAGGATTTAGTCCGTTGGGTGGCTTTAACATGCAGGTGCAGGATACCACGAATGGTCGCCTGTCGTTCCAGGAATTTGCTGCCAATGCTCAAGATATTCTGAAAGAAGCCAATCAGAGCGGCATCTTTCAGCCCCCAGGAGCGTTTACCCAATTCAGTGCCAATACCCCACAGTACGAAATTGACATCAATCGAGATCAACTGAATGCCCTGAACGTGAATTTCGATGACGCGTTGACTGCACTGAGTACCAGCATTGGTTCAACGTATGTGAACCAGTTTGTTTTAGGCCCGCGCTTTTACCAGGTCTATGTGCAGTTAGACGCGCAGTACCGCAGTAAGCCAGAAGATCTCAAACAAATCTATGTGCGATCGAGCAGCACGACGGGCACCAGCAATATGGTGTCACTGGATCAGTTAGTGACGATTAAGCCATTTACAGGGCCAGCCGTCATTTCTCACTTCAATGGCTATCGTTCCATCTTGCTGCAAGGCACGCAGTCATCAGGGTACAGTAGCGGTCAAGCGATCGAGACCATTAGCAATGCGTTCAAAAAACTAGCCGTACCGGGGATCAAGTTTGAGTGGGCAGATTTGACCCGGCAAGAAATTGCGGCTGGAAGTCTGGGGCCGTTGATCTTCTTGTTTGGCATCATCATGGTGTTTCTGGTGCTAGCCGCTCAGTATGAGAGCTACATCGATCCCATGATTATTTTGCTCACGGTACCATTAGCCATTTTGGGTGCGCTGGGTGCTGTTGCCCTACGGCGATTTATTGATCCAACCCTGTCGAATGATGTTTACTGCAACATTGCGCTCGTCATGCTGATCGGTCTTGCCAGTAAAAACGCCATTCTGATTGTGGAATTTGCTAACCAGGCGCGTGAGGAGGGTCAGTCGATCGTTCAGGCGGCCTTAACAGCAGCAGAAGAACGGCTCCGTCCCATTTTGATGACAGCCTTTGCGGCACTCGTTGGCTTCTTTCCACTCGTCACGGCAACTGGGGCAGGGGCAAACTCTCGTCACTCGTTGGGCACGGCGGTCTTTGGTGGTCTGCTCGTCGCGACGTTTCTCAGCCTTCTATTCGTACCAGTCCTTTATGTGGTAATTAAAACTCTGGAAACTCAATTCCTCGACAGATCACGGCCAAACAGAAACAAGCCGCCCGATGGATCGCCTCCTCATGCCGAACCTGAAGCATCCCATGATGGCATGAGTGAAGCACCGCAGCCAGAAGCCACTCGAAGGATTCAGGGTGAACCACTCAGTTAACCAAAAAATCCGTTGCAAAGGCTCTATAAGATGAATGGCTTGAAGACCGCGATCGCGGTCTTTTTTTCTGCTTTTGTGCTGGAACAGACTGCCGCGTGAAGAGACCCCGATTTCCGAGCTTTTGAGAAGCTGAAGAGACTCACTTCCACCAAACCTGGAGGATAGAAGGGCGCTTTGATTGCAATGGCGATTGCAGTCTCAAACGAAATATTACAGGTTTTTTCATCTGCTATAGTATTTCGCAAAAGCTTGCCATAATCAAAGCAAAAGCTAGCATTCACTGAAGCAAGAGCGTGCATTCGATCGATTGGTAGAACGCCACTCTGTCTGGGAAAACTTTCAGTACGCCATACACACGTCGCGAGATTAGTCTTGCGAGGAGAACCCAAATGAACACGAGACGCATTGTTTTTTCGGGTGTTGTAACGTCAGCCGTTGGGGTTGGATTGGGTTTGGTCATGCTAAATCTGGCCCCCTGCCCTTACTCAAGTGACCTCTATCGAAACTTGAAGCAAGACTATCTCATCATTGGGGGTGTCATTGGTTTGCTGTTTGGCGCAGGACAAGAGACGGTTCGCCAACTTAAGCGGCAATGTGACGAAGAAGACGCGATCGCCGATCAACAGGTGAAGACGTTGCGCCCGTTGACATCGCTAGAGTTAACCCGTCAGTTCAACAACGGGTCGCGCTACAAGCTATAGCCAGGATGACTGCGGGTTCAGGGTATGGAATATAGGATCCGGTGAATGTAACCATACCTTGAATGGCTGTATCGCTAATCATGTACGAGCCGTTGCTAACAGCACATACCGCCAGCAATGGCTACCTTTTGGTATGGACTTTTCGACGACTCGCTAGCCTTTTAAGGGAAGCAGGGCATGGTTGAAGACATAATCGCCTACTTGCTTGCCCAACACATCGCCTTGCGAATCCGCCGTGCGGGTATGTACACCACCCCAAATGTGGGCCTCTCCCAGTTCTTTAGCAATCTGTGAAAAGGTGCTAAAGCTGCGTGTTACGCCTACATTGGCTGGAAAGATAATGCTGACGTTAACAGCGTCATTGCCAAAGAAGTTTTGAAGAATGCGTTCGGCTGCACCTGCGGTCACACAGTGCCCAGAGATGTAATCGGGGTGGGCTGGCGAAACAATAAGTGGTTCCCATGTAGGATCAGGAGTAATGTTAGGATTCCCAATGGTATCTGCATTGCGAATCGCAGTTACAGGTCGCCAGAGCTTGTACTTGTACTTCACGTCATAGCCTGCAATGTAAGCATCAACGCCTGCAATGTTGAGGAGCGCAAACAGGCGAGCATTCTCGATCAGCGTATTACCTTTGGCGATCGCCGCCGCACGCGCCGCTGCATTCCAGATGACAGCAGGGGGGGCTGGTGACCAGATGGCTGCGGCTGTTTGGTCAGGTGTGCGGGCAGTGCTGTTTCGTCCGCCTAAGCGTTTGACCTCATTCAATTCTTTGGCATACGCATTGCTATTTAATGGCAATGGTGCAGCAATTTTAAACTGATCCGCACGTTGAATCGCAAACGGTTTCACCGTACCCCATTGGGGCAGCAAGGCAGGAGCAAAAGCAGGCAGTGTGGGTTGCCAGATGCCAGGACGCGATTCTGCCTTGTACGTTCCTTTCTGATCGGCTCCATCCTTGCTACGAAGGGCAACTAATTGTTCGGCCACTTCCTGACCAACCTTAATGCCATCCTCTTTTGCTTGCCCTGCCGCAATTTTTGCTAGTGAAGTTGTCAACGCCGCATCAAACGCTGTTTGTTGAGACGGGTAAAGGCGCACAAGCACGTCATGTCCTGCTGTTGCGGCGGCCGCCTCAGCCGATGCTCCCGCAGGTGCTTTAACCTCAACTGCATAAGTGGCATAGCGGCGATCGATTGCATTCACTGCATCAAAAATGGCTGCATGCACGATCGCCAAACCGCGATATTGTTGCGGAGCGGGTGGGGCGGGTAAGACACTCAGCGCAGTAGCATTCCAGTCCAAGACTGCATCAGTGGCTTTGTTCGGTTGAGCTGATGGTGCAGGTGCTACTTGTGCTGGCACTGTTTGTGCTGGAGTCGTTGGCGCTGTTTGAGCTTGGGCAGGAGTTGCTAGTTGCAGCAGGCTTGTCACCGTTAAAACGATCAGCAATGAGGCTATAGCCAGTAGCCCAAAGCGTTTGATCGAGAGCCGACCATTCACTAAGACAGATCTCATTTCCATACTCCTGATACCTATACACCTAATATTCAGTCGGAAAACCGTATTTAACTATGGCAGATGATATAACGCCAGCTCTGCTTAAGCAACCGCAACGGCAGGTATAGTAAAAAGCAGAAGGCAAAAGGCTGAGGGCAGAATGTAAAAGGCTGAGGGTAAAAGAAGTTGCTGGTTGTAAGCCCCAAGGCCTTCCAGGCACACCAGAAAGGGTGTACCAGAAAAGTGGTTTTTAGAAGCAAGCGGGACAGTGGAGCGTTGAAAGCTGTAGTTTGCTTTCGTTTTACGGTTGGCTGACGGCTGTCTGCTGATGGCTCAAAATGAAAGGCTGAGGGCAGAAGGTAAAACCGCGCCTAGTACTACAGTTGTAGATTGCTAGAAAGGTTAGGTAGGAAATGCACAAAAGTTTTTTAACAGGACTTACGCAAATTCTCTAAAACTAGCCCCCCAGTCCCCAAATTTGGGGGAGCAAGCACTCAAAGTCCCCCAGCATTGGGGAATTTAGGGGGCGACTACGTAAGTCCTATTTAATGACTCCAGGCTTCAGTTCAGTTCTAAGGACAGCCGCCGCAAGTGTTTCAAGCGAAGAGGTTCAAGCCTGGGGGGAACAGTTTAATCGGTTGCATGAGCGGATTGCTCCCCACTTGAAACGGGTAGACACCAGACAGCACGCCCAAGCCTCTCTGCAAAGGTTGTTGAGTTCGATTGAGCGCCAACCACTAGTCTGGTTTGTGAGGACGGGCGCGGTAAGGCTGATACCTCAAGGGTTCTGAGCTTAATTGCTAACGCGCCCTAAGCTTGATGAGTGTGAATGACAGGTAAGCTGAGACGACAATGACCTCACTTTCTCCCGTGCTTGTTAGCGCGATCGCAAAGGATAGTTGGCATGAAAGTTGCTCTGGTTCATGATCATCTCCGCGAATATGGCGAGGCCGAACGCGTGCTGCGCGTGCTGCATCAGATGTATCCCGATGCGCCCGTCTACACAGCGTTTGTCGATCGCGCCCAATTAGGCGATGCGATCGCGCTTTTTGATGGTTGGGATATTCGCACAGCACCCTCTCAGCAGCTACCGGGCATTGCACGCCACTACCAGGCGTGGAGACCATTCGTGCCCTACTGCTGGGAAGCGCTAGATTTGTCCGAGTACGATTTAGTCCTTTCGTCGTCTGGAGCGTACCTGAGTAAAGCGGTGCTTACTCGTGCCGAAACGCTCCACGTTAGCTACTGCCATACTCCGCCCCGTGACCTGTGGGATTTACTCCCCAAAGAGCACGATCGCCGCTGGTATCAGCATTGGGCTGAAACCCATCTGCGGCAGTACGACTTCTACACTGCACAACGGGTCGATCGCTTTGTCACCAATTCTGAAATGGCAGCGCGGCGCATTCGCAAACTGTATCGTCGATCAACTGCCGTGATTCCACCACCTGTTAAGGTTCGAGGTCGTGGCGAAGCCGGAAACGATTACTACTTATATGTAGGGCCATTGACCCAAACCCAGCAGGTTGATTTAGCCATTGCGGCTTGTAATCAGCTTGATCGTCCGCTTTGGCTAGTGGGTAGTGGGAGCGATCGCGAACGGCTTCAGCACCTGGCTGGTTCACAGATTCGCTTGCTTGGTGATCTGCCTGAAGACGCCATGATCGACGTTTATGCCCATGCAAAAGCTTTAATTTTTCCGTGTCAGCATGCCGATTTTGGGTTTGCCCCAGTGGAAGCGATGGGGCACGGTGTCCCTGTGATTGCCTCCGCGTTGAGTGGCCTTCGGGAAGTGATTCTCAACGATCGTACAGGCTTACTATTCTCGCAACCTACCGTAGAAAGCTTAAGCAACGCGATCGTTCAATTTGAAGGGCGGCGCTTTTCTGCACAAGCATGTCTTGAGCGGGCACGTGAGTTTGCTGAGCCTGTCTTTATTTCCAGGCTGGAGTGGTTTATTGCCCAAGCGATCGACGACCACAGCGCCCACCGGACACAAGAGCCGCTTGACCAGTAAGCGTAATTTCTGTATGAAGATTCTGCTTCTGTCGTTTACAACTAGTTGGGTGATGTTATCGTCTGCTCATCTGGGCATACTGCTAGTATGAAGACTGATAAAGAAAAATTTGGCGAGGATTGCCTCTGACAAGGGCTGGGTTTAGCATAAGGCATCAGTGGTTTCCAGAACTGGCAACTGCTTTTAGTGATGTCACGCTTGACTGTAAGCGTCGAAGCGCTAAGATGCATGAGAGGTAGCGTTGGCTATTTTGCTGTTGTCTACCAGTCTTTAGCAGTTCGTCTTGTCTTTGAAATGCACGCTCATTTGTCCTGAGAAAGGTTAGCGCCTTTCCGCTTGAAACGTACCCCCTTTCATTAACATGCTACGACCGGAACATCGCCAATTTGACAGCCTGGATCGCCTCACTGCACCTTCTGATCGTGGGACGTTACCATCAGGTCGGCAAACTAGGCTTTTAGATGAAGCGTCTGACGTTGAGGCATTAATGAAAAGCTTGATGCCTGAGGGCATCAGTCCCGCCAAGCAGGCCGTGATTGAGCGATTAATTGAGATGTGGGTTGCAAAGTCTGAGCTTGACGTTGCTTAACCGTTTTCTCTCATAAGTGTCTCCAAGCAAGATTTGCTCTGATGCTCAGTGATCAAGTTTTGTTCTAGTCGTAGACTTACGTATTCTGACTAGAACCTCAAAGGTTTAAGCAAGTACATGCAGTGACGATGCTTGGTGAAAACCTCCGAGGTCTGCGTAAGTTCTGTAGTCATGAAAAAAGCTTGATTACAGGCGAGAACTGATCGCCGTCGATTTTGCGATCGCAAATTTTTCATTTCCTGACAATTTATTTGTAATAAACCTCATCTACAATAGAGCATGAGGTTTTTTAGCATTCATGTTTTAGCGTTAAGCCGTAGTGCTATTGGGAGTAAGCAGCCAGCATTAAGGGCAACATTGAGGTCATTGCGAAACGGGTTGAAACTTCACTGTAGTTTTAGCCAAATGTGTTCCTCGATTACTGCCCAACATTCAATGGGCAGTTTACAACATGGTTAGTGAAAGATCTCTGAGGCGACTTCGAGAACTGATTCAGCGCATCGTAGAGGCAGAAACGGACGATTTCTTTGAACTTGCCAAGATTGCTGGCCTGAATCCTTCTAAAGACTTTTCGACCGCAAATTTAAGCGGGCTTGATCTGCGCTCTGCCAAACTAGCAGGAGCCAATTTCATTGCGACGAATTTTTCGCAAGCAAATTTGGTGAATGCAGATTTATCAGAAGCGAGCTTAATCAACGCAAATCTAGCAGGTGCCATGCTGGTGAATGCAAATTTGAACGGTGCAAGCCTGGTGAGTGCTGACATGATGAGGGTCAATTTGGTAAGAGCACAAGTGCTAAGCGCTAATCTTACCGGGGCAAATCTGACGAAAGCCAATCTAAACCATGCTGATTTGCGCCGTGCAGTCATGATTGGTTGCAGGCTAGACGATGCCAGTCTTCACCTCGCCTCTTTGAATCACGTAGACTTGCGCCGATCGAGCTTGACCAAGGCTGATTTCACGGGTGCAAACCTTTACGGCACTAATTTGAGCAATGCTGATTTGCGGTGGGCTGACCTGAGTGATGTTAACTTAGCGGGTGCGATCTTTGAGCAGACGTTGATGGGCAGGAATCAGGGTTTGACGCGAGCTGTTGTAGCAGATCTGATGCGCCGGGGTGCCATTTTTGAGCGTTAGCAACGGCTGACTGGTAGCTGGTCTCTAAGTAGCCTGCTGTCCTTTTTGTAAGCACAGCAGGCAAGCGACTTTGCACAGAAGATCAACCCATCGCGCAAATATCCCTGGCACAATAGAGATGAAGTGAGCTGTAGTGTGCGGTGCTAACGATGGGATACCTTTGTGACCTGGGTTCTGGACAGACTGTCTACCTTGAAAACGTGCAGCACCAAACGCTGGTGACGGTTGCTAGCAGCTATCCAGGGCAGCAGCAGCAGTCCAGTAGCGGGTTTCAAACGGGTTCCTGGACGGCACCACCAGAAGTATTGCGATCGACGATCGGACTCGTTGTGAAGCTATATACCGATCAGGGCGAGTGGTTTATATCAATTCAGGGCAGCCGTTTGAGCGTGTTGAATGAGGCCCCCTCTTTGGCAGAAGCTCAACCGTTACAGGTTCAATCTGTTGCACACAAGCCTGGGGACTCTAGGCCCACAATGCCTTCGATACAGCCTATGCCGCTCATGACTCCAATGCCGCCAATGACGATGGGCAATATGCAGATGGATCGAAACACCATGTCGATGCAGATGGGTTCTATGCACATGAGTATGAACCCGATCGCACCCTCAGCGTCTAAAGCCTCTCAAACTAATACTGCTGGCTCTCATACGGCAGACGAACAGCGAAATTTTTGTAGCCAGTGTGGGACGGCCATTACCCCTGGCGATCGCTTTTGCGCCCACTGTGGGCATCAACTTGGCTAGGCCATTGGGGTTTTGCTGAGGGAGCATGCCCTGCCTCCAGCGCCTGTTCTGCCAGGGGTAACGTGAACCAAAATTGAGAGCCTTTACCAGGGTGGCTCATGACGCCAATGTGTCCGTTATGGGCTGCAATCGTTTGCCGACACTGATGTAATCCCAACCCAATACCTGTCAGATGCTGATTATCGATTCCCCGAATGTAGAGGTTGAAGAGGCGATCGCACTTATCTTGGCTCATCCCTTGCCCATCATCAGCGATGGTGCAATACAGAATACGGGCAGCGGAAACAGGACAGGGGGCAATGGTTGCGTTGATGGTAATAGTTAGTCCGGGCGCGTTGTGTTTGACCGCGTTTCGCAGTAAGTGCTCAAAAACCTGCTGGAGTTGATACGGATCGGCATTGATAGGAGATAAGTCCGGTGAGAATTGCTGCTTGAGGTTGACCTGGTTTTCCTCAAACAGCAACTTGAGGTTAACCAAAGCCTGATCTACAACCTGATGCAGGTGAATGGGCTGACACTGGAGCACGGTTGCAGGCTTATCGTCTGTGTGGCCTTCTAGTAACGCACTGAGCAGGTTGAGCTGATGATCGCAGCTTTGAATCATGCGATCGACCTTGACGCATGGTACCGGCATAGCCTCGCAGCCGCTATTTTTGCTTCTTAAACTTTTTAGCACCATGAGCATACCCTGCACTGGGGTGCGTAAATCATGAGCAACGGCATGCAGCAGCAAGTCCTTGACCTGATTCAAGCTTTGTAGCTCTTGCATACGCTCTTGCAATTCAGCCGTGCGCTGCTGGACTTGCCCTTCTAAGCTAGCTGCAAGGGTTTGTAGGTGCTGATAGAGTTGCCCCTGCTGAATGGCAATTTCAACCTGAGTACCCAGTTGTTTCAGTAAATTAATTTCTAGCGGCTGCCAGTAGCGGGGTGCGGAGCATTGATTGACCATCAGAATGCCAAACATGCTGTTGCACACCATAATGGGAATGCCAATGCTTGCTTTTACCTGGCAGTAGTGATGGTATTCAACCAATAGTGGAGGGTCTTCAACATGCGTTGTATCGTTGATGGCTTTAATGGGTTTGATACTGCACGGTTGTTCCAGAGATTCCTGTTTGAAGAGTGTCTCAATCGCTTGTGCTACCCGTTGGTCCGCGATCCATCCTCGCACGGAGGCCCAATTGGGAGCCACGGACTCTGCTACAGCAAGACAATGATCCGACGCATCCAGGCGCATGATGAACACTCGATCGGCCTGTAAAAGCTGCCGGACTTCGGCCACGGCCGTGTGAAGGATTTCTTCTAAATCTAGCGATCGCCGAATGCGTTGCGCGGTTTCAGCCAGTAAGCGTTCACGATCGGCGGCAAACCGTAGTTGAATCTCTGCGTGCTGCCGTTCGGCGATCGTGGCCGTCAGCATGAGCGCGAGGCCCATTGTGACCCCAACAAACGCTTGCAGTAGAAAAATCGCCTGCGTTGTATCCCCGTTCGCATCCATCAACAGTAGGCCTTGCTGTTGCGCTAACCCCCAAAACGCAAAGCAGGAGACGATGAAGCCGCTCAGTACAGTGCCTCGTTGCCCGAACCGCAATGCAGCCCAAATCATCAACGCGATGGGCAGATATTCCAACGGGTAGCGCGGCACTCCGGCCTGTATCGGCGCACAAAACACAAGCCAACTGAGCGTAATCAGCAATGTGATCCAGACCAGTGCTTCAAAAACGCGCCACCGAAAAAGTTTATTGTGCTGCCACGGCTGCTTTCCGACTGTGACCAGGCGTTGCCAAAGCGGACTGTTCTGCTTGGATACGTTTGCCTTTGACAACGGTTGGCTTAACCAGACCAAAAGGAGCGGCGTCATGACTAAAATGCCGATCCCGTCACCCAGCGCGATCGCCCACCAATGGGTACCAAACCGTTGCCAGGGCTGAAGGCCAGCCGCACAGGCGTTTAGCGTACTGATGGTAGCATTTAGCGTTGGCGAGACAACAACGGCCAGTGCCAGAAAACTCAGGGTATCTCGCAGACTGTTTAAGGCCAGGGAGCAACCAGCTCGTAGCAGCAGGACTTTACCCACGATCGCGCCAACCGTCATGCCAAAAGCGGCCACGGCTGCTACGATCCATGCGGCCCCAGCGGATAACGCCAGCAAAAAGCCTCCCAGACTAATGCCCACCCACGCATGACGATTGCCTAAAAGCAAGACACCTAGCGCAATGCCCGCCGGAAACCAAATGGGCGATGCTTCTAAAGGCAAATGAGTAACAAAACCCGTTAGCCTACCTGAAAGAAAGCAGGCTAGCGCGATCGCGCTGAGCTTGAGCAAGTATGCTCCCAGTTGCACTAAACCACGCTCCATAGATAAACAGGCGATCAGCGGCCCATACCGACTAAACGGTTGAGTTTCATCTCTTCTCGCATCCCATCCCGACTGTACCTGGTTCTAGAGTCGCGTGCCAAACGAATGTATGACTTCACCCATGTGGATGAGTAGGCTGAGCGGCAACCGCAGATGCGCGTTTCTACTCACTAATGAGCGATCCATCTTACTAAACTTCTTTCCAGGCCAGCCATTATGTTTTGAAGGCATGAAAAGTGCCGTCTAGATTAGCTCTAGACGGCATTGAGACTCGTAACGCGATCGCGGCGCAAGGCAAGCTGTTCCTTTACGCTGCGATCGTGTCGATACTACCGGGTTCTGCCGCTGTTATCATCTGCGGGAGATTGACGGGTTTCATTACCCGTTGGTTGCTGTGGCGACACCTGTTGGGATGACGACGGCTGTGTATCGAGGTTAGGCTGACTGGGCGCTTGGCGGGTTGATGGTGTGACTGATTGAGGACTCGTTACACCATTGGGGCATAGCGCGATCGTAGTGCTTGCCGCAGAAGATGACGACTGGTTGTAAGGTTGATTACCTGTGGTAGAACGCGTGGAATCGTTAGAACTCATGGTTGAACCCATGTTGCCATTCAGGCTAGCACCGCTTCTGTAGTTGGAGCGCTCTTCGTTAGAGCTGATCCGACTGCTAACCATTCGATAGTCATCAGGATTGTTAGCCGCTAAAACTTGCTGACGGGCAAAACCACCGGTCGTAGCGCCCCCTTGTGAGAGTACATCGCCATAGGCACTGCCCTGGTTATACGAGCTGGTTTGGCGGTTGGTGTTGGCGGAATCAGCCGCTTGCACAGCGGAAGCATTAGTCGAGGGGGTGTTAGCAGCGTTGCCTGATGTTTGACTGGAAGAGGACACGGTTTGGTCAGAGGAAGAAATGCCTGTCCGTGGATCAGACTGGTTAGGCAACTGAGCCGCTGCTGGGGCCGAAGCATCTGGTGTTGCTGTAGTAGACGGCTGGTTCGCCTGATTGGAAGGTATACACTGCGATTGATCGATATTTGAGGGGGTTTGAGCCAGGTCAATACCCGTGTTCGTCATACCCACAGAGCTACCTGCTAACGCGGGCAAGCCCAAAAAGCTGCTAGCGGCGATCGCGCTCAAAAGTGCTGTCGTCTTTCGTGCCAGATGATTCTTCTGCATATTCATTAGCTATCTCCTTCGATTACTGCACGCAAGCTCGAAAACGGCGGTGTAGGCGCTGGGCGTCGTCACACTTCCTCTAATCAAAAATTGGGAAGGCCGCTTCACTGCCTAAAACACGCGATTGTTCTGATGCGCTTGATACAGATGAAGCATAGAAAGTTGAGCGTAGCATTATCTCCGTCTAGAGTTGGATCTACCCTTTGGCCTTAAGTTCTATTCGCCGTGCTTGCAAAGTTGGTTGTTAATGCCTTTGGGAAACTGGTAACAAGTAAGATTTCAGGTTGAAGGGGGTGCATGAGTGCATAGGCAATGGAATGTTATTTTCCAGAGATCCCTTAGGATTATGGATTCAATAAAACCGGAAATCATAGTGATTGCGGCTTAGCAGT
>NZ_JCACKR010000052.1:0-3805 GCF_059505485.1 Stenomitos rutilans
GACTATCCTAGAGTCACCACATTTCACTCTTTTTGTCAATGCGTAAGTTCTAATCTCATCGAACTGAAATGCCTGAAGCTGCTGACAAACTTCCTCAGTCAACAGGTTGTATGCCAGCGCCCCCACACCTGAATCCTGCCGAGATTCCGCCCAAGTATGATCAGCGGGAGGAATAATCCGCAAATCATCAGGTACACGAAGTTCATCCAGATCGTTAACATTCTTGCCAAACCTCGCCTCCAGTTTTTCAACCAAGCGGGGCGGAATATCTTTGAGCGCAAACTCAATCATCGGTAGCTGCGGATGAATCATCGCATCAAATTGAATACCTTTTTGCTCTAAAGTTTCCTTCCACCGAATCGCATCCGACCCAAACGGTACACTCAATACATGAGCATCTCTGGGTAGCGCTTCACTGGGTACTTCATAGCCATGCTGAAGGGCAAAGGTGATATCCATTTGCTCTGCCAATGCCAGACAATCCCGACGATGCCGATCCATTTCCGGGCGCGTGTGCTGGGTATACCAGAGTGCAGCGGCTCCCTCAAACCGCTCCTCGGTCGTCGGAAACAACTCATTAATTTCAGCTCGATAGCTGTCGTAAAGCTTGCCCAATTCCTCATTGAAAGCATCCCGGTCTTCCCCAACCCGCTCCTGAATTTCATCTCTGGCTTGCTGGAAGCGAGTCTTCAGTTCCTCTGCCCACTCCAACGCATCCACAGACAACTCATCTTTCGGAAATAGATAGCGGAACTCGTGGCGATCGCGGCTCCGAATGCGGGTCGGCTCCCACAAAGGGTTGACGGCTTCTCTGGCAAGCACATTGATCGAGCCAGGAGCATCGGCAGGCATCGCAAAGCTCCGATAGAGGCGATCGTCCTTCTTAAAGTCAAAAAAGTGGCTGGGATGAGATTCTGACCAGCGTTTTGCATCCGAAAGCAGATTCTCCCCTTCGATCTCCTTGATATCCTCCAATCGCTCTGCACTTTTGGGTGAATCGACCTCGACCTGAAGTGCTTGAAACAGACGGTTAAGCAGTTTGCGTTGACGGCGCTCAAACCGTGCGACATTCTCCCCTTCCCCCGGCATCGACGATTGCACCCGCCCAATGTTGGTTGCTACCAAACCTACCTTATTCTGATTCGCCGCAGCTGCAATCTGAGCCAGATTCTGATACTTTGAGCCACCATCGTCAGTGGCAACCTCGGTATAAGCCAGCTTAGGGCGTTGCTTCACTGCCTCAAACCGTCCTGGCTCGCCCGCTCGCAGCGTTTCTTTGGCAAGGTTAGGCAACTGGCTAGCAGAGCTAACCATGAGTTGATCACCATCGAAGTCTGCCTGGTGATATTCCTCCGCATCTTTGGGATTTATCCAGATGACATTGCGGGTTTTTTTGAGTTCCGGGTCGTGGCTGTTGCGGTAGAGGCGAATATTGTCTGAGTTAACGACTTCCGCTTAGGCGGAACGCTTCGCGAACGGTAGCGGGTCAGAATCACATCGCCTTCTGGCAGATGAGGCACACAAACCGTGCCACGCGGTAAGTCATCCGATGGCATCGCCATACCAGAACTATGGCTGTAACCGCTCTTAATCGCTAAATCTCGCCATCTACCTGCCACATAATCCGTTGCAAACTTCCGAAACTTGGGCGTTTCAACCAATTGCCCATATTTGTCGCTTCTTAGCAGTGAAATCCAGCGAGATTCCTGCACCTGACTGTTGGCATTACCATCCTCATCCTCAAAGTCTTCTTCCGACCGCTCCTGTCGCCGTTGCTGTTCCTTGTCGTATTCCTGCACAATGTATCGTGCCAGTGCCAAAGGATTCCGCTGTAAATCTGCTAAAACTCTGGCTTTTTCCTCAGTCGGCTGCTTCAAATCCTGCCGCACTGCATCCTCGGAATACTAGATGGTAAATTGCCAGCTATTGTCGTAACTGGTAGCTCTGGCATTGCCCCGGTTGCCTATGGCGGCTCGCGGAAACTCATAATCTCCACACGGAACCAGCTCGTCCAATCGGGCTTTTTTAATCCCCTTGATCGACGATCGATCCATGATGATGTCATAGCCCTCTGCATCAGTCAGTCGGGCATCGGGCAGCAGCGTTCCCTTAGATAAGAAGCTGACACGCGGACAATTTTCCTCGCTTCCTTCTGCCCATTGCTTCCTCCAGGCAAACCGAAACTGAAACGGACAGTTCTGCTCACCCCCCAGCTGACGCGCAAGCTGCGGTGAAATCTTACCGTGACAATCGCCAGTTTTGTAGTGGGAATACTCCGGGTCATTGAAATCCACAATTTTGACCCGCAGGTTCTCCAACGTGTCAGACCCTTTGTAGCAGTTACTCACTAATAGAGAACCATACCGACAGGCAGTATCCGGCTCTGTCGCAAATAATCGCCGGATCTTCTTACGCAATTCGTCATCTGCAAAATAGTAGCTATTGCCAGAACTAAACGTGAGCCGCCGCGAAGTGCCATCGGCAAAATTGCGCGCCCGCAGATGATTTGCATCAGGATTACGATTGTCAATTTTTACGAGCAGCAGAGATTGCAACTCCTCTGGCTCAAACATCTGTTCCAGCAAGGAGTTTTTAATAATCTCCGGCTCCGACAAATACCGTCCCTTCCCGTTGTTGTGCGCCCCATCAAAAATCGGGATGCTGAGACCGGAACCCTCGATGACCCGCGTGGTCAGATCCATTACCTACGGTTCATGATATAAACGTACTATCATCTAACTTAGAAAGCGTTAGACTGTTTTTTGACGTTTACACAAAGCAGCCATGGCAAAATCAGCCAGGTGGCTATTCTTGAATTGAACAGCAAGGAGGATAACAATGCCGTGGTACATTAAGCGTCTGGAGAACGGTTTGCTGGTTCAGGAATATGATCAAGAACCCGATGATAAAAGCGAAGAACTCCTGACCCCAGATGACAGGACTCAAGATGAATGTCACCCGCGCTTTGCCCATCTGAAACCTGGGGAAAGTATGGTGCTACCTGATGAACCCAAAACCACGACTTCTGGCTCCTGGTATCCCAGCCAGTATGAGGATCTGGGCGAGTTTTTGAATGGTGATCCAGGAGCGATCGATAAGTTGGACAGTGGCAACCGATCGCGCCGCTACAACTGGCGCTATTACGAACCCGATGAATCCTTTTAAAGCGTGTTTGATGGCTTGAGAGGGTGGCGAGGGCGATCGCAGCTAGTGAACTCACATAACGAATACATTGTATACACTGTATTCTCTACGCTAGAATGGGGGAAATTTGGAGAACACTAATGGCTCAAAGTGAAGTCCTTACCATTCGATTAGCTCCAGACTTAAAAGACAAGCTGGATGCTTTAGCGCAGAGTACTCGGCGTAGTAAGTCCTGGCTGGCAGCAGAGGCGATCTCCTTCTACATTGAGCAACACCTTTGGCAAATTCAAACGATTGAAGAAGCGGTCGCGTTGGCGGACAGTCCTGAAGCCGAATGGGTAGAGGGTGAAGCAGTGGATGCGTGGTTGGATACCTGGGGAACGAAGGATGAAAAGCCTGCTCCATGCGCATAGTATTTCTTTCGCTTGCAGTAAAGGATTTAGCAGCTATTCGTGCCTACATCGCTGAAGACGACCCAGAGGCAGCGAAAGCGGTCGCTTCTCGGCTAAAACAATTGATTAAGCGGCTTTCCTCAATGCCCAACCTGGGTAAACCGGGACGAGTTTTTGGCACCAGAGAACTGATAACTCCCAAAATTGGTAAAACAGCTGGTAGTGCGTCAATCTGATGTGGGCTTGATAGAGTAGAGAGGCTCATTCAC
>NZ_JCACKR010000053.1:0-95627 GCF_059505485.1 Stenomitos rutilans
GCGATCTGGTTTTTCATTCACCACTACAATGCATCCTTACCTCTTTAGCACTACCTTAAATTGAAGATGCGACATATTCTGTAAGGGCAAGGCAATGCCTTGCCCTTACGCAACGATTCATCTGTAGCGATTGTTGTTTAAATCGGTATTAGCTTCGTTGACAAATTCTTGGCTTCGTTGATAAATCGTGTCCGGGGGACTTCCCCCCGGCCCCCGCTTTTTGGGGGGCCTAACTTCCCCAAGCCCCCCGAACTGGAGTGTTGAAGGTGAAGCACAATCTGGTTGAGGGGGTTAGACACACGCATCTGCCTTTTCTCTTACCTCCTTGTTTCCCTTGTCCGCTTCACTTATCTCCTGTTATCCAATCTGCTCACGCAATTTGCTAAGTCTGCTGGCGTGTTGCAGTTGAAGAGCATTTGAGCATTGTCTAGCGGTAACTCTTTGACTGCTGCTTGGGAAAGCCAGTGCTGGAAAGAACGATCGCCTCGCGCGATCGCGGTCTGTAAACTTGCCAGACAACTGGTGCGGTAGAATCCGCAGAGAGGTTCCCAGCCTTTCTGTGAGCGAGGCAGAAGGGCGATCGCGGTGTCTGGCTTCTCTAGCTCTTTTGCCCACTGTTGCAGCACTTCACCTGACAAGTGGGGCATATCACACGCCAACAGCAGCACCCATTCTGGTTGTACGGTCTCTAAGGCTTGCGCAAACCCAAGTAAGGGACCATGTGGCTCGGTTGCATCTGTTACAGCACGCTCTTGCAGTAAACGACAGGATGGCGGCACGATCGCTCGGTATTGCTCAGGACGAAACGTAATCACAGAGACGATCGGCGTACATTGCAGCGCAACTTCACACACGCGCCGTAGCAAAGGAACGCCCTCGATCAACAGCAAAGCCTTGTCCTGTCCCATACGCCTGCTTTGCCCACCTGCAAGCACGATCGCGGCTAAAGATCCTATCAAGCTCATACAGCCTTCATCTTAAAAGCACTGCCAGAAATCTCAGCATAAAATCGAAGCGACGGCTCCAGCTGCACTCGTTGTAGACGGTGAACCATGCGGAAATTTTTGATTGTCCTACTGGGTCTGACAGCCAATTTCAACCTGGTCTTCTGGCTCATGCTCTTCAATAGCTACAGTCTATCAGGCACATTTTTAGGTTTCCCTGCCACCCCGGTCGTGGGTAGCGTCGCTGTCGTTTTACTATCTGCCTTGATTGTAAGAGTGAGGCCACTGCCCCGCTCCTTCTTTGAGGTCTACCGGACTACCGGACAAGCGCGATTATTACTTTTGCTCTTGTCAGTAGTGTCTTTGCCAATTGTGTTCTTTTTAGTCGCAGTATGGCTCATCTTTATCATTTTCTGTGCCCTTGTTTACGCAATGCTGTCAACTCTTTGGTCATCGATCGATTGGTATCAAGGCTTTTCTATTGCAGAAATGATATCAGTCATTGTTTTCACTTACACCACCTTAATCTTCTTTTTCGATTTAGGTTGTCTCTGTCTTCAATCAGGCAACTCTACCTAAGTCTGTTGAAAGAAGTGTTTATGTTTTGCAAGTGGGCAGCTTATCGATCGTACTTGCTTTCTTATTGAGCATACTGGTCGAATTCCGCTACGGTTTTAACGAACCGCTGTGTTCCAAGCGGTATCTATCTCCAAGTGGTCAACAATCGATTTTGGTTGAAGGCTATGTTAATCCTGAGGCTAGCCGTGCTTATTTTGATGGACTAATTTTTAGGAAAAACCTGGGAGAGTTTGGTTACCCACGCTTGGTCTGTACAGAGACTCTTACACTCAAATGGAGCGTTGATGAAAGGCAAGTTGATTGGAAGACACCGACAAGATGGAAGGGGTACTGGCGATTTTAAATGAACTCTTAATGTTAGTTGGCAATTTTACTAAACTACTCTCTGATGTCTTAATAACGCTTCAATAATCGTGTTGGCATTCAGTGCAAGAGCAAAAAAAGAACATGGCTGACCGCTTATAGCCCTCTCTACTTACACCCTGTTTCAGTTTCATCCTGCTTAAACGGCAAACCTTGATTGATGGCATCCATCTCACGTTGTTCCATATCATTTACCTGACCGATGTAAGAACGGAAAACTTGCATCAAGCGGGGATTATAGAAACGGTGAAGCGAATGGTTGGAAGTTGCCGGGAAGCCGCGTCGTTTTTTGTGTCGCCCACCCGCACCAGGATCGAAGGTTTTGATACCCTTTGAAATCGCCCACTCGATCGGCGTGTAGTAGCACGCATCAAAGTGGAGACAATCAATATCCTGGAATGATCCCCAGTAGCGCCCATACAAATTCGCCCCTTTCGTGAGGCAAAAGGACATGCCGATCGGTTGAGGATGCTTCTCGTCATAAGCTGCGACAAACAGCACGCGATCGCGGTAGCGGTCATAAAGCTGCTCAAAAAACTGAGGCGTGAGATACTTGCTCCCCCACCAGCCAAACTTGTCGCACGTATCACTGTAAAAGCGGTACATCAACGGAAACAACGCCTGGGGAATGTTATCTCCAGTCAAGGTACGAATCGTCAGTCCTGCTTTTTCAACGGCCTTGCGTTCTCGCTTGATATTGCGGCGCTGGTTGGCATTGAACGCACCCAAATAATCATCAAAAGTCTGATAGTCTTGATTTTGCCAAATAAAGCTATGGTGCAGCCAACTCAAAAAGCCGTGCTGTTCCATCATGACGCGCCACTCTGGGTCAGCGTACAGAAAATTGCAGCCCGAAATACTGTTGTGCATGCAAAACTGATCGATCGCGCTCACCATCAGTCCTGTCAATTCATCCTCATCTTCGCCAGGTGCTATCAAAAAGCGGTAGCCTTCCGCAGGCGTAAAAGGCGACATCCCCAGCAGCTTGGGGTAATACTCAACGCCTAAACGGGCTGCAACATCAGCCCACTGATGATCAAACACAAACTCGCCATAGCTATGCCCTTTCACATAAAGGGGAGCCGCCGCAATCAAGCTCCGGTTTCGCCAGATGGTTAAGTGATTGGGCAACCAGCCCGTCTCAGCAGTGGTGCTACCCGATGTTTCCATATTGTGCAGCCACTCCCACTCAAAGAAGGGCGTTTGCAGCGGCATTGCGAGAGCATCCCATTCTGCTTGGGGCACGTCAGCAAGGGAATCAATCCAGGCGATCGAGTAGCGAGGTTTCAGTTGTTCCACCATAGGAAGGCTTGAAAGACTTCATACAGCGTAATACATTGCTGAAGGAGTGCGGGGAGCAGGGGGAGCAGGGGGAGGTTTAAGTTCTAAGTTTTGAGTTTTGAGTTAAAGAGCGCTCAGCCATCAGCTATCAGTAGGCAGCGGGCAACTATCCAGCTTCCGTCTAAAAACCAACAACTAACAACTTCTTTTGCCTTCTGCCTTTAATTTGAGCGGTCAGCGATCAGCTTTCTTCTAACAACTTAACAACCAACAACCTCCTGCCTTCTGCCTCCTGCCTTCTACCTCCTCACTCTGTAGTGTAAAAACACTTCATCCTCGATCGCCCTCACCTCTAAAAGCTGTAGGCGAGGCGCTAAAACTGTCAGTAATCCTGAGCCATCGATCGGGGTGGGAGCGCGATCGCCACCCAACAGTAAGGGGCAAATGGTTAGATACAGTTCATCCACCAACTCTGCTTCTAGTAAGGACGCAACTAAAGTGCCGCCGCCCAGTACAGCCAAGTGATTTAGTCCATATGCCCCCAGCTGCTGTAAGGCGACAGGCCAGTCAATGGTGCCAGCGATCGTCTCTACCACGAGAATGCGCTCGAAGTATTCGTCTTCTTGCCACTGACCACGGCCTGCGGTTGTGGTTAGTAACCAGCGGGGCACAGGCTGTCGAAAAAAGGGAAGCTGGGGATCAAGTCGCGCCGATCGCGAGCAAATAAGCTGTACGGGTTGAAGCGGCTTGCCCTGCTGCTGTCGTTGCTTCAATAGCATAGGGTTGACGACCCGTAGCGTTGTGCCATACGCTCTCAGCGTTCCTGCACCAAGTAATACCCCATCCGCTTCTGCAACAAGTTGTTCTAAGTGGACCTTGTCGTGAGGAGAGCCAAACCGCGCGGCTGCACGGCTCACGTCTGCAATCTTGCCATCCGCACTCATCGCAAGAATGACGGTCGTTTGAGGGCGATCGCTCCGGCGATCAGGCACACTTGGTTTAATGTTTAAATCTGCGTCCAACTGGAATATTCGGTATAACCGTTGTAATAATTGTGGATAGTCCTTCTTTTGACGGCACTTATGCTGACTGTTAACTGCCGCGCATAGGATGGATGCATGAGGGCTAGGTACGATCCGGTTTTAATCTGCTCCGGTTGATCGTGGTTGCTATTGGGTATCGCACTTCAGTTTAAACGTCCTATGGCTAAACCAGGTCAGTCTTCGTTTCGCCGCATCCTCCTGTCGCGGATTTTGCTGCTGAGCATTCCCGTTTTGCTGCTGGGTGAGCTAGTGGCATACAAGAAAGTGCGCGACAGCATGTTGGCAACGGCCAGTCAAAACTTGACCGAAAGTGCAGTCAGAAAGGGCGAAAACATTCGTGATTTGATCGAAGTCATGCGATCGAGCCTCGTGAGTGCTAGCGAGGATTTTTCAACTAAGCTCGATCAAGCACAGGAACCCCAAGAATTTGTCACTCGCATCAATCGCTGGCTGCCGAAAGGCGTGCAATGCGTTCAGCTCATCAACGTGCAAACGGGTCAGGTGGATGGTAGCACCTGCGGTAATCAAGCCATCAGCCAGGTGCTTGATAACTTGTGGCCGAGCCAAAGCCAGGTGATGCGTGCGCCCCTGGCGGGCGTTCGTGTCTCACCCATTAACCAAACAAGGGCCGCTAAACCCTCAACGCCCTTACGACAACTCGACCTTGTTTTTAGTGCGCCTGTCTACGATTCCTTTGGTCGGTTGCGCTATGCCCTCAGTGTGCAATGGGCCGTTCATCGACAAGAGACTAGCCAGCCAGGCTCTCTCTCCGGCTATACCGTTGTCGTTGACGAGGATGGCACCATCCTGGCTCACCCCAAAGCTGATCGCATTGGTCGTAATATTCGACAAGAATCAGATGCCCCACGCCTACAAAATATTGTGAATAGCGCGATCGCAGGCAAAGAAGACTTTCTTCAATTTGTCTCTTTCAAAGACGACAATACAGATTGGTTAGCCGGGTATAACCGTGTGCAAATTTCTGCTGCTTCGGATGAAAGCCGCACCTGGGTTGTTCTAGCCGTCGCTCCCCTTGAGAATGCGCTCTCTGGACTAGAAGACATTAAGCAAGTACTGCTGATCCTTACTATGGGGCTACTGGGCGCAAACCTCTTAGCTACCATCTATATTTCTCGCGACCTGGCACGACCGCTAGAGCAACTCGGTAACTATGCCCTACAGATTTACCACCGCCAGCCGTCTGATCAAGCACCGAAAGACTTCAGGATCAAAGAAATCAACCAGCTTGCTGGCGCACTCGACATCATGGTCGAACGCCTTGAAGATCGAGCAGAAGAACTGGAAACCGCATGGCAAGAAGCACAGGCCGCTAACCAGATGAAGAGCGAATTCCTGGCGACAACCTCCCATGAGTTGAGAACGCCCCTCAATGCCATCTTCGGCTGCATTGGGTTGGTCAAAGATGGTTGCTGCGACAGCCGTGACGAAGAACTGGAACTGCTACAGCAAGCAGACGAATCCGCCAAGCACCTGCTCAACATCATTAATGACCTGCTCAACATCGCCAAAATTGAAGCCGGTCAGCTTGAACTGAGCCTTCAACCCGTCTCCATTCAAGATTTATGTCAAGAATGCTTGAAAATGGTGCAGCCAGCCGCTGAGAAGAAACGCCTCTCGCTTTCGATCGACGTAGAAAAGCACCTCAGCCGCGTCGCGCTTGACCAACTTCGCGTGCGTCAAATGGTGATTAACCTGCTGTCAAATGCAGTGAAATTCACGCCCGAAGGCGGCCACGTGAAATTAAGCGGTCGTATTGCCTATGGTCACCAGCTAGAGCAAGATGCGCGCCCCGATCGCAGCCCCGTCAATGCCAACACGCCATACCTTTGTCTGGAAGTGACCGATTCTGGGATTGGCATTCCACCAGAACGATGGCATCTCTTGTTCCGCCCGTTTCAGCAGGTCGATTCGTCACTCACCCGTCGGCATGAGGGGACTGGCCTGGGGTTAGCGCTCACAAAGCGCTTTGCCGAATTGCATGGTGGTACCGTCTCGTTTCAATCCACGATCGGGAAGGGCAGCACGTTCCGCATCTGGCTCCCCTCACAGGAAACGCAAGCCCCTGTAGAAGTCGCTAGCGCGATCAACCCGCCCTCCAGCAATGGTCACAATCGGGATCATGTAGGGGACGTCTTGCCACGTGATGCCTCTGAACCATCCATTACATCGGTTGGTTCTGCAACAAACGGCTAAGGCGATTCTCAGGGCAAGCAAGCGAGACTTTCGGTGGGATTTGATTCTGGATGCCAACTTACTGACACAACGCACCGATCAGGGTGGCTGTTCACTCACCACCGTAAACGCTACCTGCGCGGCGGCTTGCTCAGCGGCCTTAATTGATCGCCCACTTCCCTGGCCCAACCGCTTATTACGCAACCACACTTCCGCTGTAAAGCGTTGCGAGTCGTCCTGAGACTGCTCGGCTTGAATCACTCGGTACTCCGGCAGCATTTTGTAGTGCGCTTGGCTCCATTCCTGAAGCGCTGCCTTATAATTCTGCCGAGCTGGATCGCTCAGAATCTCAGTGACTAACTGCCGAAAGTGATGATCCAGGCAGGGCCGCACTAGTTCTAAGGTATGCGTACTTAAATAAAGCGCGGCCAGCACAGCCTCAAATGCATCCGCCAGACGTGATTCCTGACCGAGCTTGTCCTTCAGGGCACTGTCAGAAACCAGTAAGTATCGATCAAGCTGGTAGGTTGCTGCTAATTGCGCCAAAATGCGATCGCTCACCAGCACCGAACGCAGGGCTGCAAACTCTCCAACTGGAAGCTCCGGTAAAGTATCCAGCAAAAAAACAGCCGTCGCTAGTCGTACAACAGCATCCCCTACAAACTCAAGCTGCTCGTAATTCGCTGTTGCCGAGACGCTTGGATGGGTCAGCGCCAAGTCGAGCAGTTGCCATTGAATGGGCGCTTGCCCAGGGAGTCCTAATTTTTGCACCAGATTCTGAAGTTGCCTCTGGCGACGAGGGTACTGGAGTGTCATGCCTGACAGTGTATCAGGTCTTTTAAGGTCAGAACATTACGGCCAGCAGTGGACTGTCAAGAGTTTTTTTCGAGACGGAAATCCTTCCAAAACTCCTTCATCGCTCACCCAATCTGTGAACTCGATGTGAGCAAGCGGCTAATCTCGACTAGGCGTATTGTAAAGCGCTGTCCAAACGCTAGCATAGGTTTTAGCTGGCAGATGAGCGTTGGCATGCAGTGATCGTGGGACGAAGCGAGCAGCGTTAAATTTGTTCGGCTCATAGGAGGCGATAAGAGTCTTCTCCTCGACTGACTGCGGCCACGAGTAGTGCGATCGCACGGCCGCGACTGTAAACGGCATCACTCCAATTAATAAAGCCAGCACCTCGTCCGACAGCGCCATTAAAGCTGGCGCACCAAAAAACTCCTCAAAACTAGCAAAGAGCTTCTCGGCTCTTTGGGTTGCATCAGTATGTTCAGTAATTTTTTGTAGCCAGCGACTCCATTGAATGCGGCGGCTGTAAGCTGCTTGCCGCTGTTTAGACGTAACAACGGGCGTTAGCTCAGGAGCACCGATCGCAATCATACTCATACAAGCTTGCTCTACGGGGCTTCCCACAATGGCACCAGGCCCTGCAAATTCTGCATGATGCGCCTTACAGATAATTAAACCGCTGCGCTTATGCTCGCCCACTGCTAGTAGCTGTTGAGTACTCAACGCCGCTTCTAGTTCACTTGCTACTGAGATTTGGGAGGTCTGGTTACTCACACCCTTACCCTATAAACGCTGCCACCTAAGCCACTGCCACTTAACTCCTCAAGGCATCATTCAGTACGTCTGTCTTAGCAGGTACTCAACAACACATGCAGTGAAGTGAATCACTGGTGCCCTCATCCTAGTGCAGGTTCAAAAGGTCGTACAGCGGACTAAAGCCCCTTTGCTGAATCTATACATTTCTTTGTTAAATCAACAAAGTTAGATAAAACTAAGCCGCTAGCCCGTTTGGTGGGTGTGAGCTTGGGGAACTGTAAGGTTTGTGTAAATGAGGAGAGTCGGACGTAAGCCGGGTTCTGTTCTCTTAAACGCGATGCCTTTAGAAGGACAGTCTTTAAGAGGGCAGTTATCTATCTGGGACACTTGTTACCAAGCTCCTCAAGCGGACGGGCAGAGATGAGCGAACCCACCTTTGCATGGAACGGGTCAAAGACCAACCCTTGTTCCACAGCCTTGCTTCCAACCGGGGTTTACCGAGCCAGCACCTCTCGATGCTGCTGGTGCGCTCTTACCGCACCTTTGCACCCTTACCGCAGTAGTTTTGAGTTTTAAGTTTTGAGTTTTAAGTTCGTAATAGAAATTCGTCATTCAAAGCTCAGCACTCATAACTCATAACTTCTAAGCGGCGGTATCTTTCTGTGGCACTATCCTCACGGTCGCCCGCACTGGGCATTACCCAGCAAGTTTGGTCTTTCGGAAGCCCGGACTTTCCTCGAATCACAGCTTTTGACTGCAATCCGCAACTGCCTGCACCTACTCTCCTCTGTCTTAGTCTAGTGAGTTGAAGGATGGGGAGCAAGGATTGGGTTAAGTATTCGGGGTCAGGGGGCAACTGCTAAAAGGTTCAGCCATCAATGCTTTCCCCATTCCCCATCCCCCACTCCCCTATTTCGGATTCCACGGCAAGCCAGCCGTCCAGTGGAGCTTATGCATGACAAATTTGCAGAGGACGTAGACGCGATCGCCGCCAATTGGCTGGTTAGGGCCGACGATCCGAAACGCTAGGCCGAGAAAGAATTCCAAATCGGTGTAGCGCTTCATGAACTTATCATTTTTCTTGAGTGCGCCTGGGTCGATGAGTGGCTTGGTGATTTCTACTTCTAGATTGAGTGGTGAGGCTGCATCGAGTTTGTCGGCTTTGCGATCGCCTTTGCGTTGCAGTAGATCTTCGGCGGTGATGGCTTCTTTTAGCGTGGTGCTGGGGCCGATCGTGCTAGAGACTTGATTTTGAAAGAGATCAACGGTCGTACCAGGCATTAAGCGAGTAACGCGGCGCGATCGACCGTCTAAATCTGTGACGGCGCAGTAATCCCAATCAACATAAACTGAAATACCATGCGGTTTATCATCTACTTTTTCGTGGCTTGCTTTATTACTAATACTCACGGCTAGTTGCTTTAGCTTGTCAAACTCGTAACGGCTGTCAAATTTGACGCTAATACCGAGTAAATCCTGGAGCCGTTGTTCTTCTAGCTGTTGCTTTAAGAAATCGACGTCTAACTTAATCGTAAACTCATCGTTGAATGCATCAACAATGAGATACAGAAAGTAGATGATGCATAGCACATACGCTGTGAGAATGATGGGGTCGACGAGATTCATCGGTGGAGCAAGGATTTAAGTGATTTCTTAGAAGATTTATCTTGAGGCGCAGCCGTAGAAAGGCTTTCAAACCAGCCTCGCTTCCAGAAGAAGAAGATAAGGCTGAAAGCGGTTGTCAGCATGATAGCCCAACAGGCAACGTAACCCCAGTACCAGTTGAGTTCAGGCATATTGAACGGTGACTTATCGGCATTGAAGTTCATGCCATACACTCCAGCAATGAAGGTAAGCGGTATGAAAATGGATGAAATCACCGTAAGCAGTTTCATGATTTCATTCATTTTATTGCTAACGGATGATAAATAAACGTCCATCAAACTTGCAGCTAGCTCACGATAGGTTTCAACCATGTCTAACACTTGAATAGCATGGTCATAACAGTCTCGCAGATAGATGTGAACATCATGACTAATCAAATCGCTACCATCACGAATCAGCGCATTAATAGCATCGCGCTGAGGCCAGATGGCACGCCGTAAACCCAACAATTCGCGCTTTATGGAATGGATTTTTTCTAAAGTTTGATGGGAGGGATTTGAGACGACTTCATCTTCCAGTTCTTCAATTTTTTCGCCGTATTCTTCTAAGACTGGAAAGAACCCATCAATGATGGCATCTAAGAGTGCATAGGCCAAATAGTCGGCTCCGTGTTTGCGGATCGTACCTTTGTTGGTGCGGATGCGTTCACGAATGGGGCCAAAGCAGTCGTATTCTGGTTCTTCCTGCACAGTCAGCAAATAATGCCGACCCAAGACCAGACTCACCTGTTCACTAATAAAACCACTGCCAGACGCTTTGATGGTGACCATTCGCGCAATGATAAGCAACTGTTCGTCATATTCTTCAATTTTGGGGCGTTGGGGTACATTGACGATGTCTTCGAGCACTAGGGGATGGAGACTAAACACTTTCCCCAGTCGGCGTAGCACATCTTCACTACCCAGACCTTTAACATCAACCCAAGAAACTGATTCGGTGTCTAGAAAGGGAATGCAATCTTCAGGGGTTGCAACTTCCTGCCGCACGGCGTTGGCTTCGTCATAGTCGATCAACACAATGACGGGGGGAGAAGAATCTGACTCAATGTTAAGGGTTCCTGGCATGCTGCCGGGGATATCGGAGAAGTAGTCCATGTAGGAGTCATCGTCGAGTGCTTTGTTGTCCACTGGTGTCGTTTGTGGGAAGCGATGCTCGACCATGCAGAGGTACCTCGTTGCGTGCAGAATGACGATCTTTCCCAATTTAAGCAACTTTGTATGGCGATCGCTTACTGTTGTTGACATAATTGCGCTGCACAATCGCATCTTTAAGCCTGATGCCGTCATTAGAGACATAAAAAAGCCCCCGATCGCGCGATCGAGGGCAAGGGAGTAACAGGATTGTCAAACGGGTGTGCTTACACCAGCCATTCTTGGACGGCTTCTTCCTTGGTGTTTGTTCTACGTTCGGGCGTTTCGCGCGTAAATTTCATGTGAATCGCGCGGTTTTGTTCGCCATCGGCTGCCACTGCCAGAATGGGGTAGTCAATCAGTCCGTCCTGGAAGGACATTTGGAACCGGAAGGTGCCGTCAGAGTTGAGCTTGATGGGCCGACCGCCGATCGTCACCGTGGCATCTGGTTCTGTTGCACCGTAAACGATCAGTTCCGCATCGGCAACAAGCCAGAATTGACGAGGCCGAATCGGTGGCGCGGAAGCAGAGAACCCCACGCCTGACATGCCCACGCCTGACATCGTCAACCCGGAAGTAGTGGGTAGTGCCCACAAGCCAGCGCCCGATGGGAAGACATAGGAGCTAATGGCTTGTTCATGCACGGGCACCTGCTGCATGGAGCCATACAAAGACCCTACCACTCGTTGCGCTTCGGTTGTTTCCGCAAGGCTGAAAATTTGGTCGTAAATGGCGTTGCCTGTAGTTCCCATACCAGCGCCAGTTCTAGCTGCTCTATGGCTGGGCGGTACCAGTTCCAGGAAGGTTTTACCCGCTAGAGGCTCTTCCCAGGAGACGGTGATGAACTGATCATCAATCCAGTCGGAGGGGTAAACAGGAGGGACGCGGACTGGGGCAGACCGGGCCAGCACTAACCAGCGACCGTCTGCACAGCGGTAGCCAATGTCGACTACGTAGTCGCGATCGCTCACTGGAATAGGTAGATACCACTCCCGCGAAAGCTCGTCACCGGGGTACTCCTGAATGCTATGGGGTGACTGATACTCCAGATTAACATCTGTGACATCGTACAAGCGCAGGGCAATTTGCAGCCCACCCTGATGACGTAGCGCCTCTTTGTGCTCATTGGGGATGTCCCAATAGGTGTACGCCCACTGTGGATCGCGTGGCATGAGCACAATCCGGCTTTCGCCATAGCCTGCCGGAAGGTCTACCAACCCTTCATCAACGGCTGACAGAGAGCCACCAATGCGATCGTCCTGCCCAAGATCAAATTTTGCTGCTTCCACTTCTGCTTGAGCCTCCAAAGGTCGGGATGGGTTAGACGAGCCTTGACTACGTTGAATGTCTTGAATTGATGCGAGGAGCTGTTCTTTGCGCATACGGCTATAGCGAGAGACACCATATTCGCTGGCAACGCGGCGGAGTTGCCGCAGGGTCATATCTTCGAGCGGTGGGCGTTCTTTAGTCATAGTCATTCACGCTCCAATGTGTGGACTTGTTGATGGTCATCGCTATAGATAGTCATTTCTGTTTAGCAGTGATTTTTGATATGTCCTGAGAACCATACGACATTGCACGTGTGGGGATCGCAGCTAGGCTTATGTTGCGACAAAGTAAAATCTGGGTCAAGGGTTTTAAGCGTCAATTTTAGGCATATATACGGATTCTCAGGCCACGCGGGGATCGTAAAGTCATGGTTTTATGACATTTGCAGCGAAAAGGGGATCGCGACACCAGGAGGGGCTGATACCGTGATCCCCTTAACTCTAGGGTGTTGAATGTGGCCTTCTGGGCGATCGTCATGAGACCTAAAATGCAGAATTTTGGGTGTTTTGAGTGCTAGATAGGGGTGTGCATGTTGATGTCGGTATACTCGATAGGGATCGCCATAGCTGGGCCGCGTCGTTGCTGCTTGAGAGACGTTTCAAGGGCAACGCTTAAAACGGCCCGATGAGCTTTACTGTGCTGTGCTCCGGCTAGGGGGTTCGATGTTCGCGCAAGGCTTTAACGTTTATGTCCAATCAGAGCCGCTTGATTAGCAAAATCCTGTCGCCAGCGATCCGGCTATGGTTGCGATCGCAGTTGGAGCATGTAGACGACCTCCACCTTACGATTGAAGCGGGCGATCGTCAGCTTTTATCTGGCAACATCAAGCAGGTGTCGGTTTCAGCTCGCAAGGCTGTGTATCGAGGTTTACACCTCAGCCAGGTGTCGCTCGTGGGAGAGCAAATTTACACAAACTTTGCACAGGTACTGCGAGGTAAGCCCTTCCGGCTAACTCAGGCGTTTCCGATCATGGGTGATGTGCTGCTCTGCGAAGCGGATGTGAATGCTTCGTTGCAGGCACCTTTACTGGCGCAGGGTGTGATTGAGTTTTTGTTAACACTGCTCCAAGCAGACGGAGAACAGGACGATCCACTAACGGGCAAAACGCCGCAGGAAATTCATTTGCAGGATCCTCAAGTTGTTCTAGGCGATGGACTGATCACGTTAGCAGCAACGCTGTTATCAGCTAGTGGGCAACCGACCGCCGTTGCTATTCGCACGGGCTTCCGGTTGAGTGATGGTAATAAGCTACATCTTGATCGTCCCTACTGGTTGCCTCATGCGAAAGCTCGGCAAGGCATGCCCCTCCGGGATCTAGATGGGTTTGCGTTCGATCTCGGTTCAGAGGTTTCACTGCAAATACTGAGTCTGGAACCTGGGCAAATTCGTTGTCAGGGGCAGATTATGGTGACGCCGGAGGAGTAGGAGGATGGGGAATGGGGAATCGAGAGTCAGGGGAGGAATTTTGAGTTTTGTAGTAGTGCTATATGGTGAGTATGAGCGATTGAGCAGAGATTGAGTAAGTCCAACGACGTTTGCTTAGGGTTGTTCCGTTGGCTTAACAACGATCAAGTTGACCAAGGTTGCGATGAGTCGATCGCGCTCCATTGGCAAAATATCCTTGCCGTGCAGCATTTCTTGAACAATGAGAAAATGCACAATCGCGCCCACAAAAACGCGCGCCGTTGCTTCTGGGTCAGCCAGGTTTAGCTGGGGGCAATGGGTGAAATATTGACAAAGGCTTTTAAAGGCAGTCTGCTCAATGTTGCGGACAAACGCGCGCGCTAGTTCCGGGAAGCGACCCGATTCTCCCAGAATGACCCTCATAAAGTTAAGGAATTGTGGCTCCTGTGTCCCTACATCTAACGCTCGATTGGCAAACTCTGTGAGGACTGCTTGGGGTGGCATTTGCAGAATTTGAGCATCTGCCCCATCAAAAATCGTGCTGAACTTATGTTCGACGAGACGTTGAATGAGCGCGTTAAATAAGCTTTCTTTATCCTGAAAGTGGTTATATACAGTCGCTTTTGAAACCTTTGCGGCGATCGCCACGCGATCCATACTGGTTGCCGCGTACCCATGCGCTAAAAACTCTTGCATACCCCCTTTTAAAATCGCTTCCGTTTTCTCTGAAGAAAGGGAGCGATCGGCGCGTCCGGTCTTTGTTTGTTTCATGCCGTAGTGTCTTCCTAAAGGCTGAACATTGGATTTTAGCTTGACATCTTTATACTAGTCGGTCTAGTTTAGATTGACGTGGTTAAACTAGACCGACTAGTTTAGAAAATCAAAAGCATCCATCTCGTAGCCGCTAGCTCTAGTCAGTTTACGCTGATTGTCCGACTGCTAAGCGCTCCTAATTTGCAAGGGGTGTGGCTAAACAATGAGATGTAACGTGATTGAGCTATTTGCGTTCAAAACAATTAAATGATTGCAATTGAACGGCTGCGATGCTGACGATCGTTAATTGCTGCTTAACACTAAAGAGCTGAGGCGACAAGAAATGAACCATAAACGTACTGAGATTGTGTTAACGCTCTCACTGCTATTCCATCTCCAATGGTTTTTTGGCAATCTTTATGAAGAGATTTTGACGCCGAATAGCATTGTTGCCTCAGTGGAACAAATCAATGCGTACAATAGGTTTTTTGCCATTACAGAACCTTACTATTACTACATTCCATTGACGCAAATTGGCTTTTGCTTAATCGTGTTACTTGCATTGACTAAAACGAGCGTACCTTCTCGCCTCAAGACGTTACTACACCGCGCAGCATTTACCTCTGGGTCAGCCATCGCACTAACGGGTTATATTGTGACTCAATATAATCTGAAGCTGTTTTTTGGCAATGTCGATCGATTTGGAGAAAGACTTCATCTTTTATATTTGGAATGGGCAATTCTCAATGGGGTTCGTCTTTTATTACTAGGAATAACAATTTTCTTTCTCTATAAAGTCTATCGAGGTTTCTTGATCAAACAGTCCCATGATTGTGAATGAGAGGAACTTGGAAATTTGATAACAGTAACTTCGGCTAAATAAGGACTAGATTTCGGACAGATTTTGAGAAATTCAGGTCTTCAAAACGAGGGAATTTAAGCGTTGGGCGATTTTCTATTATGCTCGCACGCTAGAGATCTACGGCTCGCTTGGCTTAGCGCAAAAAGCCATATCAAGGGGCGAGATGGTGCAGAAGGTGCCCTGCTTACTGAGGCAGCAGTGGCAGGAGTAAAACCACAAAGTAGTATACTAATGGCGCTGTAAAGACATAGCTGTCGGCACGATCGAGAATGCCACCATGCCCCGGAATGAGTTGACCAGAATCTTTAACGCCAGCATCGCGCTTCATCATCGATTCGGTGAGATCGCCTAGCAAACTAGCAATACCAATCAGTAAGCCGAGCGCCGCTCCTGTAACAGGCCATCCTGACCAGCGAAGGTACCAGGAGCCGACGATCGCCACAACGATGCTGCCCGTAACTCCAAAGACCGCCCCTTCAACCGTCTTTTTGGGGCTGATGTTTGACAGTCGCGTGCGCCCAAAGATTTTGCCGAACACATACGCGCCAATATCGGCGGCCCAAATGCAGCCAAACGCCAGTAGCGTGCTGGTTAAGCCTTGCGGCATACTGTGCAAATCTGTCCAGCTCTGTGGCAAATAGCCGTCGAACGGTAAATTGCTGACTGCGGCTTGACCCAGCGATCGCAGCCTGACCCAATAGCTAGGCAGGTAACCGCCGTAAAACAAACCCAGAAGAGAGGTGGAAATATCGGCGATCGTGGCAAGCTTGGGCTGAAACAGGAGGTAAAAGCAAATAAACGTACCTGCAACTGGAAAGATCGCGTCTGCCAGCGTCGGCGAAACGGTTGAAATGAGCAGCAATGCCTGACTGACTACAAGCGTCGTTTTTGCAGCAGGTGCAATGCCTTTAGCATGCACCAGTTGAAAGTATTCCAACTGTCCCAAGTAAATGATGATGCCAAACCCGACCGTAAAGTACCAGCCTCCCAGCAAAATCATGCTAAGTGCCAGGATGATTGCGACTACTCCACTTGCAACACGGGGAAACGACATGAGACTAGTTTCGTTTGACCTACTTTCGATGGACAGTGGACTGGTTGAACGTTACAACACCATTGACGGGTACACCTTATAGCCATAAACCAGACTTCTATTGGAGCACACTTAGGCGATGAGCTTGAGTGAATGTTTAATTCACGCTCATCGCTTGATAAAAAATTGGAGCCTTGTTAAGGTCAACAGGTGCCAAGATGCAAACAGGTGGTTAGATTAGCGAAAGATTAAGAAGGTTAAGAATCCTTTGGAACACTTTAACTGAATCCAGGGTGTTCTCCTAGCAATTTTTGAGCACTTTGGGTTGCTAAACACAAAAAGCTGACACCGACCACTCGGTCAGACATCGACTATAGACAATCAACGATCGTGCAGCGGTAACCCTACAGGTAATAACGGCTTAACTAGCTTGATTTACCAACTTAATTTACTGAAACGCTCGATCACTTTTCTAGTCTAGTTTCTCTCCGCTCAAGACAAAAATTGGATCGATCGCCGCGAAGGTCTGATTCATGCCGCGCTTTTCCAAACGATTCACCGCTGACTGCACCACCTCAATGTTGCGCGCTTGCAGCGTCGCAAACCGCTCCGAAACCTGATAGAGACCTTCTAGCGTTGCAGCCGTCGCCACAACACGTCCCTGCGGCTGCAAATGCTGCCACACTTCATTGAGAATTGCTTGGATCGAGCGACCCCCCTCAATGCAAACGCGGTGCGGAGCCTGAGAGAGGTTGGTTAAACACTCTGGCGCACTGCCTTCAAGCACTTCCACGTTTGTGAGGCCAAAGCGATCGCAGTTTCGTCGAATCAGATTAGCAACGTCTTCATCCCGCTCGATCGCCGTAATCCTCCCCTGCGGACACAGCAAACCCGCTTCCACCGAGATGGTGCCTGTACCTGCGCCGATATCCCAGAGGATAGAATCTGACTTGAGCCTCAAAGCCGACAGAATGAGCAGTCGCACTTCGCGTGGACTCATAGGGATACCGGGCAACCGCTCGAATAAATCATCAGGAATGCCGGGAGTAACGTAAGACCAGAGGGGGGAAGACATGAGGGAAGGGATGAGGGATGAAGGCATATGCGTTCTTTAGCCTAAAGCGTGTTGAGAAGGAGTGGCACCCAAATCCTCGTGTTATTTGTTTAAAATTGTTGAAAGTCAGGGTGATCGTAATCTCACACCGTATAGGAATTTGTGTCTCAAGCCTAATCGATGCGCAGGTGGTTGATGCCTCTAGAGCCGCGACAGACTCATCATTTGTTAATGATTGAAGACAGCAGAGGGCAATGGGAATATACCCTGCCACCCAACAGCTACACCTTTGGCAGGTTTACTATGATTTCCCCGCATGACTTGATTTACCCAGATGATGAGGAAGGAACTCAGGAATAAGCTAAGAAAAAGTCGCTACTACATTTAGCGTCTTAAGGCTGGGATCGTTACACCCGCTAATAAAGCCACCGTTCGCGAGGATCGTTTGCAGATGCGCAATCGCCGCTTCCGCCACCACCTCTCCTGGCATCAACACTGGAATTCCTGGTGGGTAGGGACACACCAACTCAGCGCTAATGCGATTAGCAGCCTGGGCGATCGGAACAGTTTCAGTGTCAGCGAAAAAAGCAGCACGAGGAGTGCCGCTTGTTTCCACTCTGCGGTGAATTGAGTGTTGCTCTCTGCGCCTCTGCGTCTCTGCGGTGCCTCCTTGCCTGTCTGCTAACGTCTCAAAAGCCTGCACTAAATTTTCTACGTCTGCTTTGGTATTGCCCACACTCACAATAAACGTTAGATGTTGCAGCGAGGGTAGTTCTGCCGTGACTCCCAACTGCTCGTTTAGGATTTGGTCAGCCGTAAAACCATCGAGCCCCAGCCCTGTGACTGTAACCGTCAAACGGGTACGATCGAGCGCTTTAAACCCAACCGCTAGCCCTGCTTGCTCTGGTTTAAGCGTGGTTAGACCGGGAATTTGCTCAAGACGCGATCGTGCCTCGTCTGCCAGTTGCAGCGTGTGTTCCAGCAGTGAGTTTCCCTGCGTTGCCATTTGCTGACGTGCTGCATCCAAAGAAGCCAGCAAAAGGTAGCTAGGACTGGTGGACTGCACAAGCTGGAGTGCCTTGCTAAGGCGATCGCCCCTTACGCGATCGCCCCTGGTATGCAACATCGCCGCCTGAGTCATGGCAGACAGTACTTTGTGGGTCGATTGCACTGCCAAATCCGCCCCGGCTGCAAGTGCGGCGATCGGCAACTCTGGATGAAAGGCAAAATGTGCACCGTGTGCCTCATCCACCAGTAAGGGAATGTCGTGTTGATGAGCCAGTTGAGCGATCGCCGCAATATCACCACACACACCATAGTAGGTGGGGTAGACCATCAGCACCGCTTTGGCATCAGGATGCAGTGTCAGTGCATCAGCGACCGTTGCAGGTGTGATGCTATGAGCAAGATCCAGGGCTGAGTCGTAATCTGGCTGGATAAAAATCGGCACAGCGCCAGCAAAGATTAGCCCCGAAATAGCTGACTGATGAATATTGCGCGGTAGGATGATTTTGTCGCCTGGATTGCAGGTCGCCAAGATCGCAGCAATGACGCCTGCGGTTGATCCGTTGGTTAGAAACCAGGTGCGATCGGCTCCAAAGGCTTGTGCTGCTAACACTTCTGCTTCCTGAATCACGCCTTGCGGCGCAAACAAGTTATCCAACTCCGGCAATTCTGGTAAATCTGCTTGAAACACCTGCTGCCCCAGCAACGTGGCCAAAAGAGCCGAAACGCCTTGTCCATGCTTATGTCCTGGTGCGTAGAACGGGGCATGGGCCTTCTGAACACACGCCTGGAGCGCGTTTAGCAACGGTGCTTCGGTTTGCGAAGTGCGATCGCGATCGACATTCGATGACATGCAGCAGGTGCCCTTCTGTGTACTTTTCCTACCATCGCATGCCGATTGCCTCCCTGATAGTTAAAAGGAGCAAAAACAGATGCGATCGCGCTACTGCCAGTCATGAAAGCAATGGTCATGGCAGCATTCTCCCTCAAAGGGGATGCCCACTTAGGAAGATGATTTTGCTAGTGTCGCTTTCTACGGTAAAAGAGCTTTCTTACGCGAACTACTGCCATGATTTACACCCCCGACATCCCGGTACCAATGCCCGAACCCCCGTCTCCTGGCCCCGGTCCCATACCTGAACCCATTCCGGGGCCTGTACCTGAACCCATTCCGGGGCCTGTACCTGAACCCATTCCGGGGCCTGTCCCCGAACCCGTACCCGGAACGATTCCGCAAACCGTACCTGAAACGATTCCGCAAACCATTCCAGAGCCAGTTTAGCTGGGTTACAAGCATGGCTCAACATTTTAGATGAGCACGATCGAGCGGAAACAACCAGCCAAAACTTAGAATGAGAGTCAATGTCTGTTTCAGACAACTGAATCGATCGCGCTAAAACACTAATCTAGAAGCTAAAATTCATGCTGAGAGCTGGGATTGTTGGGCTGCCCAACGTGGGGAAATCGACCTTGTTTAATGCGTTGGTGGCAAACGCCAAGGCGCAAGCTGCCAACTTCCCCTTTTGTACAATCGAGCCAAATGTGGGTGTTGTTGCGGTGCCGGATGAACGGCTGCAAGTGCTGGCAAAGATTTCAAGCTCGGCAGAAATCGTGCCAACGCGAGTCGAGTTTGTAGACATTGCTGGGCTGGTGAAGGGAGCCAGCAAAGGCGAAGGTCTGGGCAACCAGTTTTTGGCGAACATTCGTGAGGTAGATGCGATCGTTCATGTTGTGCGCTGCTTCGACGACGACGATATCATTCACGTCTCCGGTTCAGTAGACCCTGCTCGCGATATTGATGTCATTAATTTAGAACTGGCATTGGCAGATTTGGGGCAGATCGAAAAGCGGATCGATCGCGCTCGCAAGCAGGCCCGTGGCAACAAAGACCTGCAAGTTGAAGTGGATGCACTCGAAAAGCTGATGGTTGTCCTCAACGAAGGTAAGCCTGCTCGTCACGTAAGCCTCAGTGAAGATGAAGAAGCTGCCATTAAAGCGCTGGGGCTATTGACGCGGAAGCCCATTATCTATGCCACTAACGTCTCAGAAGATGACCTGGCAACAGGTAATGCCTGGGTTGAAGAGGTGCGAACGATCGCCGCTGCCGAAAACGCGCAAGTCGTCATCATTTCAGCTCAGGTGGAATCGGAACTGGTGGACATTCCCGAAGACGATCGCGCCGACTTTCTAGAATCGCTGGGTGTACAGGAAGGGGGGCTAAAAGCGCTCATTCGCGCCACGTATGAACTGCTCGGACTTCGCACCTACTTCACCACGGGCCCCAAAGAAACACGCGCCTGGACGATTCACGCAGGGATGCTGGCTCCACAGGCCGCAGGTGTCATCCACACCGATTTTGAGCGTGGGTTTATTCGTGCTGAAACGGTTGCCTACAAAGACCTCACCGCCACTGGTTCTATGAGTGCGGCAAAAGAAAAAGGGTTGCTTCGCAGTGAAGGTAAGGAATACGTGGTACAGGAAGGCGATGTCTTGCTTTTTCGCTTTAATGTATAAATTAGTTGCTACCACGATCGCCTATGCTGCCCGATCTGATCTTGCTCTTTCGGTTTAACGTGTAAGTTAATTGTCATCAAGAGTGATGCTGCGTACGCCTGCCTCTGCCGAAGCGACTCCTACATTTATGGTCGCTAGCACCATCAGCCAAGCTATTAGTTGCCAATCCATGTCATGCCGCTATGCCCAAAAACCCTTTGGGCATACTAGCTAAAGGCAACAGAAATTAGTGCTTTATCCAGTTTGAACTGGGACGGAGGGAGAAATGATAGGCACGTATCACTTGGGGTTAAGGGTGCTTGCGTTTACGATCGCCGCAGTTGCTTAGTCGCCGTTCCAGACCAGTAGCCAAGCCGCTTCCAGAACAGACCATTAGTTGACATGACCAGAGCAGACATTCTTGTAGTTGATGACACCCCCCAGAATCTTCGCCTTCTTTCCAATATTTTGACGAAGGAGGGCTATCAAGTACGTCAAGCACTGAGCGGTAAGATGGCAATGACCGCAATCCAGGCTGTGCTGCCCGATCTCATTCTGCTGGATATTATGATGCCAGAGATGGATGGCTACACGTTTTGCCAAGCTTTGAAAGCAAAGGAAGAGACCGTTGCCATTCCAGTGATTTTTTTGAGTGCTCTCACCGATGGTTCTGATAAAGCAAAGGCATTTACAGTGGGGGGTGCAGACTACATTAGTAAACCCTTTCATCTGGAGGAAGTGATTGCGCGGGTGCAAAATCAACTGGCACTTTTGGCGGCTGAAACCAGAAATCAGCAGCTTAGCGCGCAGCTCGAAGAGCGGGTTAAAGAGCGAACCCATCAGCTTGAATTGGCAAACCGAGAACTTTACCGCGAAATTCTTGAGCGTAAGGTGCTTCAAACTCAGCTTTTGGAACTAGCTACGCATGATGCATTGACAGGGTTACCCAATCGTGCGTTGTTTATTGACCGCACGAAGCAAGCGCTGGATGCTATGAAAGCAAACGCAAATACTCAGTTTGCGGTGCTGTTTCTAGATTGCGATCGCTTCAAAGTGGTGAACGATTCTCTGGGGCACTTTGTCGGCGATCAGCTTCTAGTGGCGATCGCCCGTCGTCTAGCAGAAGCCTTGCAGCCCACAGCCCTGCTTGCCCGGTTAGGTGGCGATGAATTTACCGTGCTGCTGACAGGGGTTGCCGATGTGGCTAGTGTGATTCACACCGTTCAGCAAATGCTGGCTGCTTTTACACAACCGTTTCAGCTTGAAAGCCGTGAGGTTTTTATCACGGTTAGTATTGGTGTGGCGATCGGTCATGGCGAGTACAGCCAGCCAGAGCATATTTTGCGCGACGCTGATATGGCGATGTATCGTGCCAAGGCTTCTGGCAAAGAGCCTTATCAGATTTTTGATCCGGCTTTACACCAAAATGCGCTCAAGCGCTTACAGCTTGAAATTGATCTCCGCAAGGCGATTCATCAGCAAGAGCTAGTCGTCCACTATCAACCGATAGTAGCGATCGCCACTGGCAAAATTGTTGGGCTAGAGGCACTCGTGCGGTGGTTACACCCGCAACATGGTCTCATTTCGCCACTGGCGTTTATTCCCATTGCTGAAGAAACGGGCTTAATCACTCAAATTGGTCACTGGGTGCTCAAACAGTCCTGTCAGCAACTGCGCCAGTGGCAAAAGACAATCACCGATCTGCCCCTCACTATGAGCGTGAATCTATCGGCGCGCCAATTTGCCCAAATCGATTTAGTCGAGCAAATTGACCAAATTCTGGCTGAGACGCGACTGAGTCCTGAGCATCTCAAGCTGGAAATTACGGAAAGTCTCATTATGGAGAATGCTCAATCGGCAGCAACCATTCTGCAAGAACTACGCAAACGGCACATTCAGGTCAGTCTTGATGATTTTGGTACAGGCTATTCATCGCTCAGCTATCTACATTCCTTCCCAGTCGATACGCTCAAGATCGATCGCACATTTATCCAACAGATGGGTGAGCAGTCAGACGATTTAGGCTTAGTGCCTCTCATTATTAATATTGCTCACAAAATGGGCATGAATGTTGTTGCTGAAGGCATTGAAACCCAAAAACAACTCGATCATCTCAACGCTTTAAAGTGTGACTTTGGACAGGGATTTTTCTTTTTTAGACCAATGGACACAAATAAGATTGCCCCTCTTCTCTCTGGCAGCGGTGCTTAACTGGGTAGCTACAGTCTTTTCAAAACAGATATTGGGGGTAGCGTGTACTAGAGAGAAGGCTACATAGTGTCAGCGCATGAAACGATTGCCGCTCCTCATTTTGCTTCGCTGGTTGGCCTCAAGCACTCCAGCTCTCAATATGGACAGGGCCTAAATTACGCGATCGACTTGAGCAACGCGATCCACATATCTGATGGTTGGCTATAGTAATCAATGACTTCAACTTGATAGCAGCGTGAAATCGATTCAAGCTGAAGGAGGATATAGTCGTTGGGTTTGATCCCCTTCCCTTGACCTGTCATGCATGCTCTTGCATTCGCATTATTAAATTCAAAATAGTAGTCTACGCCACACTGATACTTAGTGAAATCGTGGGTTATAGCTATTCTTGAAGCGTTATAGCTGGTTGATGAGAACACAGAATCCGAGTTTTCGGTTGGGTCTGTCTGCCCAGTCGAGGTGGAAAGCATAGCGTTCTCTGTGAGTAAAAGTGTGAAAATGCTTTAGAGATAGTCGCAAAGATACTTAAGTTTTACATCCATCACAGGTAACAAGGACGCGCTTCCATCTATCTACGCAAGCTCTTTAGAGTAAAAAATTGGTAATGTGCCAGTTTTGAAATCGCACAGCTTGTAACGCACCTGCCCCTCGGTAGGGCCGCGTTGATTTAGATGAAGCTTTGGTCAGTAGATGGGTGGGATTAAATCTAGTCAGATGTTAACAGCTAGTGGACGTTAACAGTTAGTTATTGAGCATATGTTACCAACTGTTAAGTCTGTTTCTATGATGAGTATTGTGGTTGAGCACAAAAACTCAGCACGTAAACGCTTAAGAAACACCTCAGTGGACGATCGCGCTTGTTTATTCTAATTTTCACGAGCTTTCTCGCTTTCTACCTTGCCTGGAATTTAGGGGCCAACGATGTTGCAAACTCGATGGGGACTTCGGTTGGCTCCAAAGCTGTGACGCTGGGTCAGGCGCTGATGATTGCCGCTGTGCTGGAATTCACTGGAGCGGTACTGTTTGGGCGGCAGGTGTCGGCATCCTTAGCCACGAAGCTGATCAATCCCGCCTTATTTGAAGCGATGCCAACCGTGTTGATGGTGGGGATGCTTTCTGTATTGCTAGCCTGCGGTGTGTGGTTGAATATTGCCACGTTGAAAGGTCTGCCGGTGTCATCCTCTCACGCCATCGTTGGCGCGATCGCTGGCTTTGCCTTCGTAGCGATGGGGCCACAAGCGGTTGATTGGCAATTTATTGGGGTGATTTCGGTCTCTTGGGTTGTGACTCCAGTAGTCAGTGCGGTAATCGCAGCCTTACTCTACAGCCAAATGAAGCGTTGGATTCTTGACCAAACGGATGTCCTCGCGCAACTTAGAGAGTGGATTCCCTGGTTAAGCGCTGCTCTTTTGAGTTCTTTTGGGGTGATTGTGCTGCCGAATGCGGTAGAAAGATTCATTGCCGTGCCGTTGCCATCGCACACGGTTGCTCTAGCGCTTGGGGCGATCGGTGCGATCGCGCTAACGATTTCGAGTTGGCATCAATTAGAGCAAAAAACGGTAGAAGTGCAAAGTAGTGGAGGTGCAGAGCAACAAGCATCCTCCCAACATATCTCAGCGGCAGAATCTCTTTTGGCTCGTTTCCAGGTCTTGAGCGCATGTTTTGTGGCGTTTGCTCATGGCTCAAATGATGTGGGCAATGCGGTGGCACCGTTAGCGGCGATCGCGTACATTCTTCGCACGGGCGACGTTCCCTTAGAAGGCTTTGAGGTGCCGCTATGGGTCTTGGCGCTGGGAGGGGTCGGCATTGTTGCAGGCTTGGCCGTATGGGGCAAAAAGGTGATTGCAACCATTGGGGAGGGCATCCTTCCACTCCAGCCCAGTAGTGGTTTTTGCGCTGAACTTGCAACGGGTATCACTGTTCTGGTCGCATCACGCTTAGGGTTGCCTGTTTCAACGTCTCACGCGCTGGTGGGTGGTGTTGTAGGGATCGGCTTAATCCAGGCAACGAACGCTATACGCTTCCAAACGCTGAGATCGATCGGGCTTGCCTGGTTGGTCACAGTGCCGTTAGTAGCTGCCTTTGGGGCCGCCATTTTTAGCCTTAGTCGTTGGTTTGTGCTTGATCAAAATGTCTTCTCGCTTTAGCGCTTTTAGCCTTCAGCCGTCAGCTTTCAGGCTGATTGCTGATCACTAAAGACGTTGCTGGTTTTTAGATGTTGGTTTTTAGAAGCAAACTGCCCTACCCCCTGCCCCCTTAACCTATTTACTTGATCAAGAACCGCTGTAAATTGCGGTTTATCATTTCGTCACATCTCGTTCTACCGTTTAAACTTTTTCGCAGTTAAGTCATCGTTTGTCCGAATGGCGAGTAACGTATAAAACGGGCGATTTGCATGATGAAGCATGAATTTAAGAAGCTAATGGGGAATTCTTATTGCTATACGCCGATCGATAAGTCTTGCACTTAAAATCGGCAGACTAGAGATTGGCAGACTAGAGGAAACCATTCATGGGGCAACCGGGCGATTCTCCAATGTCTGAAAGGCGCATGTTGCGATCAAATATACCTCCTGAATCATCAGAAACTGGGGCGCAAAGCGCTCAGGCAGTGGAGAGTATCTTGCATGCCGTGACGCAGGATCTTACTAGTCTCCAACAGGGAGTGATTGGGCAGCTTTCGCGGGACGTTGCCCGATTGCACGCTGAAAAAGTGCGGCTGATCGCTGATATTGAAAAGCTGCAAGCTTACCATCAAACATTGCAATCGCGACAGTTAGAAACACTCTCGCAGCAGCAAATTGCACAACAGCAGCTTTGGGCAAAACAACTGGCTCAAGTGCTGTCAAGTCATCTGCAAGCGCTCATGATTCAGCGGCTCAATCAGCTTGCCAGTACGCATCAGATGACAAGCACCGTGCAGCCGAATGTTGGCACCTCGTTGACCGCCGCTGATGGACACAGCGATCATGCACATCGCTTATTAGCGTCATTAGATTCCACGTTTAGTACAACCTTTAAAGCCCTACAGCAAGATCTCAATAGCTATCAAAGTTCGCTATCGCAGCAGCTTAATCGCATGCAAAGCTTGGAGCAGCAGGGCGAGGCGATTTTAGAAGCGTTGATTAACCGCCTACGAGAGCAACTTCAGGTGGAAGCCAATCGACCAGTTGTGCCGCATCTACCGCATGAGAACGGGTATCCCAGAGAGCATGGTTATGCGACAGAGGGCCATTACCCTGGAGACAGTGGCTACTCTTCTGCGCCAACAAGCTACTCCTCTGGGCCAGCGAATGGTGGCGCTAGCCAGATTTATCCACCGCTACCCCCTCCACAAACTTCAATAGGGCAATCCTCCTATCCAGCATCTAATCAGTTTCATACAGCACCAGTTGCGAAGCCGATTCCACTGGAGGCTCCGGGTGCCCCCCTTCCTTTACCTGCTGCTCCCCGAAAGGAGCTTTCTCACTTTCAAATCGGCTTGGTACTGGTGCTCATTTCGACGGCAGCACTGTCTATCCACAATGTTGTCGTGCGAATCATCGGTCGAGAGAGCATTATTTTGGGTTGGCTGGGCGGTGGCGTTAAGCTAGGTGGCTTCATTCAGTTGAGTCTGGGTAACTCTCTGCTCATTCTGTGGCTACGGATGCTGGTTGTGTTGCCGCTGATGATTCCTGTGGCTATGTTTTTGTATCCGCCTGTATGGCGAGACCTGAAGCGATTTTTGACGGCTCCCGATCGCCGACCGTTATTTAATGTGATTGGCAGTGGCGTGTTTCTCTTTTTGTCGCAGGTGCTGATTTATATCGCGATCGGACAGATTGGCGCGGGGCCAGCCGTCACAATTTTGTTTATGTACCCGATCGTGACTGTGCCATTGGCGTGGTTTCTCTTTGGCGATCGTCCCACGCCCCTACGCTGGATTGTGATGGTGACGATTCTGCTAGGTGTGATTTTTACCGCCTTACCAGGATTGACAGCCGCCAATGGCAGGATGTCAGGCAGTGGTGCGTTTATTGCGATCGCGTCAGGCATTGCGTTTGCCTTTTATCTGATTTGCATGCAGCTTGGCTTTAAGAAGCTTCATCCCATTCCGGTGACGTTGATTCAGTTTTCAACCATTTTTGTGTTATCAAGCGTCATTTTGACCTTTTCTCCACCGACGGATGTTCAAGTTGACCAACCCCTTGGTTTTGTTCTGGGTGGCATCCTGTTGGGTGGTTTGACCCTAATTGGCTATTTGACCAATAACTTTGGTGTGCGCTACATGGGGGCGGCGTTAGCATCCATCGTTGCCTCTAGTGGCCCTGTTGTAACAGCATTGTTGGCGTTTTTGCTCATCAACAACCCACTCCAATGGATACAAGTCTTTGGCATTCTTCTGGTGACATTGGGGGTTGGTGCCCTCAGCTTTGAACGGATGAAAAGCCAGCGGCAGGCACAAGCCAAAGCCGCAAGGTAGCTGTATCTGCGTGCAGAGCATCCCACTTCTACCCTAGGGCGCGTCATCAATTAAGCTCAGAAAGCTTGCGTATCAGCCTTATTGCGCCCGTTCTAACAAACAAGGCTAGGGGCTGGAACCCCTGCTGTAAGTCATATGTACGAATAATTGATGACAGCCCCTAGTGGTCTGTCAAGCTTAAAATTGTGGGTGGTCAAATCTTACAAGTGATTGTCAGCAGAGTTTACGGAAGCTATTCACGCACAAAATCAAAACTGACAAACCACTAGTACAGCGCATCAAAAGTTTTGCAACGTCGGTTGAAAGAGTACTGAGTGCTGAGGACTGAGTAACGCTCAAGCGTGTTGCATCATTTCTGTTTCGGAACATTAGTTCTGATTATGCTATCTCTTGCTCACGTCACGTTTGGGGCGTGACAATTTCTGTGCAGTTCTACGGAGCGTAAGACGGCAAGCCCTTTTGTAAGAGCACGGCAATGTCTGTCTTTGGCGCACGATCGTGCTTAGCCTTAGCAACCACGATCGTGCACCAAAGGCAGCACAGCAAAAAAATAACGATATGTCGCGATATATTCCGATATATCGTATAGTAGAGATAGTTATTTAGAGAAACAACAATGTTTAGACTTTTTCATCCGTATGTATGGGCACTGGCATCGGCAGACGCGCCCGAAGAACCATCTGTTTGCTCGTGGTTTCAGCATGGCAATCCGTTTGGTCATGATGCGTTTGGTGGTGGGAGATTCAACGGTGGCAAGTTCGGTGGCTGGGGGCGTGATCGTCCCGGCAGACATCCCAGAGGTGAGGGTGGCGGCGGCTGGGGCGATGAACGTCGTACCCGTCGCGGTGACATCAAATTCATTCTGCTGGAATTGCTTGCTGAACGTCCTCGACACGGCTACGACTTGATTAAAGAACTGGAAACGCGCTATGGCGGCTTCCGTCGTCTCAGTCCCGGTTCGGTCTACCCAACGCTGCAAATGTTAGAGGATGGCGGGTATCTCACCAGCGAAACGACTGGTGGCAAGCGGGTGTATACCATTACAGAAGAAGGGACACAACTGCTGGCAGAGCGGAATCAACAGGCTGCTGGCTCTCCGTGGGATGCTTTCAACAACGTGATGGCAGGCAAGCCACAGGAATTTATTGACCTACGCAACGCGGCGACAGAGTTAGCGGGGGCTGTTATGCAGGTGGCGCGTAGTGGTGATGCGGCACGGATGCAACGGGTGCGCGATCGACTTGACCAGATGAAGCGAGAAATCTACGCGATTCTAGCTGAGGAGTGAGGGAGAGAAGGCAAAAGGTAATAGGACTTACGCAAAAGCGATCATCTTTCGCCCCCTAGCCCCCAATGCTGGGGGAACCGAGCCAATTAAAGCCTCCAGCATTGGGGTTTTTGGGGCAAATGCGTAAGTCCTAGGTAAAAGGGTAAAAGGGTAAAAGGTAAGGAGAGCAGGGCCGTTTTGAGTTCGCTTTAACCCCTGCCCCTGCCTTGAACTTTTAGCCTTTACCCCTTGCTCCCCGTCCCCTATTTTTAAGAAGCTTAAGGTCAGCCTGTCAGAATCATAAGTTTTATTTATAAATAGAGCTAAACCTATAGGATTTATAAGAATCATTGCTTTTGAATGATGCGTTAATGCCGTATCATTCTGACTAGAGCAAACACAATTTGTTTCTAGAGCGCTCAGTTGCAACAAGCAACTGTAGTGAGCGTTCATATTTATCCAGCCTTTTGAAAAACTTGGGGTCGTTTTATGGACCAACTTCTACTCCAGAGTATCTGGTTGGTGCCTTGCTATGCCTTGGCGGGTGCTGCACTTTCTGTCCTTTGGTTTCCGTCGCTCGCTCGCCGTACAGGTCCCCGTCCTGCTGGCTATGCGAATGTTGTGATGACGCTTTTGGCGTTTTTGCATGGGCTGATAGCATTGCCAGCTACATGGCACCAGCCGCCACAACAATTCTTCTTTCCGTGGCTCAATGTTGCCAACCTTGATCTGACTCTACCTCTGGAAGCTTCTTCTCTAACTGTTGGTGCAACAGTGCTAATCACTGGCTTGAATCTGCTTGCACAGATTTACGCCATTGGTTACATGGAGATGGATTGGGGTTGGGCGCGGTTCTTCTCGCTTCTGGCGCTGTTTGAGGGCGGGATGTGCGCACTGGTGCTGTGCAATTCGCTGTTTTTTAGCTACATCATTCTAGAAATCCTGACGCTCGGAACCTATTTACTGGTAGGGCTGTGGTTTAACCAGTCGCTTGTAGTCACGGGTGCCCGCGATGCTTTTCTGACAAAGCGGGTTGGCGATTTGGTGTTGCTGATGGGGGTGATTGCGCTGCTGCCGTTAGCTGGCACCTGGAACTTTACCGAACTGGCAACGTGGGCACAGTCTGCGACTACTGACCCAACTGTGGTGACTCTGGTGGGGCTGGCGTTGATTGCGGGGCCAATGGGCAAATGCGCTCAATTTCCGCTGCACCTGTGGTTAGATGAAGCGATGGAAGGCCCCTTGCCCAGTACTATTTTGCGGAATTCAGTGGTGGTATCGACGGGAGCTTGGGTGCTGGTGAAGCTCACGCCTGTACTCGCGTTATCACCTGCCGTCATGACGACACTGGTATGGATTGGTGGGATTACCGCGATCGGTGGGTCGCTGATTGCGATCGCACAAGTTGATATTAAACGTACCTTGTCTTACTCGGTCAGCGCCTACATGGGATTGGTATTCATAGCGGTGGGCACGCAGCATACCGAAGCTGCGCTGTTGCTGGTGCTGACCCATGCGGTTGCGATCGCGCTGTTGGTGATGAGTGTTGGCTCTATCATCTGGAACAGCATCACGCAAGATGTTACTCAGTTGGGCGGTTTGTGGTCGCGTCGTCCGGTGTCGGGCATAGCCTTTTTGGTCGGGACTGCGGGTTTAATTGCTTTGCCGCCCTTTGGTAGCTTTTGGGCACTGCTGCAATTAGCGAATGGCTTATGGTCAACCCAACCCTGGCTAGTAGGGCTGGTACTCATTGTCAACGGACTGACGGCCTTTAGTCTGGTGCGTGTGTTTAGCCGCATCTTTGGCGGACAGGCTCAGCCGATGGCGCAGCGATCGCCCGAAATCCACTGGTCGATGGCGCTACCAATGACGATTCTGTTGGGCTTTGTGCTGCATCTACCGCTAGTGCTACAAGCCATGTCGTTGCTACCTGCCTGGGAAGCCTTGAACAAAGACGTTGCCCTACTGTTGCTGTGGTCCAGTGTTTTTGGCTGTAGTCTCGGTGCGGTTATCTACCTGAGCAATACGATTCCCAAGCCCGTCCAGTTTCCCTGGAAGCCTCTACAGGATTTACTTGCTTACGACTTTTATACTGCCCAGATCTACCGCATGAGCATTGTGTTTGGAGTCGATTTCGTCTCTCGGTTAACCTTCTGGTTCGATCGCTACGTGGTGGATGGCTTTATTAACCTCCTGGGCATCGCCACCCTCTTTAGCGGTCAAGGTCTGAAGTACAGCACACCAGGTCAAGCGCAATCCTATGCCCTGACGATCGTCATCGGTGCTGCGCTGATCGGCTGTTTGGTGATGTGGTCGCCATAAGTGATAAGCGGTCAGAAATCAGTCGTCAGCCTTCGCCAAACTAACTCAAAACTTAAAACTCCTCACCCCTTATGCTTAGTACCCTGATTTGGCTACCCACTGCTGGTGCGTTGTTGCTTTGTCTTTGCCCCGAATCGCGATCGCGGTTAGCGGCGTTAGCGATCGCCAGCCTTAACTTGCTCTGGACACTTTTTCTGATGGCCCAGTTCGATCTTAGTCAGGTCGGGTTTCAGATGCAGGAGTCGCTTTCCTGGCTCGAATCGTTAGGGTTAACCTACCGTTTGGGTGTCGATGGGCTATCGCTACCATTGGTCGCGCTGAATAGCTTGCTGATCTGGATTGTGATTTATGGGAGCAGCCAGAAAATGGAGCGATCGCGCTTATTCTACGCTCTCACGTTGCTGGTTTGTGGTGGCATTGCGGGCGCGTTTCTGGCACAAAACTTGCTCCTGTTTGTGTTGTTCTACGAGGTTGAACTGATTCCGCTTTACCTGATGATTGCTATCTGGGGTGGTTCCAAACGGGACTACGCCGCGATGAAGTTTCTCATCTATACAGCAGTTTCAGGTGTGCTGATTTTGGTTGGTTTCCTCGGCTTAACCTGGCTCAGTGGTGCGTCGAGCTTTGACTATGGGGCAATTAATACTCAAGACTTGCCGCTCAAGGCACAACTCGTTCTGCTCACGATTTTGCTTATTGGGTTTGCCATTAAAACGCCGCTGATTCCCTTACACACCTGGTTGCCCGATGCCTATGTGGAAGCATCACCGCCTGTGGCGATTTTGCTGGGTGGCATTTTGGCAAAGTTAGGTACCTATGGCATTGTGCGGTTTGGCTTGCAGTTGTTCCCAGATACCTGGTCGCTGGTATCACCAGGATTGGCGATCGCGGGTGTTGTCAGTGTGATGTATGGCTCATTGACCGCGATTTCTCAAAAAGATATCAAGCGCATGGTGGCCTATAGCTCGATCGGGCATATGGGGTATGTCCTGGTCGCCTGTGCTGCTGGAACACCGTTGAGTTTGCTGGGTGCCATTGGTCAAATGGTCAGCCACGGCTTGATTCTGGCAATTTTGTTCTATCTGGTGGGTGTCATTGAAGCGAAGGTGGGTACTCGCGAATTAGATAAGCTCAATGGTCTGCTGAATCCCATTCGCGGTTTGCCGTTAACAAGCGCTTTGCTCATTCTCGGCGGCATGGCAAGCGCTGGTATCCCCGGTATGGTTGGTTTCATCGCAGAATTTCTGGTCTTCCAGGGCAGTTTTCCAGTCTTCCCCATTCCCACGCTGCTGTGTGTCATCGCCAGTGGGCTAACGGCTGTTTACTTCGTGATTTTGCTCAACCGCACCTGTTTCGGCAAGCTAGATAACGCAACGGCCTACTATCCCAACGTCACATGGACAGAGCAAACACCCGCCCTGGTACTGATCGTAATCATTTTCTTTCTGGGGATACAGCCAACCTGGCTTCTGCGCTGGAGTGAACCGACCACAAACGCGATGGTGGCAGCGTTGCCCATCAGTAGCGGGCAGCAGGTGGCTATTGGCGATCGGTTGGGAGTCGAGAATCGGAAGTCGGGAATGGGGGGAAAGGCTAAAGGCTGAAGCATGCATAAGACAGAATCAGCGCTTGCAAGTTTAGACGTGCTGTGGCGAGTCCCAAACGCGACCTTCCGACCCAAAAGCTCGACGTTTCGACCACAGATCTCGACACTCCAAGTTCCAGACTCCAGCTTCCGAGTTCCAAGCTCGACACGCCGACCTTCAAGCTCCACCTTCCGAGTTCCAAGCTCGACACGCCGACCTTCAAGCTCCACCTTCCGAGTTCCAAGCTCCAGCTTCCGAGTTCCAGGCTCCATCTTCCGAGTTCTAAGCTCAACCTTTTGAGTTCTAAGCTCGGCCTTCCGGCCCAAAAGCTTGATGTTCCGAGTTTAGACCTCAGTATTCCACGCTTAAAACTCAAAACTTAAAACTCAAAACTCAAAACTCTCTCCACCCATGACCACTGCAACCCCTACCAAAACCATTCTCCCTCCCTCTCAGCACGAATTTGCTGATATTGTGCATCGCTTAGAAGCAGGTGGTGTGATGCTACCGGATACGCCCGAAAACTTGATGCAAATTATTGGCCTGTACAAGGCGTATGCAGTGCCGATGGATTTCTACTGGCGTGATTTGCTGTACATTGCGGAGCAAGAGTTTCTGAATCCGCTGCCGTTTTTCAAATACTTTTTGCCGAACGAGTATCTGGAATTGCACAACCATTACGCAGGCGATGATGCCGATTTGCGGATCTGGCGAGGCGAAGCGACGGCACATCCTGAACTGCTAGCGTTTATGGAGAAAGGGGAAACCATCAAAATGCCCCGACTGTTCCATCACCTCTGGCACGATCGCATCAATATGGAGTTTGCCGAGGAATGCATGCGATCGATGCTCTGGCATCGGGGTATGGGTGGTCAGTTTGATCCCTATCTGGATAGCGAAGAGTACAAAGCGAATGCTGATCGCGCCATTCGAGCGTACTTCAAATACAACCCGGCGATGTTGGGCTTGTACAAACTGTTTCCTGATCTGTTTTTGGAGCAGTGTCGGCAAATGTCGTACTACGCCAACCTGGGGCTGTTCTGGGAAGTGATGGCTCCCGTGTTCTTTGAAATGTCGGATTTGTACGATGAAGGCAAAATTGCCAGCGTTCCCGATGCCATGAACTTTCTGGTCAATGGTATTTTTGCGATCGCGGGTCGCCCCATCTACCACCATGTCTACATCCGGGGCGAGTGCTATGAAATTATTCCCAAAACGAAAGGCTTTATGTGGCTTTATGAAGCAGCCCTGCCCTATGTAGAAGCAGTCTTCTACCGCACGTCGCCATTCCGGGGCACCAAGTCCTACAACGCTCAAGCCAAGCAAGTGCCCGATGAGCAAAGGGACTTCCACTTTGGCATTCTTTACGCCGATGTCTTTCCGGTCGGCACAGCAGGCATTCCACCCACCCTGTTGATGCAGGATATGTTGCACTTCTTACCGCCCTATTTGGTGGACTATTACCGTCAGCACTGTCGTGGCGAAGATGACATGCTGATCCAACTGGGCGTTAGCTTCCAGCGATCGATGTACTGCGTTACCTCAGCCGTCATCCAGGCACTACGCACCGCCCTCCTGTATCCTCTCGACGACCCAAACCCTAAGCATCTCCAGGCGAACCGAGCGTTCTTTGAAGCCCAACTCGATCGCTTCAAACGCCCCGAAGCGCGAATCCGCAACATCCAGCACCAGGAATACAGGTAGAAGTGAGGAGTTCTGAGTTTTGAGTTAGCCTCCTCTGCTTCCTCTGCCTCCCCCGTTTCCCTTGCCTGCTCCACTTTTGCCTTCTCCTTCAGCCCTTATCCCCTTACTCCTATGCCAGACATCGTTGATATTGCAGTCAATGCTGATTCCTTTAAGACGCTTGTTACAGCGGTACAGGCGGCTGCATTAGTTGATGTGCTACGCAGCCCTGGCCCTTTTACTGTATTTGCGCCAACAGATGAAGCGTTTGCCAAACTGCCACCTGGCACTATACAGACGTTGGTGCAAAATATTCCTCAACTTTCCCGCATCCTGACCTATCACGTAGTTGCAGGAAAATTCATGCACGCTGACTTGCAAACTGTGGATTCGCTGACATCAGTTGAGGGTTCGCCAATTCGCATTAATACTACTGATGGCTTTGAGGTTAAAAATGCCACCGTTGTTGCGGCTGATATTGAAGCCGACAATGGCGTGATTCATGTGATTGATACGGTAATCTTAATGGGGTGACCGTGCGCGATCGCCTTGATGACGGCTTTTGTATAACAGGTGCCACACCGCACGACGGACGCTGATCGCTCCAATTTGTAATGGTTCGCATATGATTATTGAACCTTTGCAGCCGATCGGAGAAATTATTGCTACCATGCTGCTGCTAGGGTTGCATCAAAAGCGGCAAGCGCTGGGCAGACATCGCAACAGGGCCTCTAACGGTAGAGCTATCATTTTTGATATCTGCACAGTCCGTTTTCCTGAGCTATTCAGTCTACTGTTGCAATAATGTCGCCGTTTCAGCAGTCCTAATCGTTGTGTGGGGTAGAAGAAATCAGTGAACGGTTCAAATAAACGTCCTCCGCAGGCAGCGCGGAAACCAAAGGCAGTGCTGAGAAAGGTGCCAAAACAGAAAGGGCGGCACTGGCTCTGGTTGATGAGTGGGTTGGCAGGAGTGGCGTTGCTATCAGCTACCGCAGGCGCACTGTTGGCGATGTCATTCGCAAGTACGCCCCTCATGCAACGCAAGCTGAGTCCTGAACAGGCATCAGTCTTTTCTAAAAACGAAAGCATCTCGAAAAACAACAGTCTACAACTGCCTGAACTAACCCGCCCAGTAAATATTTTGGTGTTGGGTCTCAAAGTGCTGACGACCGACGTTCAAAACCCACCTGCTAATCTCAAAAAATTGCGCTATCAGGCATTGGTTAACTCCTTTGATGGGTTAACCGATACCATGCTGCTGCTACGGTTCAATCCTGAAGGGAAAAAATTGGTGGCACTTTCGATTCCGAGAGACACCCGCACAGCAGTACCAGGTTATGGCGTGACTAAAATTAATGAAGCCAACGTGGATGGTGGTCCGGCGCTGAGTGCCAAAGCAACCAGCGACTTGTTAGGCGGCGTTGGGGTTGATCGCTATGTGTCCATTAATGTGCAGGGGGTACAAGCCCTCGTCGATGCGCTCGGCGGCGTAACGGTTTTTGTACCCAAAGACATGAAATATAAGGATGAAAGCCAGCATCTGTATGTCAACCTGAAAGCAGGTCAGCAACACCTGAATGGCGATCAAGTCCTGCAACTCCTCCGCTTTCGCCATGACGAATATGGCGATATTGGCCGCATTCAGCGGCAGCAGATGGTGATGCGATCGCTCATGGAGCAGACTCTCAACCCTGCAACGCTGGTGCGTTTACCCAAAATTCTCTCGATCGTTCAGTCACATATCGACACTAACCTTAGTGTTGAAGAACTCGTGGCGTTAGTTGGCTTTGCGGCACGTACTAATCGCTCTCAGGTGCAGATGTTAATGGTACCAGGCAGCTTCAGTCAGCCGCATGAATTTAGTGGGGTGAGCTACTGGCTTCCGAGTGCACAGCGCATTCAAACCATGATGGCGCAGCACTTTGATTTTGGTACCGTATCGGCAACCGAGTCCTATGCGAATGCCGTAAGGATCGTTCTTCAAGACAGCACGCGTCAAACTAGTGCCACTCCAGCCATAGTGAGCAAACTCAAGCAGGGTGGCTATGGTAATGTCAGCGTTGCAGAGCCAAAGCGTGAGCCGCTCAACGTTACCCGCATCGTTGCGCAGCAAGGCGATGTCAAAAGTGCTGAAGCTGTCCGTCGATCGCTTGGGTTTGGTGAAGTGCGGATCGAAAGTACGGGCGATCTTGATTCCGACGTAACCATTCAAATCGGCCAAGATTGGGTAAAGAGTAAAGCCAAACAAGAATCAGGGAACTAACCGCATTTTGCCAAAATCTCGTTTGCCAAACCCTTGAAGGTTTAAACGTCGAAGCAAATCTGAGGTTTAATGCTTGGTCAACACCTCAGAGGTTGGCGTAAGTTCAGACTGAATCTTCAGCAGTGGTTCAATGCTGGTTCATAGACCACTGCTGAAGAGCACAGCTTAGTAGGCATCCTGCAATTCGTAAAAATCAGGCGAGATATAGTCCTTGCGGAGAGGCCAACCCACCCAATCTTCTGGCATCAAGATACGTTTCAGGTTCGGATGACCTTCATAAATGATGCCGTACATATCGTAGGATTCCCGCTCCTGCCAGTCCGCCGTCTTCCAAATCCAGTAAACCGATTGCACGCGAGGGTTTTCACGCGGCAAGAAGACTTTAATGCGGACTTCAGCTGGACGATCGGCGTTATCGCCCAGTTTGATCAAGTGATAAAAGCTCACAAATTGGTCGCCAGGCCCCATATCGTAGGCTCCCTGACATTGCAGATAGTTAAAGCCATAGGCGTAGAGTGCCGTAGCAAAGGGCACCAGAAACTCTGGCTCTACCTTCAGCATCTCTACACCAGATGCATCTGAGCCTAGAGATTCATGGTCAAACCCATTTTGTGTCAGCCATTTTGAAACGGTACCTGCTACTTCCGCTGGCACAGACTTTGCAGGCGGCGCAAGGGCAGCACCTTCATCGGCTTTTGGAGTTGCTCTAGACTCTTCTTCAGGCACGATCGCGTCCCTCCTTTTCGGCGGCCTTGAGTGCGGGTGGTACAGGGAGACCCATCGCCTCTCGTAACTCTATAGGTGGCGCTTCTCGTGTTTCTGACTGAAGGTACTGCCCTGTCAAAATTGGCTCCACCGCTTTCATGGTGTGGGTTGTACTGTAGTACCGATGGGTCTGACGCAGCACGCCACGCTCTTGAATCGACTCATTCGCAATTTTCTTTCGTAGCTTGATGATGGCATCGATAATGGCTTCCGGTCGTGGTGGGCAACCTGGTAGATAGACATCCACCGGAATGAGCTTATCGACCCCACGCACAGCCGTTGGTGAATCGACGCTAAACATGCCGCCTGTAATGGTGCAGGCTCCCATCGCAATCACATACTTAGGATCTGGCATTTGCTCATACAAACGCACCAGCGCTGGAGCCATTTTCATGGTGAGGGTGCCAGCCGTGATAATCAAATCCGCCTGCCGGGGAGACGATCGCGGTACCAGCCCAAAGCGGTCGAAGTCAAAGCGTGAGCCAATCAGCGCGGCAAACTCAATAAAGCAGCAAGCCGTGCCGTAAAGCATCGGCCACAAACTCGACAAGCGTGCCCAGTTGTAAAGGTCATCCACGGTCGTCAACACCACGTTCTCGGACAGATCGTGAGTCACTTGCGGATGCTCGATCGGATTTAAGATCACCTCGGACGCGCCGATGCCACCTTTCGTCGCCGCCTTTGGATTTATGACCATTCCAGTGCTCCTTTGCGCCACGCGTAAACAAGACCAATAATAAGGATGCCAACAAAAATCAGCGCTTCGATGAAGGCTAATAAGCCTAACTGGTTGAACGCCACTGCCCACGGGTAGAGGAACACCGTTTCTACGTCAAAAATGACATAGACCAAGGCAAACATGTAGTAGCGAATGTTGAACTGAATCCATGCACCACCGATCGGCTCCATGCCAGACTCATACGTTGTGCGACGCTCTGGGCCTCGGCGACTGGGACGCACTAGCTTAGACGCCGTTAGCGCTAAGAGCGGTACCAGGCTACAGACCATTAAAAAGCCAAGTAGATACTCATAACCACTGAGGACAAACACTAGCAATACCCCTCAGGCTGTTGGATGACCGGAAAAACGTTTACGTTACTTGCCTTCATATTATAGGGTCAGCGCTACCCAAGATGTATCGAAAAGCCCCGCTGGACTCTATAGATAAGCTGAAGAGAGGGAAGGTAAGAGGGATGGGCGGTCAGCGGTCAGCTATCAGCCTTTTCTGCCTTCTGCCTTTTGCCCTCTGCTCTCTGCCTTCCGCTCAACTTTTGCGATGTCAATATTCAGCGATTCCCACTCATGTCATAATCGTTTACAGAGATCTCAGAATTCTGGGATCTCAAAGCGTATTTTAATGTTGCCTTTATCCCTGGCACCAGAGCAATGAGTACAGATGCTGCTAAACCAACAGCTTTAGACCGTTACGAGTGTCAAACCTGTGGCTATATCTACGAACCACTGAAAGGAGACGATCGACGCCAGATTCCAGAGAGCACTCCCTTTGAGGCTGTGCCTGACGGCTGGCGCTGCCCTGTGTGTGGTGCAGCCAAAACACGTTTCTCCAATATTGGCGAAGTGGGTTCACCATCTGGGTTTAAGGAAAATTTGGGCTATGGGCTTGGAGTTAACACTTTAACACCCGGACAAAAGAATATTCTGATTTTTGGTGCCCTGGCTTTAGGGTTCCTATTTTTTATTAGTCTTTATGGCTTGCAGTGAGCTAGATGAGAAGGCGAGGCTTACGCCTCTGCTTAACCGTGACGCTGCAAATTCTGAGGAACAGCTTAGACATTCTTGACAAACAACTGCATGAGATTGAGTAGAGATTTGAGCGCAATGCATTTAGTTACAACTTTTCTGAGGCGGACGATCGGACAGTGGGTTGTCATCAGGCAGGCGATCGTGCTGTGTGCGATCGCGCTGCTGTGTTCAAGCTGCGGCGGCTATCTACCTTCGATTAGCGCCAGTCCCTGGCAACCCATCTCGGTACCCACCGAGGCCAATCTGTTGGATCTGAGCTTCATCAATGCTCAGCATGGTTGGTTGACAGGTACTAATTCCACCTTGTTGGAAACCACTGATGGCGGTAAAACCTGGGAACCCCGCAACCTGGATCTAGACCAGGCTTATCGTTTCAACTCGGTGAGCTTTTCTGGTGACGAAGGCTGGATTGCGGGTCAACCGTCGCTGTTGCTCCATACGACGGATGGCGGTCAGTCGTGGGCTAGAGTGCCTTTGAGCGCAAAGCTTCCTGGTTCTCCCAATACGGTTCTTGCCCTTGGCCCCAAAGCGGCTGAAATGACGACCGATATTGGAGCGATCTATCGCACAGCAGACGGGGGTAAAAACTGGAAGGCAATGGTCGAAGCGGCGGTTGGTGTCATCCGCAATATTTCGCGGGCACCGGATGGTCGCTACGTCGCGGTATCGTCTCGTGGTAACTTTTACTCTATCTGGGAGCCCGGACAAACCGCATGGGAACCTCACAATCGCAATAGCTCTCGACGACTCCAGAATATGGGTTTTGCCCCGGATGGTCGGCTTTGGATGATTGCGCGTGGTGGGCAGATTCAATTCCAGGTGCCAAACACACCCGATGAGTGGGAAAATGCGGTGAGTCCTGAGTTTTCTACCAGTTGGGGCTTGCTAGACCTGGCGTATCGCACTCCAGGTGAGGTTTGGGTTTCTGGTGGCAGCGGCAATCTCCTGCGCAGCCTGGACGGTGGCGAAACGTGGGAAAAAGATCGCTCGATCGAGAACGTTCCGTCTAACCTTTATAAGATTCTGTTCCTGGGTTCAGAACAGGGCTTTATTATCGGACAGAAAGGAACATTGCTACGGTACAGCGACACAGGAGCAGCGGCATAGTGAAGCGATCGTGGTTGGTTTGCACAAATGAACTACAAAGATCGAGCAGTGCCGAACTATTTTCAGTTGCTTGATCTTAAGTTGCTTTTACTTAATCTTAAAAAGTTGCTTGTGAGTGGTTCGGTGGTTTCGTATGATGAACATAAGTCAGCGTTTAATTGTTGTCAGTGGAGGAATCTAAATGGCTGGTACTACTGGAGAGCGCCCGTTTGGGGACATCGTTACAAGCATCCGTTACTGGGTGATTCATAGCATCACAATTCCAGCATTATTCATTGCCGGTTGGCTGTTTGTGCAGACAGGTTTGGCCTATGACGCGTTTGGTACCCCTCGTCCCAACGAATACTATCCAACGCAAGTGCAATCAGCACCGATTATTAAAGACCGCTTTGAAGCGAAACAAGAGATTGAAGAGTTTCTCGCCAAGTAATTTAAGGATGACTCACCGTTATGACTAGCAGAACCCCCAACGAACCCGTTACGTATCCTATTTTCACTGTGAGATGGCTAGCTGTGCATACGCTGGCTGTGCCGTCTGTTTTCTTTTTAGGCGCGATCGCCGCAATGCAGTTTATTCAACGATAGGGAATACTCATGGCAACCAGAAGTCCAAACCCCAACAAGCAGCCAGTCGAGCTAAACCGTACATCGCTTTACCTGGGCTTGCTGATGATTTTTACACTTGGCATTCTCTTTTCTAGCTATTTCTTTAACTAGTTCTTTTCAGCTTTCAGTTGGCTTCCCTTTGCATCAGATGAGCTTTTTCGTTTAAGAGGTGATTGTTGTGTCTAGTTCTGGAAGAATTCCGTTGTGGATTGTAGCGACGATCGCGGGCACGGGCGTGCTGGTCGTTCTGGGTCTTTTCTTTTATGGTGCTTATTCAGGTCTTGGTTCCTCCATGTAGACCCTGGATTAACGCGTTTAATACAGAGTCCAAGCCTGTTTGAAATCTGTGTCAAGAGCGTGCGGTTGACAAGCAAAAAGAGACCTCTTAACTAAGTTAGGAGGTCTCTTTTCAATGGTTTGCTACAGGTGGCCTGCTACAGGTCAATGTCTGCTGCAAGCAGTGGGGATCTTAAACAGCGATGCTCTTAAATACCGCTTGGATCTTCACGTTCGATATAGAGAAACAGTAGGCCAAAAACCACTGCGGGCAGGAGCCAGCAAACAACTGGGATGAGAATCCAGGGTAAGAACGAAGCTGCGTATGAACCTGTCATAACAAGTTTCCTATCTAAATTTAAGTGGTTCCAAAACTGACTTTACTGTGAAGCGGTGTCATGTTTCTGACTTCTAACCATTCTTAATATTCAGTGCTTCAGCACATTTAATACTTGAGAGAGGTCAAGCTCTAAGCATGAAAGTCGTCTAAAGAAACGTTTGGCAAATCAGGTGGCACCACAATTCGATCAACGGCGACTTTGTAGCTTTCGCGCTGGGTATGCATTTCAACCGCGATCGCCTCAAAACGAAGCTCCACACTTCCAAATGGTACTGTCAGTGGGGTCATTGCTTCTAACTCACCTAGTCCATTGGGGAGAAAATCGACAAGCCAACGGGGGCCATCCAGTAGTGAACGGGTTTGGCGATCGATGACCCAGAGCTTGACGTAAATGCGGGGCAGGAGATCAGGCAATTTGACCCGTATACTGATGGGCTTCCCAGCCGTTAATTCTCCCGTTGTCACTTCCAGAATTGGGGTTGGCACAGGGTCGTCTGCTGGCAAAAGCAAATGACTGGGTGGTGTGTCTAAAGGCTCTGGCTCAGTAGAGGCAACTGGCTTGCTGCGTCGTCGCTCGGTTGGCTGGGAATCGTCATCAATGACAATCTCCTCGCTGAGGGAACGGTCTTCCGCAAGCGCTGGTGACTGTGCTGGCGAAGACGAAGCTTGACCAGGCGCGATATTGGCTTTTAACAGCGCTGAAAGCTCAGCATCTGTCGCTAATGAAGTCAGGCGGGTGAGAAATCGATCCTGAAGCTTCAGTGATTGAAAGGACATTTGAGTAGGCGATGGCAAATCCAGCGGTACTTCTTCGGTAGCTGGATCGATATTGTCTACTGCAACGCTTGTGTTTACATCAGAGGATGCCGTCTCGCCTACCTCGTTAGTCAAAGCATCAGAACGTGCTTCCTCTGTAGCCTGAATGTTATCTGAAGCTATGTACTCCGCTTCAGCACTGTCTATCGGCACATCGACAGCGGCGCTAGCCGCCGACTCAACGGTTGGGGGCTCTGTGGAAACCTGCTCATTTGCTGATGAAGCATCGGTCGAAACTGTTGGTGACGCAACCAGCTTAAACGCAGGCAAGTCAGGTGCTTTGGCGCGGACTTGATTGGGAGCAGGTCGATAAATTTGAGGTGGCAACGGTTGCCCAGCCAGGGATGGAAAGCGGGGCGATCGCTCTACTGGTGACTCGACGATCGACTCACTCAAGAAGGATAGGTCGATCGCAGGAGTGGCTTGCTCTTTTAGACGAGACGATAGTTCTAGCGGCAAATCAATGCGCTCTTCATCTTCAATATCAGCCGTCAGGGCATCATTCAGCTTCGTCAGTTCGTTAACCAGCGCGCCAGGGTCAACCGTAATGGAAAACGCCTGGGTGACGAGTGCGATTGAGGTAGCCTCATTACCGATGAACGTGCCACAGAGCAAAACTTCTCCCAAGACGAGGTGGGTTGTAAATGCATCGGGTAGCGAGAAGAAAAAGGTGAAGGGACAGGGTAGGGGCTGCTGCTGAAGCGGTTGGCGATCGCTGACCAGAACCTGTAGGCTCTGAGGGTCACGCAGACAAAGCTGAATTTCTTGAGCGGTTACACCCAGCAGATCGAGTGCAACATCGCTTTCCCACGGGTCACTCAGCCCTTGCTCTCTGGTTGGCATAGGGGATGTAGCAGACGGGACTAAGCGCTGACCAGCAACAGACTCGGAGGTCGATACAATCGCCAACTGCCCAGAAAGCGTCATGACCTCTCCCCGTGCCGCCACAAACGCGGATTGGTCGAGCGTCAGCATAAACGTTTCATTGGCGGCGAGCGTGTAGCCTGTAGAAGATTGCTCCTCCCCTGACTCAGCCATCGAATCGCCTGATGATGTCGGTGCGACTGTGGCTGGTTCAGGCGTTGGCTGTGCTGTTTCATTGGAAGCCGCTGTTGGTGCATTGGCGATCGCAGTCAAATCAAAATCTTGCAGCACTTCATCAACCAACTGATCAGACATTTGCTCCGCAATTTGGAACAGCCGATCCATTGAAGCCGCAAGGATTTCAGCCACCTCTGGGGGTAAAGAGACTGGTTGACTAGCCGCTGTGGATGATGAGAGTGGCTCATCTGCTGCGGACGCGCCTACTATCGCGGCATGATTCATCACACCCGTATTGGGGTCTGCCTCGCTTTGCACTGGCTCTATACCTTGTGCCGTCGGTGTAGATGTGGCAGCAGGCTGAGCCGTAGGTGCCACCCAATCTGGCTCCCAGTCTTCTTCTAAGGAATGCGCGAGGACTTGCAGCTTTAACGCATACGGTTGCGCTCCTGCCATCAGGTCACTCATCAAGTCGGCGGGAGAGCAGCATAATTCCCACTGGCCTGACTCAAGGTGGGTAAAGGGAATGACCACCATCAAGCCATCGTGATTCGTTCGGCACGATCGTTTCTGGATGCGACGCTTAGGAGGTACGGCTTCGGTTGCCAGGTGCGCGATGCGGATGTCGATCGCGGCGTTTATATACCTTGAGCGAGCCACCACGCGGTAGCGACCCTCCAGGATTTCTACATCTGGCGAATCGAGTGGAAGCCAGGAGCGATCGCCCTCTTTCTGCAATAAAAATTCCCAGTGTTCCATCTCACACCCGCGCCGAAGCCCTGCTAGATTCGCTGTTTAACACTCATTGTCCAAAGTCACCGTCATCAAACAAACTGCCGTAAACGCTATATCTAGCGCTTAAGAATCATTTTACTTCCGTTTTAAGCTTCAGATAATACCTAAATATAGTGGACTGATCCAGAAAATTCACATTCTGTTTAAATCTGGCTTTCAGTGTAGCCCACGCATACACTTGCTCTGCCCCTGCCCCGCCAATTCATAGAGATGATCAGCCACTCTATAAACGAGCAAAGAATTTAGTCAATCGCACCATTGTAGAGAGAACAGATTGTATTTCTCCTGCCTCATTGACTTCTTCCCGCAACTGTTGCATTTTGGCAACATCCGCTGGTGTACAGGTAAGTTCGCTTTCCAAAATGCGGCAACGGATCTCTGAAAAAGTCATCATGGCTCTGTCCAGGTCATCTTTGAGCTGCACCTTGCCATCCAAATCGGCCTCCATATAACGAATATCCAACTCGTTCATCACAGCCGCCGCTGTTTGTAGAAAGAGGGTGTTGCTGTCGGTCATCATCAGGTTCCTACAGTGATTGTATTCTCAAGTCTTTTGGCGGTATACGGAGTATTGGGGGCGCGATAAAGCCGCATATTTTTGGATAGAGGTCATTTCTTCACCGAAAGCGATGCCTGCGCTTTGCGTCGATTGACGACAGCTGTATTCACTTGACCTAGCGCTAAGTTTGCTGCACCTTTCCACAATGGATCTTGGTTGATTTCGCCAATGACGCTGGTTGTTTTAACACGCAAAAAGCTTACATCTCGTCCGCTAATGCCTCCAGCGATGTTGAGAATACGAGGTACTAGCGCATTGATCGTGTTGAGATCAAGCTGATCGTAGCGGTTGATCAGGTTCCCTAGCTCTTTGCCCAGCACAGCCGCTTTGAGGCATTGGGTGAGAGTTGACTCTAGCAGTTTTTGCTCTTGTAGCTTCACCTGCTGCCATTCACCCATAATCTCGCCGACCTGATTTTCGATATCGCGTAGCTTGTCTCGTGAGGCTTGGGGGCTGGCATCAATCGAGCCGTGGTTTGCTTTGAGCTGTGTCTGAAGCGACTGGTAAGCCTGGCGTTGCTTGCGTAGTTTGACGACGATCGCATTGCGATAGCGGTAGAGAACGGGCGGGTTTTTGCTTACTGCATCGGCAAAGAGCGCCATCTGTACGGTCAGCGTTTTGGCATGTTCGGCTGATTGGCGGACTTCATCCACGGCAACCAGACTGCCCGCATCGAGTTTGTCAAAAATAGTGGCAAAGGTTTCGTATTGGTTCCGTAGATCAGCCGTAAAGGTGTTCCACTCTGGATCATCAGGTGGCTTGTAGGGATCGATCGCCAAATCAATCAAACTGGCATTAATGTCACTTTTGGAGTTCAAGATGCCCGTCACAAAGTCGCTTCGGATTTCAGACTGCGATCGCGGCGGCGGTTCCAACTCTTGCTTGCGCATGTCGTCGATCGCCTGGATCGCTGCCAGCGATTCGGACTTAAACTGCACAGCAGCACTCTGAATGGCGCGCGCCTTCTCCACATTGCAGCCTGTTAGCGAACTACTACCAATCAAGAGAAAACAGGCAAGCAAGGAACTCTGTAAGCGCTTCATCGAATGGTTGATCAGAAAAAACCGTTATGCCCTATCAAAAGCGATTTTGAGAGAAAAAGCCGCTTTCAGATAAAAGAATTTATATAGGACTGACGCAAACCTCCGAGGTTTTCACCTGGTTGGCTGACAAATCTTGCCGGGATCGTCCACCCCGTCCTGCACTCAAAGTGCGGGCTAACCGAAGGAACTCCTCTTTAGAGGACTGCAAGCATCTCGCCACACGTTTTAACGGGTTTCGCGTTGTTAGCTCGGCTTTTAAGCACGGGCAGGTGAGCAACAGCGTCATCAGCCTTTCAAGACTTCTGTTTAGTCAATCAGCGTGTTCACCAGGCATCAGGCGTCATCACTAAATGTCGTCGCTTAAACTGCCGAGGTTTCAATCAAAATGCATGAGTCCTATGCATATCAAAGTTTAGAAGCTCCATGTCAGTCTTTTCACGCCTGTCTCCTACTTTTTGACTCCCGAATTCTGCTGTAATTTGTATTGCCTGCATTCACACCACAGAACTATAACTTTTGTTGGAGGAAACATGCTGTGTCGAACGTTAGTCTTGACGATGTGCTGAGAGATGTTAATCGCTTGAAGTTACTGGTTTGAAGTAAAGAATAATACCAACGACCTCATCCATCTGTGCAGACGATTGCAATTCTCGTTGATTGTAATTGCCACCTTTGGAGCAAGTAAACACATCTCAGAACAGCGAAAGGTTAAGAACGCATTAATGGAGCAATGGCATGACACATTTGATTTCTAGAGCGATCGCTCGTTTTAACGCCTTACTGAATAGACTGCAACTAAAACAAGTTTTCGCAGCTGCTTTAGTTGGCTTTCTTCTATTAACCACCAACGTTGATCCTGGCAAGAATGATCAAGCCTTGCCTGCAAACCTTCGCGATCGCATTAACCAAAACGATGCTGATCGACCCAAAACAACCGGGCAATGGAATCGAGAATCCCGTGAAACAGAAGGCGATCTTGGTGAGCGCTTTAAGCGCATTGGTAAAGAATCAGCAGAAGCCTTTAAAGAATTTGGCTCAGGCTATGCGAAGGGTGCTGAGAAAACTGCTGACGATGTTTGGAGTGGTGCCGATCGTGCAGCTAGAGATCTTACTGATTAAAAGATCTGCTGTGCCATTTAGCGTCATGTCTTGGGCATGAATTTGTAGGGACGTTCCATGAAACGTCCCTACAAATATATTGGTTCAGTTTGCAACACCAAACACGCTGCCGATCGCCCGCATCATGTTTTGCGGCTGCATCGCATCGACAGCGGCGGTGGGTTCATAGCCGCAATGCACCATGCAGTCGGCGCATTGAGAATTGCCGCTAGAGTGCCCATATTGGCTCCAATCAGTGTTGTCCAGAAGTTCCTGGAACGTCTCATAATGCCCCTCGTTGAGCAGGTAGCAAGGCTTTTGCCAACCCAGTACGCTGTAGCTTGGCATTCCCCAGGGTGTGCATTCATAGTCTTTAACACCCGTGAGAAAGTCTAGGAACAGGGGATTGTGATTGAAGTTCCAGTTCTTTTGACCCGCCTTAAAGGGAGCCAGAATTTCGCGGAAGAGTGATTTCGTTTGTTCGCGCTTGAGGAAATGTTCCTGGTCAGGTGCCCACTCGTAGCTGTAGCCGGGGGACACCATCATGCCATCGGTGCCCAGCGTTTCAAGGAAATCGAAGAAGCTTTGCATCTCTTTTGGGTCAGTGCCATCAAAAATCGTGGTGTTGGTAGTGACCCGGAAGCCTTTCGCTTTCGCCGCTTTGATCGCTTTGACGGCAACATCAAACACGCCCTTGCGATCGACGCACTTGTCGTGATGTTCGCGCAAGCCATCCAAGTGGACGCTAAACGTCAGATAAGGCGAGGGCGTAAACTTATCCAGGCTCTTCTCCAGCAAAATGCCGTTGGTGCAGAGGTAAATAAATTTTTTGCGATCGACCAGACCCCGCACAATTTCGTCGATTTGGGGATGCAATAATGGTTCCCCACCAGGAATGGCAACCACAGGTGCCCCGCACTCTTCAACAGCAGCAAAGCACTGTTCAGGGGTCATATTCTGACGCAGAATGTCGGTGGGATGTTGAATTTTGCCACAACCAGGGCACGCTAGATTGCAACGAAACAGCGGTTCCAGCATTAAGGTCAGGGGATACTTTGTGCGTCCCTTCAGACGTTGAGAGACGATATACTTACCAACTTCGATCGCCTGCTGTAGAAGAATTGCCATACATTTTCACTCCTCAAAACGGGAACACGGATGAAGAAAGGCTCAAGTATGTAGCTTGCTTCTGCGAAGCAGTAGGCCAAAGGCTTAAATTTTTATCCTTGAGCCTTGAGCCTTTCCCCTTTGCCTTTCAACACGTAACCATTTTTTACAAACCACTCTATGCTATCGTGCAACGCCGTAGAAATGGGGGTTTGCGGTAGACCGAGTTCGCGTACGGCTTTAGCGGCATCGTAGTACATCGGCTGTTGCGACATCCGAACGCCATCTAGCGGTACAGATGGCGTTTTACCCAGCGGCGCGAGAATTTGCTCGTCAATCCATGCAACCGTGAGGGGAATCCAGGCCGGAATTGATCGCTGGGGCGCGGGTTGCCCTGTCAACTGGGCTAGCTGATCGAGCAGTTGCTTGAGCGTCAGGTTTTGATGGCCCAGAATATAGCGATCGCCCGTCTTCCCTTTCTGTAATGCCAGCAAATGTCCCCACGCGACATCCTGCACATGGACGAAGTTTAGTCCGGTATCCACATAAGCAGGCATCTGGCGACGGAGAAAGCGCAGGATAATGTCTCCTGTTGGTGTGGGCTTGATATCCCAGGGGCCGATCGGGCTACTGGGGTTAACAATCACAACATCCTGTCCTGCCTGCATCGCTTTGACTGCTTCCTGTTCGGCAAGATATTTTGATTTCTTGTAGTGACCAATTAATTTTTCAACCGGGCTTTGGTACATTTCGTTTACAGGTTTGCCGTCACTGCCCACGCCGATCGCTGCAACCGAACTGGTATAGACGGTGCGTTCTACCCCAACCTTCTGTGCGGCTGCCAAAATGTTACGGGTACCGACGACATTGTTTTGATACAGTGCCTCGCGATCGGTTTGCCACAGCGAGTAATGGGCTGCCGCGTGAAAGAGAAATTGACACCCTTTAATGTGTTGCCACAAGCCGGGATCATTCAAGTCACTTTGGACGATTTCGACATCCAGATTTTGCAGGTTGTCTAAGCGGCTGTGCGATCGCGCTAGTGCCTTCACCGCATATCCTTCTTGCAGCAGTAGGCGGACCAGATTCGCGCCAATAAACCCCGTTCCACCCGTAACAAATGCTTGCATTGAGTCTTTAGTGTAGTTGTGGCGGCTAACTCATTGAATAGATTGAGAAATTTAAGAGTCTTCCTGCTATTTTTTGCCTTTCAAATGCTCTGTTATAGCTGGGCGACATCATCTTCAGGCGCATATACCTGTGTAGTTGGATTCTCGCTATAGCGCTTGTTGATGTAGCTCTGGAGGGCTTTACCATCATTCCAGTGTGCTAAAATATAGGCTCAAAGTTTAAGTGTGTCATGTTTGAAAAGCCTGGTTTTCCGCTTATGTAGATCTCAAAATTATTCCATGCGTTCTACTGTATTGTTGTCTGCTTGGCTACTACCCAAAGCTTCTAATTTTTGTCGAATTGCTGCTTGAATCTTGGCATCAAAATCAGGATCGCTTGGTCTCGCAATGACTGTTTTCGGGCGCTGGCTAAACCTGTCCAAATACGCTTGAAAAGTATCTTGATCTTGGCGATTTGACAGAAAGTATCGTTTTAATTCAGCATCATTCATGGCATCAAGATTTACTTGACTCATCACAACACCTCCCCGTTTTGTATAATTTCAAACTCAAGCGTTTCATCGTATCCAGCCAAAACGTAGACATTGCGAGTATGATGATCAATGCAGATCAGATGAATCGGTTGCAACATGATAAACGTTAACTGATAGCTGACACGACATAAACTTTCTAATTAAGACACAGTAGGCATTTTGGATACTTGCTCCACCTGATGCTCATTTTAACAAACGCTTCAATCTCTCGTATTCGGCTCAAATGGATTTCCTCTTTAATCGAAGTTTGATGTCGTCCAGTAGTGCGTAGACGACGGGAACGACGATCAGGCTCAGGAGTGTAGAGGTGACGAGTCCGCCGATGATGGCGATCGCCATTGGTGCTCTGAGTTCGGCTCCGGCTCCCAAACCCAGTGCGATCGGCAGCATGCCAAGAATCGTGGCAGCGGTGGTCATCAAGATGGGGCGTAGGCGGACAGGAGCCGCTTTGAGGATGGCATCGGTACGAGAAACCCCGCTGCGGCGCAACTGATTGATGTAATCCACCAGCAGAATGGCGTTTTTGTTGACCAGACCCAGCAGAAACACGATGCCAATGACCGAAATCATGCCGAAGTCGCTCCGCGTGAGCAAGGATGCCAGCAACGCGCCCACGATCGACAATGGCAGCGAGAACGCAATCACCAGCGGGTCAGTCCAACTGCGGAAGAGCAGCAGCAGCACCGCGAGAATGCAGACGACCGAGAGGGTAAGCGTGGTGCCAAAGCTGCCAAAAATTTCGCCCACTCTAGCCGAATCGCCGCCCAGATCGAGCGTGATGGAGGCTGGCTTGACTTCATTGGCGATCGCCACGACACGATCGGTCGCGGCACCCAATGCCAAATTTTGCTCTAAGTTTGCGCTGACGTATGCCACACGACGAGCATTCCAGCGATCGATCTCGACAATTTTGTCACTGGTGTTAGCGTCACCTGTGGTGCTGATATCCGCAAAGCCAGGTAGTTTCTCAAGCCGCTGTTTAATGGTTTTTGCCGTCTGGCTTAACACCAGCGGATCATCGCCGATCAACGCAACCTGTAACGGCTTCTCACCACCCGTATCAATAAACTGAATATCTTCAACGCTTGTCGTCACCCCTTTGAGCACAGGCAAATTTTGTCGAAACTGGTCTTGTACCTCAGCCGTGTGGATAGTGCGGTCTTTGCGGAGCTTGACGTAAAGCGTGCCTTTGTTGGGCTGTTGCCGAGTGCCCACAGTCGTAAAAACGGCTTCCACCTGAGGCGACTTCAGCACAAAGGCTTCGAGCTTCTTCGCCGTGTCGAGCGATTCGGTAAGGGGGTTGATAGGAGGTGCCTGTTGCGCTGTTAAGTCGGCACGATTGATACCTGCGGGAAGCGTCGTTGGAGGGGCACCAGTACCCTGAGCCTGAGCCGCTTGAGCCAGTGCCGCCTGGGGTAGAGGAGCGGTGTACGTGATGTTAAATTCGCCCCGATCGAGCTTGGGAATAAACCCCTTCGGAATGATGGGAATGAGCGCCACACCTGCTGCAAAGCTAAGCAATGCCGCGCCAATCACAATGCCCCGATGGTTGAGTGACCATTGCAGCAAACTCCAATAACTGCGGACAAACCCTGACCAACGCTGTGTCGTGGGCTGATGCTGTTGTGGTCGCAGCCAGTAAACCGCCAGCAAGGGCGACAATGTGCGGGCCACCAGCAGCGAAATGATGACAGCGGCTGAAACGGTGATACCAAAGGGGCGAAAAAACTGACCAATCACCCCTTCCATCAGGCCAACGGGCAGAAAAACTGCCGCGATCGTCAAAGTTGCCGCCGTCACCGTGAGGCCGATCTCGTTCGTGGCGTTGATGGCAGCCTGTCGAGGCGATGTGTTTTCTTCATCCAGGTGGCGGGCGATGTTTTCCACATCCACGATCGCGTCGTCAACAATAATCCCCACCACTAGGGCCAGCGCTAACAGCGTGATGGTTTCCAGGTTGAACCCAAAGCTTGCCATCACAATGAAAGTGCCGAGCAGGGAGGTGGGAATCGCCAGTGCCGAGATCAGCGTGGCCTTCCAGTTCCACAAGAAAGGAAAGATGACGATCACCGAGAGCGCGGTTGCCAGCACCAGAGCATCCAGCGTGGAATCTGTTGCTTCACGGATGTACTCTGCCTGCGTTTCTGCCAGGTTGATCTGTACCTCTAAGACCTGCGATCGCACCTTTTCAACAGACTGCTCAATGGCTTTTACCACCTCCAGTGTATTGGCATTGCTACGCTTGATGACCTCAAAGGCTAAGGCATCTCGACCGCTAAACCGTACCGCAGAGGTGCCTGCATCCAGGATCACCTGTTCGGCTGTGTTTGGCTTTGATGCAGGTGTTTTGACCGTTGCCCCACCGGGAATGCCCAGCAGGTTGACCTTGAGGACACCAGGTACTTGTGCGATCGTGGGTAGAATCCGTTCTTGAGTCAACGTCGTCAACTGCGATAAGGACTGTTGCTTGCTTTCAACGACGTAGCTGGCAACCGCAGACTCATTCAAATTAACAGGAGTGAGCTTATACGTGCTGTTATTCGCCAACTTGAGCGGTTTAAGCGTGGCATCAACGCGCTTCACCGATTGTTCTAAATTGGTGCCGACCTCAAACGACAGGCTGACGATCGCCCGTCCTGGATAGGTCGAAGAGCGCACACCATTCAAGCCTTCTTTTTCTAGCCCCTTCAGTGCCTGTTCGAGGGGGGCTGTGAGTTTAGTTTCAGTCTCTTGAGCGGTCGCCAGTTCTGCCGACGCATTCACCACCACCACGGGAAAGGTAATATCCGGAAACAGGGCATACTTAAGCGAACTGAATGCCATTATCCCCGCAATGGAAACAGCAAGCCAAAAGCCCAGCGTCAGCCAGGGGTACTCGATCGCTAGCTTAGAAATGTTAAAACGCTCTCGCAAAGACATTGCGGTAGTAGGTCCAACCCTTAATGATCTATTAGCCATCCTACCGTTTCACACTCTAAACGACTGCTTTGAGCGATCGTTGGCATCAAGAGCACTCAAAGCAGAGCCAAAGTGTAAAATACGGGCTTTAACGGCTCGTTTAACGGTGCGTGGAACACTTTCTTAAGCGCCAGGAACCCGTGTGGGGATCGATCGTGCCAGGCTTAAAAAGCGTCCATCCAACGTGGTGTAGCCAAGTTCAGCCACATAGTCAACATTGCTGACGGGAATGGGTACGAGCTGCTCTTGCTCCCATTCGTTGCAGAGAAACTGCTGCATACTGTAGCCAGAAGCGGTTTCGGTACCCATCACGTCATAGATTCGCAGTACTAATTGCTGCCCACCCTGATGCTTCAGAGCATCCTTGTCTGTTTGAAGCACCTTCCAATGGATGTAGGCACTTTGACGGTCACGAGGCACCAGAAAAATCTCATGGCTTGTTGCCTGATGGTCTCCTGCCAAACTGTCTTCAGTGGCGCGATCGTGGCGCTGATCCCTTGCCGCTTCGTGTGAAAAGAAGGACGTGGACGTGGTGCCAGGATCGCCTTTTGACCGACCAACCACGTCTAAGTAGGCGTAAGCGTCTGCGGTCTTGGGTGGCATCAGGCTAATGTGATTCGCTTCGGCGCTAAAAGGCTGATAGGTGCGATCGTCCGCAAGCATCGTGCGAGTACCTGCATCGCCTTCTGGTGCGGTATCTTCTGCCACGCCACCGTCTACCAAAGGGGCACCGTCGGTTGTCTTTCCCTCATCCCGTAGCACGGGCGATGGTTCACTCACAGGCGTTGGTTCATCTGTTGCGATCGATGGCTGTGGCGCTAGGCAGGCAGGCACATGTACGGCCTCCGAGCGAGCAACCGAAAGCCAGCGGCCATCTTCGGCAACGTATCCGAGTTCAGTCAGATAATCACGATCGTCTGTCCGAATGGGAAGGTGTCGATCGTGCGCCTCAGTATCGCAATCAAATTCCTGCAAACTAACGGGCGGTTGGTGGTCAAGATCGACCCCCGTCACCTCGTAGAGCCGTAGCACAAGTTTACGAGCGCCCTGCTGCTGTAGCGCCTCTTTTTCATCCGTGGGCATTTCCCAGTAAACGTAGGCGTTTGTGCAATCGCGGGGTACCAGAGTAATGCGACTACGACCCGTCGATTGGGTCCCCAGCAGAGGTGGGACAATCTCAGGCACGGGCACGATTGTTTCTTCCAGTGGTGCATCCGGTTCCATCGACTCAGGCAGCGGTTCTTCTGGCTCAAACTGCCCCTCACGGTCTTTCAGCAGCCACCAGAACAGTCCTCCCAAAAGCGGTAGTGCCAGCAACCACCACCAGGGCCTTGCGCTGACTAGTGACGTCTCTGGTGCGTTAGAAGGCGCGGGAGAAGCGGCCTGGGGTACCGCAGTGGCACTGGGCTTTGGGGCTGGAGCACTGGGAACTGAGACTTTGGGCGTTGGGGACGCAACTTCAGGATTAGCGGCTAGGAGAGCGGTTGACTCTTTCCGAGCGGTCTCAATAGTTTTGCGGCTGGTAGGGGCAGACGCGAAGCCCAGAAATGCCTGTGCCGATGGATTGGGCTGGGGGCCTTTGTAAACGTAGATGAGTGGCTGAGAAAACGGATACTTGGGGTTACTCGGTAAGGTTTTGTGCATGGTGAGCACGCGCACATCGCCCCGCCCTTCAAGCTGATCGGCGATCGCATACCCAATACCATCGGTGCCTAGCGCCTGTATTACCTGGCTGGTGCTGTCTTGAGCTACCTGCCGCGCCGTTTTTCCTGTAACAAAGCGGGCTTGCTTAAACACGGGGTAGTTGCGAAAGGCTTGGCGCGTGTCGCTACTGTCTGGGCGATCGATAAACCGAATGGCACCGCGAGCACCGCCCAGTTGCGACCAATCCTTAATTTCACCCCGAAAAATTTTGGCAAATTGCTCAAACGTCAAATCACCCTTAAACGGGTTCTGCGTCCCCACAATGATCGCAATTTTATGCCGTGACACGGGCACGGGGACGAGTCCCTGCGCTTTTTCCTGCTCTGTGAGCGATCGACCAATGGCTGCCAGATCAGCATTGCCATCCAGCACGTCTTTAATCGCTGGCCCTGTTCCCTGCGTATTCAGTACAACATCTGTGCCAACAAATTGCTGCTCAAAGCGCCGCTTCAGCACTTGATTAATCGTCTCCATCCCGCTGGAGCCACCAATCCGAATGACGGTGCCTACAGGTACACTGGTCGGTAGCGGAAAAGCACTGGCACCTAACACCGGAGCCAGCACGGGGTTAACGAGCCATGCCGCAATGAGCGGTCTGGCAGTGACGCCTCCGATCGTAGCTACCAGCAAAACAGAGAAGGAGACCATTGCAGTCTTTTGGTTACGCAACCGGGTCATATCAATAGCCCTGATATGTCAGTATCGATCTCACACACATATGGCGATCCTATTTGATTTGTGAACATGATGCTGGATAGCTTTCAGCTTTCAGCTTTAAATTCTAGGCTGACCGCTGACCGCTGACGCTACTTGGGTTGAACACAGCATGCTTTTCACGAATGCTTTTAGGACTGCATAGCATCATCACAGGTCAGCAACAGCATCATCACAAGTCAGGACTAATCCTACAGCGTTTTGAAATGATTGTTTCATGCCGTAAAACTGAAAGCTGAAAGCTGACCGCTAAAAGCTAACCCAAACCAACATTCACCCATCAAATTGGAACGCCAGACCTGTGATTGACACCATTCTCGTCCCGCAAGGAGCAGAATATCAAGCTGTGCGTCGGGGCGTGGGACGTACCCAGCTTCCTACTGTAATCCCTATTCCCGTTGGGCCAGCACCCCTCAGCCGCTATCTCAAAACCTGGCAGCAGACAAACACGATCGCAGGTAAGAAGCTATTAATCATGGGACTCTGCGGTAGCCTTGGGCCACAGCACGCGATCGCTGACGTGGTGCTTTATCGGGACTGTATTAACCGCACTAAACCGGGTGGTGCCCTACCCTGTGATGCGGCGTTGCTGGCATGGCTACAGCAAAAAATACCGACGGCGGCTGTAGTCAGCGCACTGACGAGCGATCGCCTTGTCTCATATGCTCAGGAAAAGCACCAGCTTGCCCAACAGTACTCGGCAACCGTAGTTGATATGGAAGGGTTTGCTGCGCTCGACGTGTTGCATCAAGCAGGCGCAAGCGTTGCCATGCTGCGAGTAGTTAGCGATAACGCACAGCACGATCTACCCGATCTGGCGCAGGCCATCGGCTCTGATGGCACTCTGCACGCATTACCGCTTGCGTGGGGCATGATGCGACAGCCGATCGCCGCGATCCGTCTCATTCGTGGCTCCCTGCGCGGGTTGAAAGCACTGACCGCGATCGCCAGACGGGTAAGTCAATGAGGGCAACGCTCGTCACGAAGGCAGAATCACCTGATCAGCATCGTCAAACGCCCAAAAGGGATTCCAAGCGACTTCCCAGAGGTGCCCATCCGGATCGGCAAAATAGCCGCTATAGCCACCCCAAAAGACATCTTGTGCTGGTTTTACGATCCGTTCGCCCAACTGCTCAACGAGTTGGAGCACCTCATCCACTTCTTCTTTCCGTTTGGTGTTGTAGGCCAACGTGATCCCTGAGAAGCCAGTTCCCACAGGCTCAACCGTTGCGTCCTCTGCCAAACTTGTACGTGAATACAGCGACAGCACGACCCCACCCAGTTGGAAAAATGCGATCTCTTCCTGGCTCGCACTCGACGGCTTCCAACCCAGCCCGTCGCGGTAAAACTGGAGTGATCGCGGCAAATCTTGTACTCCTAGCGTCACAAGGCTGAGTCGTTGCTGCATCTTTTTCTCCAAATCAATACAGATGTATTATAAAGCTACTTGAAGATTAATCGTGTCTCATTTTCTGTCAGTCAATCTAATCCCCTGCTAAATCTAATCCTCTGTTAAACAGTGGTGAGTCTACCGGGGCTTCTGCACCCTCAATGACGATCGCATGAGAAAGGTCACAGGATAGACGCTAAACTTTGGAGAGTCCTCTAAATTATTTATTGGCTAGATAACTTGATGCGTCTCGTGGATGACCATCGGATCGCCAACCCGACACATGAACACCGCCACCAATATTCCTCTACTGCTTGGAATCAACATTGCTCTGATTGCCATCAATGCCTTCTTTGCGGCAGCAGAAATCGCGCTTGTGTCCTCCAGTGATGTCCGTTTGCAGTTGCTAGCAGATCAGGGTAATCGTCGCGCCCGTATGGTGCTTGCAACCACCGAAGACAGTACGCGCTTTCTGGCAACGATTCAACTCGTCATTACGCTGACAGGCTTTCTCAATGGTGCTTTTGCGGCTGAGAACCTGGCAACGCCTCTGTCTCAGGTGCTTGTTCCGTTTATGGCCCGTGATCTGGCCGAAAAGATTTCGCTTGTCAGCGTCACCGTTGTGATTGCTCTTGTCAGCCTCATCTTTGGTGAGCTTGTCCCCAAAAAGCTAGCCATTCGCCATGCAGAGGAGTTCGCACTCTTCTGTATCCGCCCATTGCGCTTTCTGCAAAAATTGACGGCTCCGATCGTCAAGCTAATCAGCCTTTCGACCAATTTGATTTTGGAGCTAACAGGCAATCCTGAGTCTGAGGAAGAAGGGGCTGTTAGTACAGAAGAAATCAAGGCGATGGTCGATGCTGGACTGGCAGGTAGTACGGTCGGCGAACAAGAGCGCCGCATTATTCGAGGTGCCGTTGAACTCAGTCACATTACCGCACGAGCCATCATGGTGCCAAGGGTGCAAATTCAGTACCTTAAAAGCACCACATCCTTGCAGGAAGCCTGCCAGATTGTGTCTGAGAATGCCCATACTCGCCTACCTGTCTGTGATGACGATTTAGACAATATCGTGGGCATTTTGCACGTCAAGGACCTGATTCGCCCGTTGCCAGCGACGCTGGAGCACCCACCTGGCATTCGCGAACTGTTGCGCCCCGTTCATTACATTCCTGAAACGAAGTCAGCAACCGACCTGCTGACAGAAATGAAGAAGAATCGCCTGCATCTGGTTGTGGTACGCGATGAGTTTGGCGGCACCGCAGGGCTAGTCACCCTCGAAGACGTGCTGGAGGAAATCGTTGGCGAAATCCGTGACGAGTATGATGCAGAAGAAGAACGGGAGTTCCGCCAAATTAGCGCCCATGAAGGCATTTTCAAAATTCGTGCCAGCATTGCTACTGTTAACAACGAACTGGATGTGCAGTTGCCCCGTGACGAAGCAGCTACTTTAGCGGGATTGTTTTTGGAAGAGTTGCAGCGCCCTCCTGAAGCTGGTGACACGTTGCAAATTGATGATGTTCACCTCACAGTGCTTGAAGATAGTCAGCGTGTGCGGGTGATTCTGGTGCCACCGCCAGAACCAGAGGAGGTGGATTAGGGGGGGAAGAGAGAAGGGAGAAGGCAAAAGAAGTTGTAAAGCCTTCGGCATGGCTTCGCTAGGGTTTTTAGTTGCTGGTTGTTAGAAGACCGCTGACCGCTAATAGCTGGTAGCTCTTCAACTCAAAACTCAGAACTCTCTAGCGTAGCGGCGCAAAGCGCTACTCAAAACTTCTACGAGGGATAAACAGTGGCTGGTTCTTTTGAGAAAACGAGTGTCGAGTGGCAGCTTCATTTGTTACAGCAGCGTTTGAGCGAATGGCTGGAACGGCTGTTTGCTCCAAACGATCGAGCCGGGTTGCCTAACTGGTCCTTGCCAGATTGGTTGCTTCGGCTGCTGTTTTGGATTGTCATCGGTGGCCTTGTAAGCTGGGCAATCTGGCAGATTTATCAGCTTGCACGTCCTTACCTGACTGCGCTCACGATCGCCCAACAGGGACAGTCCGATCGCCAGACTCAGGTCGATCGTCCCTTCACTGTAGCTGCATGGCTTCAGCGATCGCGCACGTTTGCCCAGCAGGGAAACTATCGCGAAGCCTGCCGCGCCCTCTATAGGGCAGCCCTTCAGCACCTAAACGACACTGAACCCGTCCCCCATGAACTCAGCCGGACAGACGGCGAATATCTACGCATTGTGCAAACGCTGCCTCTCTCCGCTCCCTATCAACGCCTCATCCGCACCCATGAACAACTCTGTTTTAGCAACGCTGATATTTCCGCCGCCGAGTTCGATCGCTGCCAGCAAGCGTATCGAGCCATTGAAGCAAGGGATGGGGAGCAGCGGGAGCGTGGGAAGCCAGGGGAGATTTAGATAGCTTGTGCGTCGTTGCGGTAAAAGCTTGGCGCTTCGAGCTTTGAGCATTCACAACCGATAGTACCCCAGTAAACCATTCTCTAGCGTTTAACTTCCTCTAAAGTTGTTAACACCTGCTTCTACATAGAGCCAGTAACCTTTCTCCCTTCTACCCTCTGCCTTCTTCACTCATGTCCCTTTCCAAGCGACAAATCTGGATACTGGCGATTGCCCTTGTTACCTTGGTGGTCATTAGCCTCTTCGCCGCACCGAGAGGCAATCAACTACGAAGTGGCTCAACGTATGGTCGATCGCCCGATGGGTATGGAGCCTGGTATGCCTTTATGGAGTCTAGAGGTGTGACTATTCATCGCTGGCAGAAGCCGTTGAGGTCACTATATGAGCCAAACGAACCTCAAACGCCTGCGATCGAAACCTTCAGTCCAGACGTAGAGCAACCCATTGGGCTCAATGTTACAGCCGTCTCTGCTTCTACCGCCACATCTGCCCCAATCTCACCGATCATGCTGTTGCAGGTCAGCAACGGTGCAGCGCCCCTCTCGGCAGCTCCCTCAGACTGGCTCGAAAAAGGGAACGTTTTGGTGCAGCTTGGTGCTAAAGCATTAAGCACGCAGGCTCCTTTTGAAAGTACGATCGCCAGCCCTGTGGGTAACGTTCGCATCCAAACAAGTCGTCGCGATGTGGCTAAGCCGGATGACAAGCAGGACAAACCCGAGCCACTGCTGTCCGATACCTTTGGCGCGATCGTCTGGCAGCATCAGAACGGGAAGGCTCGTGTAATTCGTGCCGCTACGCCACACTTAGCGGCTAATGCGTATCAAGATGAGCCGGGAAACTTTGAGTTTCTGGCAAAGCTCGTCACCGAGCCAGGGCTACCCATTTGGGTTGATGAATATTCGCACGGATACAAAGATGCAGAGATCATCCAGCAAGAAACCTCTGGTACCCTCATCGGTTATCTGGCTAAAACGCCATTGCTTCTGGTGGCAATTCAAGCAGCCGTGATTCTCCTGGTGTTAATCTGGGGGCAAAATCAGCGATTGGGGCCTGCGATCGCCCTTCCCGCTCCATCAGTTGACAACAGCGAAGCCTATATCCAAGCGCTAGCAGCCGTTTTGCGTAAAGCTGAAAGCAGCCAATTCGTCGTCAACACGGTCTGCAAAGCCGAGCAGCTTGACGTGCAGAAGGCACTTGGTCTGGGCGCAGAACCGCTCCCTCTCACAACGCTATTCGATGCCTGGACAGCCCAAACTAAACAATCACCGACGATGCTAGAAGCCGCCTTGAACCCTATTAAACGCCCTCGCCGTGCTTCCGAAGCAGAATTGTTAAGGTGGTTGGATGCGCTCCAGACTGTAAGACGACAGCTAGGGAAATGAAGTTTTGAGTTGGAACAAGAAAGGGTAAAGGATGAAGGATAAAAAGTTTTGAGTTCAGTAGGATACGCATTTAACCCCAAACCCCTACTCTGGGGCTTTAATTGGCTCGATTCTCTCAAAATTGGGAGCTAGGGGACGAAAGATGACCGCTTTTGCGTAAGTCCTATTCAGAAGATCGCTCCCTTACTTCCCCTGCCTCCCCCGCCACCGCTTCCCCTGCTTCCTTAAGCTTCTACTCTCTGCCTTTTCACTCCTTACCCCTCTCTCCTCTCTCCTTCTCCCTATGTCCGAACTCAATATCGCCTTCGATCGCCTCTCTCAAGCCTTGAGCCAAGTAATTGTCGGACAATCTGCCCTGGTACAGCAGTTTATGGTAGCGCTGTTAGCAGGCGGACACGTCATTTTGGAGGGCGTGCCGGGGACGGGCAAAACGCTGCTGGTGAAGGTATTAGCGCAACTGGTGCAGGCAGAGTTCCGCCGCATTCAGCTAACGCCCGACATTTTGCCTTCCGATATTCTGGGTACGAATATTTTCGACCTGAATACGCGGAGCTTTACGTTGAAGAAAGGCCCCGTTTTTACCCAGGTGTTGCTGGCTGACGAGGTGAACCGCACCCCGCCTAAAACGCAGGCTGCCCTGCTGGAGGCGATGGAAGAACAGCAGGTCACTCTAGACGGGCAAAGTTTGGCACTGCCAGACTTGTTCTGGGTGATTGCAACGCAGAACTCATTAGAGTTTGAGGGCACCTATCCTCTACCAGAAGCACAGCTCGATCGCTTCCTGTTCAAGCTCATGGTGGATTATCCTGACCCCAAAGCCGAGAAGCAGATGCTGCTCAACAGCCACAAAGGGCAGCAAACCAAACGGCTCGATCTGGCAAAGCTTAAGCCTCTCCTATCGGTTGAACAAATTCTGGCTGCCCGTCAGGCTGTGCGATCGATAACCATCACCGAACCGTTAATCGATTATTTGCTGGCCCTGGTGCAGCGATCGCGTCAGCATCCTGACTTGGCGTTAGGCGCATCACCACGATCGGCGGTGGCATGGCTTCAGGCAAGTAAGGCTAATGCATGGCTTAACGGACGCGATTTTGTCACGCCCGATGATATTAAAGCGATCGCCCCACCCACTTTGCGCCACCGCTTCATCCTTCGTCCCGAAGCACAGTTAGATGGACTTCAGGTAGATGCAGTCATTACAACCCTCCTGAATCAGGTGCCCGTCCCACGTTGAGTTACGGCTGGTTCAAGAAAAGCCTGCTGGTTACACCACGCTGCAACGAGCAAAAGTATTGATATAAGGCTTTATACCGTTTCCCTCTCATCGAGCTACAGATCAAGAACCTCAAAGAGTGATGGAACAGAGCTTCTGTAGCTCAAAACTCAAAACTCAAAACTGGTATTACCTCCTGCCTTCTTCTGCCGTATCATCTTCGATCGATGGGCGATCGCTTCTCCAGGTCAAACTTGTACCCGTGGGGCAAAATGTGCAGTGTCGCATTGCACAGTGCGAGTGGTTCGTCTCGCAGCAACTCTTCCACATTGTTATGAGTGATGTTTGCCACATCGACTACTGTAATTGCGCCTTCACCAATGACTTCTAGCTCTTTACCGTTGATGGCGATCGCCGTGTTTTCATCAATGCCAAAGCCGAGGTTGACGGGCTGTTGGGCGATCGCAGACAACAAGCGGCCTAACCGTCCCCGCTGAGCAAAGTGCTGGTCAATTACCACACCGGGCAAAAAGCCCATTCCCTGATCCATTCGCACCACTTCCATGCGGGGATTCGTTTCCGATTCGCCTTCTACAATCATCATGTCGGGCATCATGGCAGCTCCCGCACTAGTACCCGCAACAACAATACCTTCGGCAAAGCGCTTGTGCAGCAAGGCATCGAGTTCAGTGTCTTTCATGCATTCGGTAATACGAGCCTGGTTGCCACCCGTGAAAAACACCCCTGTGGCATCCTGGGTTAGCTCCAGCGCTCTTGGGTCACTCGCATCTTCGCGTCTTGCTGTATCTACCACCTGCACCGATTCAACGCCCAACCGTTCAAAAACGTTCAGGTATGTTTCGCCGACTTCGCCTGGAAGCCCCGTTGCTACTGTCATCACCACAATGCGAGCCTGTAGCCCGCCTGCGCGACGCACAAACTCCCGCAGAATTGTGCAATCTCCTTCTTTATCCTCTGCACCACCAATAATCACCAGTTGCCCGTGGGTTTCTGGAAGGGCAACGCTCTCCTGTAGCTCTGCTGTATCGTCTGGCGATGCCGCTACAACGGTTCCTTCAGCATCCTGTACTGTCATACTGTCTCCAAGCTCTAACTAGTGAATTTCTTAGTAGAACACGGCGATCGCGGGCTTCGTCACCGTCATTCGGTAGATTTTGATACAAAAAATTTGAGCAAACAAAATTGTTAATTCAACTTAGACAACCCTTACGGCAGCATACAAAGGCCAAACTGACATCGCATAGCAGCGTTTGGAAAGACTCAGCTTTCCAAGTGGCTCCAGGTTGATCGGCTACTCTGCGTCAAAGATAGTTAAGCTAAGCAAACGATGAGCAACGCTGTAACCTTCGCTGCTCATCGCTGCCAAAATTGGGCGGACTTATGATGTCGATCGCTGCATGAGTTTTGCTAAAAAGGCACGGGCACGGCTCAGCGGAAAATGCTTTGGCTTGCCTTGATGCACGATCTGGTATTCGTCAGGATATTCACTATCTCCATGTCCTGAGATGAGATGACGGTGAAAAGCCGCGTCTGCTAACTTGTGGACTTCGCCCCGAAGCTGGCCATCCTCAGGATGACCAGTTGGCACATGAGTGGATGGTTTGTTTTTAAAGGATATGTTCATAAATTTCTTGTTCGTAAGGTGATGACCTCTTGACAAGGTGATATGTATTTTTAGCGACAATGACCCGTTTTTTCACCCGTCAAAAGGGGTATTTCACAGGATAGAGGCCGATTTCACAACCATTCTCTAGGTAAAGCGTACCCTTCGGTAGAGGAAAGCTGTCGCTGCAACCAGCTAGTCTCAATAAGGCGTCGAAAAAGGGCTTCATATGGTGGTAGATCAAGGCATAGATATTGTCCGAGTCAACGCAAGGACAACTGATGCGTTTGATATCTTTAATCTCAGGCACTACGCAGGGCCAAACCCTTACCTGGGGACAGCCGCTGCTGCGTTTGACTTCGCATTGGTTAAGGAAAACCCGCCGCGATCGCTAGACACATACTTGACCGTCATTAGCGATCGCTATCCTCACCTGCTTGATGAAACCTACGACTCCTACGCGCAATTGTTCGCCCGCACTGTAGCCGAAGTGAGCAAGCTTGAAATGGACTTGCATCTCACCCAGTGGAGCGTCAGAGAAGAGAAAGGACGGGATAGAGTAGCTGTGCAGTCGCTGCATGGACGCACCAGCCGCGCAATCGTTTACTGCGTGTGGGATTGGTTTGAGGCGATTACGCGCGATCGACGCTTTTGGATCGAAGACCAGATTGAAGTGTTGCAAGGCTTCTTTCGTGATTCGGTCTATGGTGGCCCCACCGTGTATGCACTCCTCAAAACGGCGTATGAACTGGAGATTCCCAGCTTCTACCTGTGGGATGAACGGTTGATGCAGTATGGCTATGGCAGAAAGCAGGTTCGAGGCATCGCCACCACGTTTGACCACGACAGCCATATCGATTCAGATTTCACAACGGGCAAGGATGATTGCAAGGAGTTTCTCCATACGCTCGGCTTTCCCGTACCCAGAGGCAGCATTGTCTACACGGCGAATGAAGCGTTAGCAGCCGCTAAACAAATTGGCTATCCTGTAGCGGTGAAGCCCGTTGTAGGTCATAAGGGTATTGGGGTAACGGCGGATGTTAAAGATGCTGATGATCTGGAACTGGCGTTCGATCGCGCGGTAGAAGCTGTACCCGACGAACAGTCCATTCGCATCATCGTCGAACAAAGCATTGCGGGCAAAGACTACCGCCTTTTGTGCGTGAATGGACGCTTTGTTGCCGCAACCGAACGCCGTCCTGCCTCAGTTATAGGGGATGGCAAGTCTACCATTCGTGAGTTGATCGATCGTGAAAACCGCACGCCTGCTCGTGTGGATACCCCAACCTCACCGCTCGGCAAAATTCAGTCGGATGCAGCGATGGAACGCTACCTGGATGAACAGGGGTTGACTCTAGACAGTATGCTGGAGGTCGATCGCACCATTTACCTGCGTAAAGTTGCCAACCTTTCGGCAGGTGGCTTAAGCATCGATGCCACGCGACAAATTCACCCCGATAATGTCATTCTGGCGCAGGATATTGCCCAGCATTTCCGCCTTACCTGCCTGGGTATTGATGTCATTTCACTTGACCTCGCTGAATCGTGGAAAGAGGGCAACTTTGGCATTATTGAAATCAACGCGGCCCCCGGCATCAACATGCACCTGAAGCCCGCAGTGGGCGAGAGTGTTGATGTGCCTGCTCATATTCTGAAGACATTCTTTGAAACGGGCACAGCAGCGCGGATTCCCATCATCACGTTCAATCACGTCTCGGTGTCAGATCTGCAAGAAATTGTGGATCATATTTTGCTCCAGCATCCTCACTGGGCGATCGGCGCTGTATGCCGCGATGGGGTGTTTGTCAATCGCTCTGAGAAGAGCTTGCACTCTGATTACAACACCAATCTGCAAAACCTGATGCGCAATCCCAAACTCGACCTGCTGGTCGCAGAGTATCGAGAAGACGTGCTCGATCGAGACGGCATGTTCTACTACGGCAGCAATGTCGTGGTGCTGGATGATCCAACCGAAACCGAAATGATGCTTGCTCGTGATGTGTTTGACGATTCTACCGTTGTCATCCGGCAAAAAGACACCGTTTCAGTGCAGCAAAATGGGCTGATGGAACAGTACAAACTGGGTGAAAACGAGCCATTCAGCCGTGTGTATTTAAAGGAAATTGCGACGATTTTGTAGGGGCCAAAGGCAGAGGGCAGGGGCAGAAGGTAGAAGAGGAATTCAGAAGCCAGAAGTCAGAAGTCAGAATGAACTCCAACCTCAAAACTTTCATCCCTCATCTTCTCTCCCTCTGCTTCCCCTGCTCCTTCCGCTTCCTTTGCCCCCTCCGCTTCCCCTGCTTCCTCTGTTCCCCATCCCCTCCTACAATGTTGGAGGAACTCTTGCATGGCAGGTTGAGACTGTGGCATTCAAAATTGGTCTGTTGGGTCTGGGAACCGTGGGCACAGGAACGGTGCAAATTTTGCAGAACCCAGACCAGCGGCATCCGTTAGTACAGGAGTTAGAGCTTTATCGGGTAGGAGTACGATCGCCCGACAAGCCTCGGTCTGTTGATATTCCACCCCGCTTGATCACCACTGATTTAGAGTCGATCGTCACCGATCCAGACGTGGATATTGTGGTTGAGGTTATTGGTGGCTTAGAACCCGCTCGATCGCTCATTCTCAAAGCCATTGCGCATGGAAAGCATGTCGTGACGGCAAACAAGGCGGCGATCGCGCGGTACGGAGCCGAAATCTTTACGGCTGCTGAAGAAGCTGGGGTCTATGTGTTGTTAGAGGCTGCCGTGGGAGGTGGCATTCCGGTCATTGAGCCGTTAAAGCAATCCCTTTGTGCTAACCGCATTCAAACTGTCACAGGCATTATCAATGGCACTACAAACTACATCCTGACGCGGATGCAGAACGAGGGCGGCGATTTTGTGGATATCCTGGCGGATGCACAGCGGTTAGGCTATGCCGAGGCTGACCCCACTGCCGATGTAGATGGTCTGGATGCGGCAGATAAAATCGCCATTCTCGCCTCACTTGCGTTTGGTGGGCGAATTAAGCTGCCTGAAGTTTACTGCGAGGGCATTCGGCAGGTCAGCGCCGCAGATATTGCCTATGCGGATAAGTTGGGCTTTGTCATTAAGCTGCTAGCGGTTGCTAAACGAGAAGCCGAGTTGCTTGCAGAGTCTCCAGAGCAGCTACAGGTCAGAGTTCACCCAACGCTGGTGCCCAAAAGCCATCCGCTTGCGAGTGTGAATGATGTGTACAATGCCATTCTCATTGAGGGCGACCCGATCGGCCAGGTCATGTTTTTTGGCCCTGGTGCGGGTGCGGGGCCAACTGCCAGCGCGATCGTGGCGGACATTCTGAACATTGCTGCGATTTTGAAGGTAGAGCGGGGTGCCGCACTGAAGCAGAATAGCACGCCCTTACTTGACCCCTTGCTGGCGTGTTCGCACCAGCATTACTGCACGATCGTCCCCATTGAGGCACTTGTAACCCGCTTTTATGCTCGCTTTCTTACCCAAGACTCTCCCGGTGTGATTGGCAAACTAGGCACCTGCTTTGGCAACCATAATGTCAGCCTGGAATCGATCGTGCAAACAGGCTTACGCGATAACCTGGCAGAAATCGTCGTCGTCACCCATCATGTTCGTGAAGGCAACTTCCGCACTGCTCTGGAAGAGATTCGGGCAATGGCAGCAATTAGCAGTATTGCCAGTACGTTGAGAGTGCTGTGAGGGATGAAGGCAAAAAGGCAAAAGGAGTTGTTGGTTGTTAGAAAAAAGCTGCCCCCTGCCCCTTCTGCCCTCTGCCTCCTGCCTTCTGCCTTCCTACTCCTTCTGCCTATGCTCAGACTGATATTGCACCAGCGCTTGAACGCGATCGCGCGGCAGACCCAACTCATGGCTAATGGCTGCTTCGATGTGATCTCGTTCAGTCGTAGGAAACTCAAATAACAAGGTGGTGAGGGCTGAGTTGACTGTCTTGACCATGACGGTTGACGTTCTCTGCTGTGGGTGCGTGACGATGATAATGGATTGTATAGTGCGTGGTGGTTGCTTACTTGATTTGCGAACACCCTCAATATACAGAGTTGTCTCATTTGATCGGTGTAGTACCCGGTCTGTTAACGCCCCACTCGTAAACCAAAAGCCCAGCCCTAGTAATGGCAGCAGCAGCCAAAACTCCAGTCCCAGGGAGTGTAATACGTGTTTCCACCGCAGTCGAGCCATTATCCATTGCCCAGCAACCCATACCACGTATAGTTATAGCAATTTGAGTTGTAACCCTATGCCTGCGTTAACCCAAATTGCAATTTTTCCAATTAAATCTTTGGATGGGGTCACGGTGACGCAAACTACTGTCCTGGAGAGTGGCGCGTTGCAGCACGATCGCGAGTTTGCGATCGTCGATATGCAGGGCAAGTTTGTCAATGGAAAACGGACGGCAGCCGTCCACGGCATTCGCTCTCAGATTGATCTGAGCACCTGGACAGTTCGTCTTCACACGCAGGATCAGGTTCAAGCAAAGACTTTTCACCTGGACGACGATCGATCGGCGCTAGAAACATGGCTCAGCGATTACTTTGGCTTTGCCGTCAGGTTGATTCAAGACACCCAGGTTGGCTTTCCTGATGACACAGAATCTCCGGGGCCTACCGTGATCAGTACGGAAACCCTGCAAGCGATCGCAGACTGGTTCTTATTGAGCCTGGAAGAAACACGCCGCCGCTTTCGCTCGAACCTGGAAATTTCAGGTGTCGAACCGTTCTGGGAAGATAGTTTGTTTGGGGAACACGATCGCACCATCCCATTTCACATCGGTGCAGTGCAGTTTGCAGGCGTGAATCCTTGCCAGCGTTGCGTGGTCGTCACTCGTGATGCCATGACGGGTGAAAGCCTCCCCCAGTTTCAAAAAACCTTCACCACAAAACGCAAAGAAACCCTGCCAGCCTGGGTAGTGACATCCCGCTTCAACCACTTCTTTCGATTGGCCGTAAATACCCGTACTCTGTCATCGCAAGCAGGCAAAGTCCTACGCGTAGGAGATCAGGTGATGCCTGATGAGGCATAGATTGAAGTTAGGAGTCAGCAGGCTAAAGGCTAAAGGCAATGATTCAGTGAACTTAAAAACTTTCCCCCTGCTTCCCCTGCCCCCTCTACCTTCTCTACTTCCCTCTCCCCCATTCCCCTACGGCAACCCAAATCCTGTGCGCTTTTCCACATAGTCCAGAATCATTTGATACGTATCAGGATCGCTTTGCTGCGTGACGACGATCGTGGTGTTACCGTCCAAGAGTGCAAACGATACGCGCGCATTTGGCACATAACAAAACGCTGTGACTCGATCCAGGTCGATCACATAGGTATTACGCTCGTATTGAAGTTTGATCCAGTAAGCCACGCGTTCTCTAGAGACTCAAGACTAGCGTAACCTTATCACCCCTCTGGGTGTGGCGCTAGCACCCGTTATACCTTCCATCATTTACCTGGTTGTCAGTAAACGGCATGGTAGAAGCGGCGGTTTGACAGACGGCAAAGGGGCGCGATCGCCCTAATTCAGCACCATATTTAGTGACTCTGGCATGACGGCTGGCTCATTGGAGATGTTACCATCCGTGTAGCTGGTCGGTGAGAGCGTAAGCGCTGCCTGGATAAACCCCTTAAACAGAGGATGGGGGGCACTGGGACGCGATTGAAATTCAGGATGGAATTGAGTGGCAATGAAGAAAGGATGATTGGGCAATTCGACAATTTCGACCAGACGACCATCGGGCGAGGTGCCGCTGACCACATAGCCTGTATCGGTAAATTGGCTGCGGTAGGCGTTGTTGAACTCATAGCGATGCCGATGCCGCTCGTAAATAACCTCTTCCTGATAGAGGCTAAAGGCGAGGGTATTGGGTGCAAGGCGGCAGGGATATAGCCCTAAACGCATAGTGCCCCCTAAATCGACCACATCCTGCTGTTCGGGCAAAAGGTTAATGACGGGGTTGCTGGCTTCGGGGAAAAATTCGGCGCTGTGAGCGTCAGGCAACTTGGCAATATGACGTGCCCATTCAATCACAGAGCATTGCATGCCCAAACAGAGACCAAGGTACGGAATTTGATGGGTGCGGGCGTGCTCGATCGCCGCAATTTTGCCATCAATCCCGCGAATGCCAAAGCCACCGGGCACAATGACCCCATGCACACCATCCAGATGGTAGGCAGCACCCTGTTCTTGAAGGTCTTCAGCGTTTACCCAGCGAATCTGGAGATCGGCATCCAGGGCGATCGCGGCATGGCGAAGGGCTTCCATCACGGAAAGATAGGCATCGCTCAGGCGCACATATTTACCCACGATCGCAATTTCTACTGATCGCTTGGGGCTGTAGAGGCGATCGACCAATGTAGCCCATTGGGATAAATTAGGCTGGCGTTGTTCCAGTTGCAATAGCTCTAGCGCCTGGTGTGCCAGACCTTCCCGTTCAAGATTTAGCGGCACTTCGTAGATGCTTCTTGCATCTTGAGATGTCACCACACACTCCACAGGCACATCGCAAAAGCCCGACATTTTTTCTTTGAGTCCTGGTGGCAAGGGGCGATCGCTCCGGCAAACGAGAATATCCGGCTGGATGCCGATCGATCGCAATTCCTTCACCGAGTGCTGAGTGGGCTTGGTTTTCATTTCGCCTGCGGCGGGAATCCACGGCACCAGCGTCACATGCATATACAGGACATTCTGCCGACCAACATCTTTCCGAAACTGACGAATGGCCTCTAAAAAGGGCAGCGACTCAATATCGCCCACGGTGCCCCCAATTTCAGTAATGACAACATCGGGACTGGTGTTTTTTGCCACCCGGTGTACCCGCTCTTTGATCTCATTCGTAATATGAGGAATAACCTGTACAGTGCCGCCATCGTAATCGCCGCGACGCTCTTTGTTTAGCACTGCTTGATAAATTGAGCCAGTAGTGACGCTATTCAGCCGCGACATGGATGTGTCAGTAAAGCGCTCGTAGTGCCCCAAGTCCAGGTCTGTTTCTGCGCCGTCTTCTGTGACAAACACTTCTCCGTGTTGAAAGGGACTCATCGTTCCAGGATCAACGTTAATGTAGGGATCGAGCTTTAAGATCGAGACGGAATACTGACGCGATTTGAGCAACCGCCCTAAACTAGCGGCTACGATCCCCTTGCCGATGCTGGAGACCACACCACCCGTCACAAATACAAACTTGGTAGCCATAGTAATGAGGGGACGTTGCTTGTAGTATCCAGTTCATTCTGCCATAAGGATTTACTGTCAGGATGGGGGATGATGGCAGCGATCAGCGGTCAGTGTAGAAGTTTTGAGTTTTGAGATGAAAAGCTATCAGCAGTCATCAGCGGTCAGCGGTCAGCGCTAACACATTGACAGCTTGCTTAGAATCATAAATTTCCTGTTCAACACACTTTATGCAAAAAACATTGATTTGTATCGGCTTTATCCTTCTGAGTTTTGGGGCAGTTTGCAGCCAGGCGGCAACCCCCAAACTAGAGACCAAGCTACAGAAAGCGCCAGCAGCAAATGGTGCAACGCAGGCGAAGCCATCGGGGGCAGATGCTTTGACGGGAACATCCGGTGCTCGATCGCGCCTTAATCCCTCTGGAGCAAGCGCACTGGTTGAAAAGTGGCAAACCTTCAAGGCTCCTGGCATTGAGCTAGCGCTACCCGAAAATTATCGCGGTGGTAGCCCTAACACCACCGGGCTGCAAACACTCATTAAAGGGATTCGATCGCTCGGATCAGACTATGAGAAGATTGCTAGCCTGGTCGAGCAAAACCCCAGCACGTTTCTGCTGATCGCCGTAGATCCTAAGCCCGATCGCACAGGTGGGGTGACAAATGTAGTCGTCAGTGCGGTTAACGTGCCCGAAACCGTGACAGTGGAGGCGTATATTGATGCTGCCATGCAGTCTTTGCCTACCCCCCTGCGGACGATCGAACGCAAAACGGTGCAAGTCGGGCAATATCCAGCCGGACGCTTGGTGACAGAAGCCAACGTAAAAGCCAACGCGTCTCAACTGGATGCTTTGCGACAGTTGATTTACGTCATTAAGCAGGGAAGAACCCTTTGGACAGTCGCCTACTCAACCAGAGCGGGTGACTACTCGCAGCGACTCGCCATGTTTGAACAAAGCATTCAATCCTTCAAAGTGCAGGGTGCCCAGCAGCCCAGCAGCTCCACCGTACAAAAAAAACCGCAGAAAAAGCCAACCGCGTCTCCTTTAGGAACCAGTAGGCCGCTAGTTCCCACCAGTAAGCCACCAACGTCAACCCCGGCGATCGGCGGTAAAAAACCCGGAGCCACACCAACACCCAACTCAAAGCCAGACACTAAACCTGTGGTTAAGGGTCAGTAGTCAGCGGTCAGCAGTCAGCCTTGCGCCTTTCACCCTTAGCCTTTTGCCTTCTGCCTCCCTACCCTTCTCCACAAACGGAGTCATGAATCGCAGCACCGATCGCTACAATAGGGAGAATGCGAACGATTATAGGAGCGCGGGTCTTCATGCCAGGTCAACTCTTGCTTGTGGATGATGAACCAGGTTTGCGGGAAGCCGTGCAGGCCTATCTGGAAGACAGCGGCTTTGCGGTGAATGCGGCCAGCAACGCGGCTGAAGGATTGGTACTCGCGCGGCAACAGCATCCCGATCTGGTCATCACCGACATCATGATGCCCCAGGTCGATGGCTACCAGTTCCTCAAGCAATTGCGTGAAGAGCCGCAGTTCAAAACTCTGCCAGTCGTCTTTCTCACCGCTAGAGGCATGACGGCCGATCGCATTCAGGGCTACAACGCTGGTGCCGATGCCTACCTATCCAAACCGTTTGACCCCGATGAGCTAGTGGCGATCGTCACTAACTTGCTGCAAAAGCGAGATGCTGTACGCGCATCTGGTGAAGACGAACCGCGCAATATTGATGATGTGATTCGGGAAATCGAAGAGATTAAGCGCCTGTTGACGAAGGGAGGCACGATCGCTCAACTTCCCAACACCACCCAAATTGACTTCACCCCTAGAGAACAGAGCGTTCTTAACCTCGTGGTAGACGGTCTGATGAATAAAGAAATCGCTCGTCGTCTCGAAACCAGCGTCCGCAATGTCGAAAAGTACGTCAGCCGCCTCTTTAGTAAAACGGGTACCAGCAGCCGCACAGAGCTAGTGCGCTATGCATTGGAGCATGGGTTGATTAAGGAGTAGGGAGGTAGAGGTAGAGGAAGCAGGGGAGGCAAGGGAGGCGGAGGGAGCAGAAGGTGGAAGGGATTAAGGAGTGAGGAGGCGATTCAACACTCAAGACTCTCTTGACTTCTGACTCCTCTCTTCAACTCAACACTCAACGCTTCCCCGTCTCTCTCTGCTTCCCTCGCTCCCCCTATCCCCTCATTTCTCCATTTCTGCCCTTGCCAGAACAATCAGCCCCTGCACTCGAATGCCGTGGCGATGTAATGTTTGCGCAGCAGAACGGGCGGTTGCGCCTGTAGTGTAGATGTCGTCGAGTAGTAGCACCGCTTTGGTAGGAGGGCGTTTACGAAAGGCTGGGCCGAGGCTGAAGGCGTCTGCTAGGTTTCGTTCTCGATCGCCCGCCGATAGTTGAAATTGTGCTGTCGTTTCGCGCGATCGCTCCAGTCCAAGCTTTTGTAGAGGAAGCCGCGTTTGCTCACAAAAGTGCTCTGCTAGCAAATCCGCCTGATTGAAGCCGCGCTGTTGCCGCTTTTCTGAATGCATGGGAATAGGCACCACAGTAAATGATCTGGCGCGATCGGGCAGACTTAACCAGGCATCGGCTAACCAATGACCGAGGGGGCGTGCCAGGTGGGGCTTATTTTCATATTTGAACACGGCGATCGTTCGTCGTAAGGCACCGCTATATCTGCCCCAGGCAAAGATTGGCAGGTGCTCCTGCTGCATCCACTCAGGATGGGAAAACCGACACTGTTGAATTTGACGCTGACAATTTGGGCAGAATGTCTTTGCAGTAAAACGCTGGCAGAGTGGGCACTGAGCCTGCAATAGTAGATCAGAAACCCCAAACATTCGCTTGCTAAAGCCATGCATCACAAGAGGCACCTTGCATGAGTAAAGCGGGAAATAACCATACAGAAAGGAGGGTAGAGAGGAAATACGCACTTCCCTCGTAGGCGCAGTAGGTACCTGCGCCTACGAGGGAAGTCAATAGGGATATGATGCGTCTCGCTCAAGTATGCCCAACTATTGATACTGCTATAGCAAAAGGCAGGAGGCAGAAGGCAGAAGGCAAAACTCCATCTATCAGAGCTTTAACCGTAACGGCGTGTCCTGACTAACCTGCATAGTTTATACCCAGAGGAGGCTGACCGCTCCTTCTGCCTCCTTTCCACTCCAGTCCGTGACATTATTTCTTCCTAGCCCCTAAGATCAATTCAATACTTGCTGTAGTGTTTCCTATTGATGTTTGCTATGAGTTGTGACTGTGGCTAATCTTTACTGGCTCGATCAGATTCAACCGCACCATCGGGCTTTAGTGGGCAACAAAGCGCTGTACTTAGGGCAATTGCTGCAAAAGGACTTTCCTGTCGTGCCAGGGTTTGTGGTTTCGGCTGGTATGCTGCGCCAGTTTTTGGAATCTATCAACTGGTCAGAACCGTTCTTTGCCGATTTGCCGCATTCATCGCTTCGGTTGGATATTGGCAATCCCCAGCAGCTACAGGCGATCGCGCAGCAGTTGCGGCAGTCTATTGAAGGGACTCCTTTACCTCTAGAGTGGCAAACTGACCTGGAGGCAGCGATTCAAAAGTTAGATGCGCCTGTACTGATCTTGCGCCCCTCGTTATTTATCAAAACTAGTGCCCGTCATGCTTCTAAAGTCAGCACGATTGCGGATGGCAGAAGCTCGACGTTGTTTGATATTCAGTTTTGTCAGGCAACGGCGACTGATGTAGATCAGGGGCTGAAGCGTCTTTGGGCACAGCTTTTTCGGGCAAAAAGCTTATTTTACTGGCAGCGCCTGGGCATTCATTTACAGCAGGTTCGATTAGCTGTGTTGGTGCAACCGCTACGATCGGCGCTGGCCTCTGGGACGGTGCAGTGGCTAGACGACACGGTGCAGATTCAGTCAACGCCTGGTTTGGGTATGGCAATCGCTTGGGGTGAAGTAATACCCGACCTTTATCGGGTTCAGGCGACCACTGGCAATGTGCAGACACAGCAGTTGGGCAATCGGGCGATCGTCTACCAGGTTACAGAGGACGCTATTGCTAAACCGCATGTTAATGCGATCGAGCCGTGCGATCCACCCGCTCCGACAACAGCTCCAAGCGATTTGGTGGTGAGTTCACCGCCTGCTCCAACAAGCCTTAACCCTTTAGAATCAGTGCCAACCCTTGGAGCGGCAGCGGTTCAACACACGGCCTTTGTGGTTCCTCACGACTCATCCCTGTCCTTGCTCAAGACTGATTTTCCCGATGAGAGCCAGCAAAAACACTTATCCCTCAACAACGCGCAAGTCAGTGCCCTAATGCAATTGGTGCAACGAGTGATGGCAGAGGTGGGAAACGTGTCGACTTTAGAATGGACGCTGTCTCCACGAAAGGGGATGTCTCTAGAGCCAGAGGAGTTTCTAGAGCAGGATGGGCAGCGACAATTTTGGCTGACCCAAGTCCTGACGCTTTCATCTGAAGCACTGCATAGTCTTCATCCCATAGACCAAGAGCCACCAATCCCGATCGCGGCGACCCTTGATCGGTCGATTCAGGCAGAGCCAAGATCTGTTTCTGCGCCGTTGCCATCCGCTCTGTTACATGCAGAGCTAGTTCAGATCGAGCAAAGCGCCCCACCTGAGTTACAGGCATTGTTGGTCACAGGCTTAGCCGCGTCACAGGGCCGCTCGATCGCGAGAGCTTACATCATTCCAGACCAGAACACAGCGATCTCGCCACCGCCACCAGGAACCATTCTGGTGGCTAACATGCTGCTACCCTACTGCCTCCCCCTGATTAAGCAAGCGGCAGGTCTTGTGTTGGAGCAAGGCAGTATGACCTCGCACAGCGCGATTATTGCAAGAGAGCTAGGTGTTCCAGCCGTGATTGCTGCCACTGATGCCACTCAGTGCATTCAGCCAGACGAATTGATTTTGGTGGATGGCGATCAGGGCAAGGTTTACCGGATGGCAGATATCAGTCAACCATTAGCGGTTCTGCCTGTAACTCCTGCCAACGATGTGATTACGATTCGCAATCGCCCACCGTTAGGGACACGCCTGATGGTGAATCTCAGCCAGCCCGACCATCTGGACGCGATCGCCACCCTTCCGATCGACGGCATTGGTCTCCTGCGAGGCGAACTCTTAGCACTCTCAGTACTGGATCACCAGCACCCTCTTCAATGGGTAAACAGTGGACGCAGCGCTGCATTGGTAGAGCGTTTAGCTGACAGTCTGGAACAGTTTGTCGTTGCTTTAACGCCTCGCCCGGTGTTCTACCGCTCGCTAGATTTGCGATCGCACGAAGCGAGAGGCTTACCCGGTGGCGAAACCATTCCTCTAGAGTTGAATCCGACGCTGGGACTACACGGCACCTTTAGCTACTACCTTGACCCAACCCTGTTTGATTTAGAGCTGGCAGCACTGGCGAAGGTGCAGGTCAAATATCCTAACCTTCACTTGCTCTTACCGTTTGTTCGCACGGTGGAGGAGTTTTCCTTCTGTCGTCAGCGGGTAAAAAATGCTGGATTGATGCAGCAAACGCAGTTTCAACTGTGGATGATGGCAGAAGTGCCCTCCGTTTTGTTCTTGCTGCCAGACTATGTTCGTGCGGGCGTGCAAGGCATTGCGATCGGCACCAATGACTTGACCCAACTACTTTTGGGCGCAGACCGCGACCACGGTACGATGGCATCGGCGTTTGATGCACGCCATCCGGCTGTGAGGGCTGCGATCGCCCAACTCATTCAGCAAGCCAGACAGAGCGGTATTTCCTGTTCTATCTGTGGGCAAGCACCTTCCGACAATCCTGACCTGGTGGAGGCGTTGGTGCGCTGGGGGATCACGTCCATCTCGGTTGATCCGGGTGCTGTAGAAGCGACCTATTGGGCGATCGCGCGAGCAGAGCGACGACTCTTGCTAGAGTCGGCTCGCCACGAAGCGCACGATCGCTAACCCACGATCGCTAACGGTTCCAGTCGATGCAGAGCGTCTCTTGCCCCTAGTCAACCGCAACAGCGCATTTTTCTCGACCATTTGCCTTGGTAAGACAGGATGCCAGCGATCGCAGCATGGTCTCGGTGGTGGCAAAATCCACGCAGGCATCGGTAATGCTTTGACCGTACACCAGCTTGCTTAAATCCTTGGGCAGTTTCTGGTTGCCTGCTTTCAAGTGGCTTTCGATCATGACGCCCATGAGGTGGTGAGAACCCGCCACAACCTGATCGGCAACATTTTGCAGCGCGATCGGTTGGTTGGTATAGTCCTTGCTGGCATTATCGTGACTGCAATCGACCATAACGCGTGGATTTAAGCCATTTTGGGTGAGTTCAGCCGCTGCTTTTTCGACATTCAGGGCGTCGTAATTGGGACCATACTTGCCGCCTCGCAGCACGAGATGGGTGTCGGGCGTGCCTGTCGTCGTGACGATGCTTGCCAGTCCGTGAAAATTGATTCCCAAAAAGCGGTGAGGCTGGCTCGCGGAAAGCATCGCATTCACCGCAATGCGGAAGCCGCCATCCGTACCGTTCTTAAAGCCGACGGGCATCGAAAGTCCGGATGCCATCTCTCGGTGAGTCTGGCTTTCGGTCGTGCGAGCGCCGATCGCCGTCCAAGAAATCACGTCGGCAATGTACTGGGGAATGATGGGATCAAGTAGCTCGGTTGCAGCAGGCAACCCTAAATGGGCGAGATCGAGCAACAGCTTCCGTGCCAGTCGCAGCCCTGTATTAATGTCATAGCTGCCGTCGAGATGGGGATCATTGATCAACCCTTTCCAGCCGATCGTGGTGCGAGGTTTTTCAAAGTACACCCGCATCACGATTTCAAGCTCGTCTGCCAATTCTGTGCGGAGTGCTGCCAGCTTTTCACCATACTCGTAAGCGGCCTTTACATCATGAATCGAGCACGGGCCAACGATCACAAGCAAGCGTCGATCTTCGCTGCGCAAAATATTACGGATGCGATCGCGGGTTTCGGTGACCAGAAGCGCTGCCTTTTCGGTTAGGGGTAATTCGCCGTGGACAAAGGCTGGACTCAACAACGGGCGAGTTTCAACGACGTGAAGATCGGAGGTTTTGTGCATGAGATTGTAAATAGTTCAACGAAGACCTTAAGCAGTTGGTTGTAGAGTCATGGGTACCGTGGAGGCGTGAGCGGGCAAACGGTAGCGATCGTGTCATTCCCTCCTACACTAAATTACCTGTATATTGGCTCGTTTGACATGCAACTTGGTTGTACCAGGTTAAATTGAAAATCCAACACATTCTGTAGGGACAAGGCATTGCCTTGCCCCTACCCAACGATCATCTGTAGCGATTGTTGTTTGAATCGGTATCAGACAACATGCCTTACAATGAGCAAGCCGCCGCTCCCCACTCTTGTTGGGCATAACGACCCATCAAGGGCGAGCAGTCAGCGGTTCCCTCAAGGCTATGCGCTGGTCGCTAACAGCAACAACCTGCGACCTGCTTTCTTCACAGACCCTAAACGATCGACAAAAGTTGAAGAATGCGTTGCAGGGGAATCTTGAGCTGTTCTGGCTGGTTGACTAGTTCACGTCCTAAATCGTAAACAGCTTGTTCAAGCAGGTAATAGTCTAGAAGTACCCGCAACTCTTGTTCTGTTTTTGGCAAGAAGCTACCGTGATTTGCTGTAGCGAGATAGGCCTTGACAAAGGTTGCACCGACCCACCGCTGCCAGCATTCAGCCCACTGCTGCATTTGCGGCAACTGTTCCGTTTGGCTCATACCGCTTTCAATCTCCTGGTCGAGTGCTACACTCGCAGCGTAGTAAAACGATTGCAGCATGCCAGCAACGTCTCGCAAGGGCGATCGCTTCATGCGTCGTTCGCTTAAAGTACGGGCGGGATCACCTTCAAAGTCAATGATGAAAAAATCTTTGCCCGTAAAAAGCACCTGTTCTAGATGATAGTCGCCGTGATAACGGGTTCGTAATGCGGTAATTTTGTGGTTCAGCACGGATTGAAACCGCTGCAAGCAGTCATCCTGTTGACTCAGCACCGCTTTGGCAAACGGTTGTGTCTCTGGCAGCAGGATGTGGAGTCGATTTTTGAGCATTAATAACACCTGCCCAGTCAGGTTCCTGCTGTACTGATAGATCGATCGCTGGTAGAGCGTTGTAAATGGCTCTGGCGCAAAGGCAGGGTTCTCTGCATCTGAAGCCAAGGCAAGATGAAGTTCGGCAGTCCGTTGCCCTAGCAATTGGACATTTGCCAGATAGGTGTTGATTGCTTTGCAGGCGGGAATTTGCGACGATGCCAGACTGGGCGGACAGGAAGGGAGCGGAAAAAACACGTCTGTCGGTTCGTTGCTGTCTGGGAGGCCACCATCGAGTGCAGGCTGTAGGTCTTCTAAAAGTGAGCTAGACGGCATGGGCACTTCGGTGATGTCTGATTGATGCATCACGACGAGTTCAAAGTAGTCACGCAAGTTGTCGAGCGTATAGTCCCAGGCACTTCGCGTATCGGGAACAAATTCTTGCAGGATGCCCACTGTGATCGGTTCTGTGTTGAGACAGTGGTACTCCAAGGTGCCTGCGATCGAAGGCATAAAGGGAAAGCGCTGATGCTCATCTAGAAAGCGCCGCATTTCCAAATCAGGATGAATGCCTTCTTCTACCTTTTGGAAGAGCTTCAGAATGAGACGGTTCTGCGACACAACCTCACTCGTGTCGGCATAGGCAATCAGCGTGTTGTTATGCAGTCCCTTTAAGGGGGCAGGATCGAGGAACTGCTTACCGCCGCTGAGAGCCGCAAATAAGGGTGTTGCGGTGGCAACTAGGTGACTGGTGGTATCTTTGTACCGCTGATTCTGGGCAATGCCATCCAGCAGAGCGCTTAGAAAAGCCGGGTCAGCGATCGCATCAAATAGCACGGCAACCTCATCGCGATCGAGTGGATTCAACCGAGCGATCACCGACTGTGGCGTATCTGAAAGCAACTGAAGCGCCTGCGCCCCTTCGGCATACGCTAGAAACAGCACATAGGTTTGGGGACTGCCCTGAATATAATCGACGTGCAGCGCCAGCATATAGGCATGGTTGTTGCTGTAGGGAATGGCGATCGCGTCGTTGATCCGAGCTGCTTGTACGGTGCGCGTTCTGCCGCCAAACCATCGATGGTTGGCTAAGTACTCTGGCAGCAGGGTTTCTAAGCTGGTGGTAAAGCTGCGCGTTTGGGCCGACTGCAAGGCGGTAAAAGCGGTTTGCCAGGTACCGCTCATTGCTAGCGTGGGTCGTTCTGTCTGTGGAGGCAAAACGGGTAGAGATAGCGCCTGTGGCTTGAGCGTAAACCAGTAGACCGCATAAGATCCTAGACTGAGGAAGTAAGGCGCGTCCTCGATCGCCGGAAACTCGGTGCGTCCAAAAATCTCGATCGGTGCTCGTCCTTGAAAGGAGGATAAATCTAGCTCTACCGTTTGCACAAAGCGGGAAAGGTTCGCTACCACGAGAATCTGTTCGTCCTCATAGGTGCGCGTGAACGCAAGCACTTTGCGGTTTTCGGGATGTAGAATTTGAAAGTCGCCGCTGCCCAGTGCTTGGAAGCGTTTCCGCATCGCAATGAGCCGCTTGGTTGCATTCAAAAGGGAATTGGGATTTGCTCGCTGTGCTTCTACGTTAACGGTGGCATAGTGATATTCCGCTTCGACAATCAGCGGCAGATATAACCGTTGAGGACTGGCATGGCTAAACCCCGCATTCCGATCGAAACTCCACTGCATAGGAGTCCGCACCCCATTGCGATCGCCCACGTAGACGTTATCGCCCATCCCAATTTCGTCGCCGTAATACAGCACGGGCGTTCCCGGCAGCGAGAGCAGGAGGCTGTTGAGGAGCTCGATTTGACGGCGATCGTTCCCTAGTAGCGGCGCTAACCGTCGTCGAATGCCCAGATTCACCCGCATCTCTGGATCTTGAGCATAAACCCGGTACATAAAGTCCCGGTCTTCATCCGTCACCATTTCTAGCGTCAGCTCGTCGTGGTTCCGCAAAAACAGACCCCATTGACAGTTGTCAGGAATCGCGGGCGTTTGTTGCAGAATGTCGGCAATGGGAAAACTGTCTTCCATCCGCAACGACATGAACAGGCGCGGCATCAGCGGGAAATGGAAGTTCATGTGGCACTCATCGCCAGCGCCGTAATAGGCGGCTGCATCTTCAGGCCACTGGTTCGCCTCCGCCAGCAGCATCCGGTTGGGAAACTTCTCATCGACATGGCGGCGCAGTTGCTTCAAAAACGCATGGGTTTCGGGCAAATTCTCACAATTTGTCCCGTCGCGCTCATAGAGGTACGGCACCGCATCCATCCGCAGCCCATCTACCCCCATCGCCAACCAGAAATCCAGCACGTCAAAAACGGCCTGACGCACAGCGGGATTGTCGTAGTTCAAATCGGGCTGATGGGCATAAAAGCGATGCCAGAAGTAGGCTCTGGCAACCGCATCCCACGACCAGTTGGAGGTTTCAAAATCTTGAAAAATGATCCTTGCTTCTTGATATTTCTCTGGAGTATCGCTCCAAACGTAAAAGTCTCGCTCTGGGCTGCCCTTTGGCGCTTTGCGTGCGCGTTGAAACCAGGGATGCTGATCGGATGTGTGGTTTACAATCAGCTCGATAATGACGCGAATGCCCCGTTGATGCGCGGCTTGTAAAAGCTCTTTAAAGTCGTCCAGCGTGCCGTAAATCGGGTTGATGTTTACATAATCCGCAATGTCATACCCATCATCGCGCAAGGGCGATGGGAAGAACGGCAGCAGCCAGATGGCTGTCACGCCCAAATCTTGTAAATAATCCAGCTTTTCGGTTAGTCCTCGAAAGTCGCCAATGCCATCACCGTTGCTGTCTGCAAAGGCACGCACAGGCACTTCATAGATAATGGCGTTCTTAAACCATAAAGGATCGTTTTTCAAGATCAAACTGCCCATTGATGCAAACGACTCAAACACGTTAACTGAAACATCGCGCTTCGTCATCTTGCAAAGGTAGGAACGATCGCGGAATGGCTTTTAGCTCTCAGCGTTCAGCGTTCAGCTTCGTTATCCGCCTGCTTTTTGCCCCCTTTTAGCTCCACTTTCTTCTCACATCGCCAAGTAAATCTCCTCCTTTCGATCGCGGGCAACCCCATCAACTACTGCCCCAACGATAGGTGCGTTCAATCGACATCCCTTCATACTGAGTATGGCGATCGGTTCCAAGAGAATCGAAATTATCAGCTCACGGTTAGAACCCGCGTTAATGTGTACCGTTTGTTTTTACCTCCGCGTTATCTCTAAAGACTATGGCTTTTCAACGTGCAAGTGGTGTTTTGCTCCACCCAACTTCTCTACCCAGCCAATTTGGGATTGGCGATTTAGGCAAAGCCGCTTATGAATTTGTGGATTTTTTGGCAAACAGCGGTCAAACGTTATGGCAGGTCTTGCCTTTGGGGCCGACGGGCTACGAGCATTCGCCGTACATCATGAACTTCAGCACTTTTGCAGGCAATCCACTGCTGATTGATTTGGAACAGCTTGTCAGTGATGGATTGCTGGAGGCAAACGAATTAACTCCGATTGCAGACGACAATCTCGATCAGGTCAACTTCGATCGCGTAATTTCGCACAAGATGCACTTGCTGAAGCTGGCCTACGATCGCTTTCAAAAAGCGCGATCGTCTGAACAAACCACATCTGGACAAACGACGCAATTCACCCAATTTCTCCAGGAACAAACCTCCTGGCTGGACGATTTCACGTTATTTATGGCGTTGTTAGAAGCCAACGGTGGAAAAAGTTGGCATCAGTGGGAGACTGCGATCGCACGCCGCGATCCTGATGCCATCAAAGCCCAAAAAGAAGCATTACAGGACAGCATTCAATTTCATCAATTTTTGCAGTTTATCTTCTTCGAGCAGTGGCGAAAATTGCGTCAGTATGCGAACAGTAAAAACATCAAAATCATTGGCGATATTTCCATTTACGTTTGCCATAACAGCTCCGATGTGTGGGCAGCTCCAGATCTGTTCAAACTTGATCCAAACACCTTTGAACCTGCGTTTATTGCAGGCGTGCCACCCGATTATTTCAGCGCGACCGGGCAGCTTTGGGGCAACCCAGTTTACAACTGGGAACAGGCACAAAAAACAAATTTTGCCTGGTGGATTAAGCGTTTCCAAGTGACGTTGCAATACGTGGATATTGTCCGCGTTGATCACTTTCGCGGGTTTGAAGCCTATTGGCAAGTGCCTGCTGGTGAAGAGACTGCGATTAATGGCAAATGGATTCAAGCACCGGGCGAGCAATTCTTTGAAGCGCTGGGAAAGGCACTGGGAACGTTGCCGATTCTGGCAGAAGATCTCGGCATCATTACGCCCGAAGTGGAAGCCTTGCGCGATCGCTTTGACTTTCCCGGTATGCGCATTCTTATGTTTGCCTTTGGCGATGATCCGGGTAATGCTTACCTGCCACACAATTATGTGCGCAATACGGTGGTGTATCCCGGCACCCATGATAATGACACCGTCATTGGTTGGTGGCAACAAGCCAGTGAAGCCGAGAAACAATTTCTGGCGAAGTACTTTGGCTACACCTCACCTGATGACATCCCTGACATTAATTGGCTGCTCATTCGTACAGCCTTAGCCTCTGTTGCCGATCTAGCCATTATTCCCTTACAAGATCTGCTGGATTTAGACGGCCGCGCCCGGATGAATGACCCCAGCCATAATGATGGCAATTGGCGTTGGCGCTACCGCAGTTCTGAACAATTGACGCAGACGTTGAGCGATCGACTCCTCGCGCTTACGCAACTCTACAGTCGCTAACGTTTCGATTAAGCGGTTATTGATAGCCTTTGCGACAACACCTAGGTTTCTCAGCAGTCCGTTCTGACCGGGTTGTTACGCCACTTCGCTATGCCAATCTCTTCGCAAAATTGCCCATAACTTTACATCTTCAAACACTCCCCATTTTCGTACTCGCTGACGCAGCAACCCTTCTTGTACAAACCCATTTTTCTGCAATACTTTGCCTGAGCCTGAATTTCTAGTCATGTGATAAGCATAAAGTCTATTGAGATCTAAATTTTCAAATCCAAAGCGAAGCATAGGTTTTAAGACCTCGCTCATATACCCTTGTCCCCACACCTCAACTGCCAACCAAAAACTCAATTCAGCTTGAGAATGCTCTTTTTCAACATCTCGAATCTCGATAACTCCGCAAAATGCCTTGTCAAATTTGCGTTCAATTGCAAATGAAACTAAAGACCCTGCCTTAAACTCTGCAATTCGCCTTCGTAGGTATTGCTCCGCCTCATCTTTAGGATATGGGTGAGGGATAGAAATCATAGTATCGGCAACTTCACGACGACTCGCCACACATTGAATTGACGGCACATCTTCAAGGGATAAGGGGCGCAGGATCAATCTGGTCGTTTCTAGCGTGAATTGAGTAAGCATGAAATGATTTTATTTCAACCGACCGTCAGGCAAATTTTAGCACTGAAGTTTTCGCCGATGATCTTCTGGCTGCTACCACTGAAGGACTGCAGCATAACAATTATTGCGTTCAGCGGCGGTAAGAATTGTTGCAATGCTTCGGGTTTGAATGAGTCCGCCGCAATGCGCTAGTTATACCGCTCTTTTACCTAAAATCTAGCTCAGCTCATTGCAGCGATCGCAGTAGACGACCCAAAATGGCTGCACTGCTGTCAGCTAAGAGAAAAGCACCCATTAGCAGCAGCAACACCCGCAGAATTTTAGGCGACCACTTTGTAATCGCTTGATTAACCCGCTTTAAAAGTTTGGTACTCCTGCTTTGGAAGACAATGTAAATGCCTAGCAATCCAATTAAGGGCATGACAAACACGAAGTTGTAGATTCCTAAAAATCCTGCCAGGTCGAGCAAACTGAGCTTGGTACGAGCAATCCGCTCGATCGCGGCAAGATAAGGAAACGCGGTGGGAGTCTCTAAAAGTGTGACGCTTGTGCCCAGTAAAAACGTGTGAATCGGCTGTAGCGAATTAGGCTCGCTTTTGACGGGTTGATTCGCGTGAGTGGGTGAATTGAGAGCATACCCTGTGTAAAGCAGCGCGATCCCTAACACGAACTGCATGACATCCACCCACTCACCCTGAGTCGCCAATACCCACTGGATGAATCTGGCAAGTCCCAGCGTCGCGCACAAGCCGACCATCCAGTACGCTAAAAAGATGCCAGTAATGAAGGCGATCGATCGACTGACAGGTTTAGGAGTCGTCAATAAATAAACCTGAATTGCAGTGGCAGTCGGATTGAGACTATCAATCGCGGCGATCGCTACCAGATAACTTAGCAGTGACATTCTAATAACTCCTCATTCTGGCATCTCAGGCAATGGCTATAGGGACTGTGATTTACTGCTGTGACTTGTGATCAGTCCTGTTAACAGCACGATCGCGCAGCCCCAAAGCAACCACGCACCAAAGGCACCAGCAGCAATCGGCAAAATAGTTGGAAAAGCGTGGGTGAAAAAGTAGGTTGTCGCAACATCGAGCAGCATTCCAGGAATGGCTAGACAAACAGCAGCCTCCAAGCGCTGATGCGGCGGCACTTTCTGCCATCGCAAAATTGCCTGAACCAGCAGCGGCAGAAAAGTCAGGGAGAACAGGAAATTGCTAACCATGCTCACATTGTTGTTAGGCATAAAAAAGGTATGTCCCCACAACCGCAGCACCACCGTTGCGCTCAGCCAGATCAGAAAACTCATGCCGAAGAAGAACCCGTAGGAGATGCGGATACCGCGGTTCTCTGTCATTATTTCCTTCGTTACAGTTTGCATGATTGCCTCCGTTAAAAGTGTTGTGAGTTGAATGAATCAGAACAAAACGGGTAGAGATTTGACTCCGTGGATATCGCTAGAGGGAATGAATTCCAGCGCCGCAGTCGGATCGATTTGCAGATTTGGCAATCGCTCCAGGACTGCCTGTAGCACCAGTTTTCCTTCCAGGCGAGCTAGGGGCGCACCCAAACAAAAGTGGATTCCATTGCCAAAAGCAAGATGGGGATTGGGATTGCGATCGACCACAAACGTTTCCGCTTGCTCAAACTGCGTCTCGTCTCGATTGGCAGCACCCAGCCAAACCGTCACGATCTGTCCAGGCGGAATCATTTGATTGCCGAGTTGCGTCTCTGTTATGGTCATTCGCTGCATGGCTTGAATCGACGATCGGTAGCGCAAGACTTCTTCGATCGCCAGTGGCAGCAAGGATGGCTCATGCTTCAACTGCTCAAACGCCTGCGGGTATTCGTTGAAGCAGAGGATCGCATTTCCTAACAGGTTGGTGGTTGTTTCGTTCCCGCCGACGAGGAGCACAATGCAGAAATCCACAAGCTCCTGAGCCGTCAGCTTTTCTCCACCCTCGTGGGCCGCAATCAAATCGCTAATTAAGTCGTTACGCGGTTTGCCTCGACGCTGCCCAATCAAGTCACGGAAGTAGTCAGCCATCGCTTGCAGGGCAGTGGGGTCAAAGGTAACGATGCCATCAGACCAGCGTTTGAAATCCTCACGGTCTTCTAGAGGTATGCCCAAGATTTCGGCAATGACAATAATCGGCACAGGAGTCGCCAAGTCATGCATGAAATCCATCTGACCTTGCTCGACCACGCGATCGAGCAGTTCATGGGTGATTGCAGTCATCCGGGGAGCAAGTTTCTCCACTCGATGGGGAGTGAAGACCTGTTGAGCCAGAGAACGGAGCGATCGATGTTTGGGTGGATCGGTGAAGTTAAGGCTTTGAGTGAAGTCGGTTTGATCGGGTGGATGGGGAATGCGGGAGGAAAAAGTTTGCCAATCGCTGAACACTCGTTTCACATCCTGGTAGCCAAACACCATCCAGCTTTCACGCCCAGAGTCATAGAACACGGGATGACGGCGCATCTCGGCATACCAGGCAAAGAGACCGTCAAAAAGCTGTCCGGTATGCCAGGCAAGGAGATTGTCAAACTGGGGTGCGCCTGGTTTGGTTTCGAGCCGTTGAGAATTTTGTTGCACAGTCGCTTCCTCCATTGCAGTACAGTAGACTTAAGAACGCGAGATAAACCTCGTGACTTCAAAATACGAGATAAACCTCGCGTTTGTCAACCCAACTTTGAGCTATGGCTGAAACATTTGAGCAAGCACCTCAAGCACCTCGCTGGCGACTGCCCAAACAAGCACGCAGTCGAGAGCGGTTCGATCGCATTTTGGATGCGGCAGCAGCACTATTTGCTGAGGTTGGATACGATGCGGTGACCACAGACGATATTGCAGCCCAGGCAAATACGTCGGTCGGTGGGCTATACCGCTTTTTTCCAGATAAGTTGGCAGTCTTTCATGCCTTAGCCAATCGCTATTTCAACCAATTGCAGGAACTATTCACAGCCCTGCACACGGATGAAACGATTCACCTGCCGCTTGAGGACTACATTAATCACATGATTGATGCCTTCGATCGCTTCGTTGCAGCGAATCCTGGCTATCGAGCCGTTTTTGTTCAGTCGCGTCTGATCTCAACCGAAATTCTGTCGATGGATACAGCGTTTAATCAAGCCATTGTCCAGCAGCTAGCAGACTTTTTTGCGGTTCGTAATCCTTTACTTGAACCAGAGCAACGAGATCTCATTGCGATCGTCAGCGTGGAAGTAGGTAGTGTGCTGGAAATTCTCTCACTGACTCGCGATCGTCATTTCAGGCAACAAGTTCTTGTAGAAACCAAGAAGCTACTCATTGCCTACTTAAGGCAGTATTTCCAGATTGAATCTATTGCTGGATAGCGATCTTGCCCACATCAGAATGATGTGGCTACGCCTTAAGCCAAAACTTAAACTTATTCAACCAGCAGTGACATTTCATCAATAACCTCTCAATTCCGTCCCCATCGCGATCTAGTGGTATAACGCTCCGGTTCAGCGATGGGCCGCGCAGCGGGTCGTCCGCTGCAACCGATTGTTATACGCCAATGAAAGTATCCCAACGGCCGTTCGCTTGCCGCAAAGCACGTGCGCTTCTGCGCCTCTATGGGGACGCTTTACCCAAGTTGCTCGGCGAGCCCGATGAGCAGTCCTTCGGGGCCGCGGATGTAGCAGAGCCGATACGAGTCCCCGTACTGCACCACTTCGCCAACGAGCTGTGCGCCGCGCTTGCAGAGCTTGGCAAGCAGCTCGTCGATGTCGTCCACGGTGAACATGACGCGGAGGTAGCCGAACGCGTTCACCGGGGCGTTCCGGTGATCAGCGACTACAGGCGGGGTAAGAAAGCGAGAGAGCTCGAGCCGACTGTGTCCATCGGGAGTGACCATCATGGCGATCTCGACGCGCTGGAGGCCCAGTCCGGTGACGCGCCCGGCCCATTCTCCTTCGATCGTGGTTCGCCCTTCGAGCTTCATACCAAGCTCGGCGAAAAAAGAGATGGCGGTGTCGAGGGATTCCACCACGATGCCAACGTTGTCCATGCGCTTAAGAGCCATATCATTTCCTCTCATTCTTGACCAGAAACGTCCGGCATGTGACATTCACATGGCGTATAACTATGTATTAAGTGTCAGATCCGCTGGATAAGCACCCATTTCTTCAGAATTATTTGTCAAAGTGGTGGGATAGTACCCTCTTTTAAGGAATTATGCAGAAGACCTGCTGCTTAATTCCATGTTTTTGGGGTGTTATCCGTCAGTTCTGCTGATTAATACCGGGAGCTAAGGTTTCATCTAACAGCCCTGTTCTTCCTCCGTTGATAGATCAGACTAGCATGTCGTCTCGATCGCTCCACCTCCAGCCTCGAAACGTTCTACATTCATTGCATTAGCAATTTCAATACGACGATCGCCCCCCACGCTGCTGCCAAAGAATGTGTCCTGAAACGAACGATCGCACTTCACCATTAGGAAGCTGCAACAGGAGATGACCAAGATCGCTGATGCCAGCCGCTTCACCTGCAATGCATCCGCCATTCAATTCAACTGTGATAGGTTGGCCCAGTAATGCATCTCGACTGCGGAGTGCGGGCAGCAATGCGTTTAATTGGGCACTGCCTAACGGATCATTCGATGCTGATTGCAGCAAGCCTGCTGTCTGGAGCAAATAATGGCGTAAGCGTTCTAGCAGCAAAAGCGGTTCGGGTACCACTGGCGAAACGTGGTGCAAACTAATAGCCTGACCGATCGTGCGTTCATTCAACTCCGCTTGCTCAAACTCCACCTGACGATTCAACCCAATCCCGACGACAACGCGACTCATATTACCGTGAGCACTGGCTTCGCACAAAATGCCTGCCAGTTTTCGACCCTCTAACAATACATCGTTGGGCCATTTCAATTGCAGCACGCCTTGCAAGGCTGGTAGCGAATCTTCAACCGCATAAATCACTGCTAATCCTGCCCCCAGACTAATAACAGGTAATTGGGCAACGGGAACTTCTAACACAAAGCTTGCTGTTAATACGCCTTCTGGTGAGTACCAACTGCGCCCATGCTGCCCACGTCCAGCCGTTTGCCGTGGTGTAAAGACGACATCACCATGCTGCAATTTGGCAAGATGCGCGATCGACCAGGTGTTTGTGCTGGGGCATGTCTCTAACCAATGCAACCATGCAGGTAATGGAAGCGGCGATCGTGTCATTGCCATCGCACCTCGAAACGACTCAATTGGAACCCTCGATCGCCTTTGACTCTTTCAGACAACCTCTTTCTGCCCAAGCTACTGCACTTAACCTCAACGATTCAAAACATCCTGTTGTCGATTCCTTAAGCAAATGGTTGTGTTGAAAAATCATTAATTAGACGAAGAGCCATTAGAAGGGCGAAATCCTCTAGGAAACTTAGCTGTACTAAGCTTTGCAGCGTTCCAGTTAACTTCTCTTAAATCGGTGGCTTGTAGGTTTGTTTGACTTAAATTTGCTTGTCTAAAACTTGCTCCTCGCAGATGAGCTTCATAAAAGCTTGCTCCAGTTAAATCTGCTTGCTCAAATGTTGTCTTAAGTGCAACAGCTTGCTCAAAATTTGCATTGACTAGTAGTGCCTGGCTAAAATTTGCTTGATTTAAGAGTGCTTTATATAGCGTAGCTTGTGACAAGTTAGCTTCCCTCAAATCTGCTCGATTCAAGTCGGCTCCAGATAACGTTGTACGCATCAAATTTGCTTGTTGTAAATTTGCTCCAAGAAAGATCACAGCTGATAAGCGCGTGCCACTCAAATTACTCTGCCGCAGGTCTGCACCAACAAATTTGGTTACAAGTGTGGTGCGACATCCAAAGTGACCACCATCGTGCCAATAAAAGGTGGCACCCCGAAGATCCGCGCCTTGCAAATTTGCGTTTGTAAGATCTGCATCAATCAGACTGGTTCCTTGCAAGTTAGCACCCATGAGATTAGCGCCACGTAGATTGGCTCCTCGCAAATCACACCCCTGACATTGTTTTGTCTGTAGAAGTTGCTTCAAATGTTCAGGATTTCCAGTTCTTTGTGCTTTAACCCGTCCCTCACACGTATCATCAGCGCAGGCAGAGCAAGCAATTGCAGCGATCGCAGCTAAAGCTTTTAGTTTCAACATAAATCACCAAACAAGCTGTTGGACTTACTAATCATTTAGAGATTTGATTGTAGCTAGATCTTAGAAGCGGTTTGAAAAGTTAAGCAGTTGCATCAGCAGGCGCTAAACGCCTGAGCATGAGGTGCACCATCGCCGCGTAGATCATGGCTTCACTACGAGTTGGCAAGTATTCGTAGTCCTTACGGAGGCGACGAAAATGTTCCAGCCAAGAGAAAGTGCGCTCAACCACCCACCGCTTGGGCAGCAGGACGAAGCCCTTAACGTCATCGGAGCGTTTGACCACTTCCAACTTCCGACCGTAGCGCTGCTTGACCTTCGCGATAAAGTCCTTGCCGCCAAAGGTGCTGTCGACCCAAATCAGTTGCAGGCACGACCAGAGCGAGGCGCAGAAGAACGTCAACAAGGTCAGCTCCGCATGGTCAGAGCGACCAGCGCTGTGGACGCATATCGCCAGGAGCAACCCCATCGTATCAACCAAAATCGTGCGCTTGCGTCCTTTGATTTTCTTACCACCATCAAAGCCCTTCTCGTCCGCCTTGCCTGCGGTTTTGACCGATTGACTGTCAATACTGCCCCTGCACTCGGTTGTGCCTTGCGTCCGGCTTGTTCGCGAACTTGCACCCGCAACAGGTCATTGAGCTTCTGCCAAGTCCCGTCTTTACTCCAAAGGTGAAAGTAGGAGCACACGCTTTGCCACTTCGGAAAGTCGTGGGGTTAAGTCGCGCCATTGGCAATCATTGCGGATGAAGAGAAGATGGCATTGCACACTTCTTGCAGATTCAATGTTCGCGGTCGTCCACCGGGTTTTGCCGCAGGAATATGAGGTGCAAGCAGGTTCCACTGGGCAGAGGTGAGGTCGCTACGGCAAGCTAGTCGTGTCATTTGTGGGGTCTCTAATCGACCCCTTTACTCTATCGAGCGGCTTTTCAGGCGGGTTCTAAGCTTCCTATGAAGCCTACTTCTAAGAATCCAGCTATTAATGCCTTGAGCGCTGTTTTGAGATGAACCATTGCTTGACAAGATAGAGCAGTGGAAGTTACCAGTCATAGGAACTCCATCCTCATTCAGGAAAGTACTTAAGCAGCAAATCCTTGCCAGTCTCGCCCATATGTTGCAGCAAGTGCTCAATCTGTTTCAAAGCCACAGGTAAGGGCTTTGTCCGCCCGTTTTCCCAGCGATTCACACTCTGAAATGAAACTCCTAGCTTTGTGGCAAACTTGACTTGCGAGAGTTGTAGGCGCTGACGAGTCTCGCGTACAAGATCTGCTAGCGCTAATTGTTCGATTCCAGACATAGAGGATGAATGGTTGAATTGTATGCTTACTAGCCATACCAGGTGGTATAGTTACTGTCCTTCGGTCGAAAGGCGTAAACGCTAGAGCTGGGGTTTGAGTGGTAGGCAAACCTCCATTCCCGTTAAGGAGTGTACCAGTTGAACCTACTGAGAAGCAGGAGCACCTCAAACGTTGACACGATAAAAGTTTGTTTTCGTGCCGCAGTAGGCAGCGCTTGGCAGTTAACCAAGATCTTCTGACAGCTCTACTTGGAGAGGCGAAACTGATAGAAGTTGAGCAGCACCAAGCTAAGCAAGAGCGTGAGCGCTCACTTGAGTGACAGCGTTGGCCGCTGCCATGCTACCAGCGCTTACGGCGTTCCCTGGTCAAAGGGGAGTGAGAGCTGGTCTGTCCCGCCCAGCGTTGACGTTGCTCATAGGCTTGGGCAAAACTTGGCAGCAGGGCTTCAAAGGCCTTCTGGTTGAGGCCTGTCATGGTTCGCAGCAGATAGCTTTGCCTCAGATAAGGGGTTTCAACCCCTCCACCCCCAACAGTATCTTCAATTTAATTACATCCAGTTACTGATCGCGTCCATGCGCTAATGCAGGCGGGCAAGTCGCTTCAATGGCTGTGAACGGCTCCAAAATTTTGTAAGTATGGGATGCCCCTTCAGGAATCGTCCAAGAGTTGCCCGGTTCTAGCACAACCATTTGTCCTTCTAGATGCAGTTCTGCTCGACCTGCGATCACATAACCGACCGTCTCATACGCTCGACTGGTCGCGGGTTTTGCTTCACCAGGCTGCTCATTTTCCCACAGACGCATGGAGACTTTTTTCCCGGTTGCTAGATACTTCTGCCCCATCTCACCTTTGGGCGAAAATTGAGCATCGACTTTTGTAACGGTGGTGTCAGTCATAAAGTTCCTGATAATCAATGTAAGGTTCATCAGCGCTATTTCAGCGCGATCGGTTGAGCGTCAATTTTGACTTGAAACAAACCGTAAGGCTTGGGCATTTAAGCCTGAATCATGGTGCTGTAGGCGACCGCAGTAGCGAGACTTGCCAATAACGTCGATCGCAGCACTTTCTTTCACCTCATTGATGATTCATCTCCACCCAACTCGTTGTGCTCAATTCATGGCGCTTACACAATAGAAATTCTGCTGGTATCCGGCCTCTCTCTAGCGGTTGAGAAAGCCCTAAACACTAAAGTAGAGCGCCAGTCTTGCCCTCCCATCCAATTTGTTGTTGGATTAATACGTCTATAGCGGAGGCATTTGAGGGATATGAGCTTCGGTTTCAACCAGCATCTTGCCTGACTGGATGCTTAAGCGTTTGACCCGAATCGCTATGCCTTCAATTTCGATATACGGTAATGCCAATAATTTGTTGAACGTTTGCATGAGAGCAATAACAAACTCGATCGACAGCCCTTCTCCTGGCTCACACACAAACGATTCCATCAGTACGGGTCGTTCATCAGTGCGGGGCATTAGCACCACTGAAAACCCAACCTGTCGAATGGCCTCCCGTTCGTATAGCAGCGCAGCACCATTGAGTGCAATCTTGCCATCCGCAGGTAGTTTGACCGCGATCGGATGCACCAGTTCTATGCTGACAGGCTCTCCTTCAACCTTCATTTCTAAAGTAGGCAGCCTGCTGGTAACGGCCTCCGCCTGCATCGCTTGGTTCAAGTCGGCTTCTGTCAGCACAACCTGAGCTGTGGCATCAAGGGGGTGATCCAGTTTCAACTGCCCCAGCAAAAGGCTAAGCGGGTTCACTGCAAGACGATCGGTTTGTACGGTTACATCGTGCACCCGCACCTTCTGTACCACAACGCCGTGTCCGCTTACTGCAACCGAATCAGCTTTACCTTGAGCGGCCTTCAACGCATCCGTTTGCACGTCAACATTGAGATCTTCTGCCGCCTCTACCTGGCTAGACAAGCCCGCATGAGCCACCTGCGAAATGACCTGTTCATCCAAACGTGGTTCTTTCGACATCGCTCTCGGTTTCCTACATTCAACATTGCAACTGTAGTGATTCTCAAAGAACGATAAATCTACAGTGCGGCAGAGGTCGCGATGAGACCGATCGCGGTTAACGATGTTTTAAACAGGACAGCGATCGCGCGTAGATTAAAAAAGCAGCATAAAACCTCTTTCGATCGAGTCATCTCGGCGCACTGCAACTGGCTCTGACATTGGCTCTTTAGTATGAGGGATCAATGCCATTTGCTTTATAGGCTAATGCCTGTACTTCATTTTTTGTCACATCATCATATGGCTACTAAGCAAGATCCCAAGAGCAAGCAAAGTGCTTCCCAACAAGACGACCAAAAACACAATCAAAGTGACACTTCATCAAAAGCAGTTGCGGCTGACCGTGGTGCGAATGATGATACTCAGGCATTAGAGTCTTTGCTGGAGACATTAAGCGGCGATTTGTCATCAATCGACACAGACGCCGCTCTCGGTGCGATCGACGAGTGGCATGGGCTGTTGCAAAAAGCCAAAGAGCCAGAACTCAAAGAGCTTGCTGGTGGATTGAAAGAACTCAAGCAACTCCTGAAGGGTGGCAAAGCGACAGGGCACGACATTGGCGAAGTGCTTTCTCACATTGGCGACCAAACCAGTGACATTGCTGCTGATGCAGATAAAGGGGTAAAAACCTCTCTACAGAAGCTAGGTAAGCAGTTGTCTAAGGCTGGTCAAGCATTGGGTAAAGCTGAAGACAGAGAAGCGGTGGAACAAATCGAGTCGCTGAGCGAAACGCTGCAGGGTGATTTGACTGAGGTTGATACCGATACGGCTGTGGGTGCGATCGATCACTGGTATGGCCTCTTGCACAAATCTGACAACGAGAGCTTGAAAGAGATCTCGAATGGTTTGAAAGAGCTCAAACAAATCCTCAAGCGCAAAAACGCAAATGCCTCTGACATTGCCGAAGCACTAACCCAGCTTGGTGAACAAACTAGTGAGGCTGCTTCAGAAGCGCATCGGGGTCTCAAAGGTCCCATTCAAAAGTTTGGCAAATTACTCAGCAAAACAGGTAAATCGTTGGAGTGATATCTGGCTGTTTTGATCAGTGCAGAATGCTAAACCCGTTTTGGTCATTCTGCTCGCTATACCAATTCTCTTTAAAGACGCGCAGAATTGCAGGTTAGGTAGAACAGCGTAAAACCCAACAGAGGCTTGGCTTTTCTGGGTTTCGCTAGACTCAATCCAACCTGCATTTGTCTGCAAATCCACATGGAATTGGTTTAACAAGGGGCCAGTCGTAGGGGTAGGTTTGCATTCAAGATACTACTTGTGTGCTTGTTTGAGACAAAACCTACCCCTACACAATCTGCCGTCATCACAATTTAGCTTGGTATTGAAAGTTTAAGCAACCAACCCAGCGCGTAAAGCGCGCACAGCCGCTTGGGTTCGATCGTCCACACTCAGCTTATTGAGAATATTGCGGACATGCGTTTTGACCGTCCCGATCGTGATGTAACACGTTTCAGCAATGTAGGCGTTGCTAGCTCCATCCACAATCATGCCTAAGATCTCCAGTTCACGCCGCGTCAATGGATAAGACTCCAACACGGCCTGTTGGGTCTCATCAGCTGTAATGTTTACTTGGCCTGATTTAGAAGCAGCCGTGATAGCAACCGTTCGTTGACGGTCTAAAATCAGTCGGGTAATCGTGGGATCAAGCCAACTGTCGCCTTGATAGGTGCTTTGAAGCGCTTCTACAAGCTGCTCGCCCGGTAAATTTTTTAAGCAATAAGAGTCTGCTCCGGCAGCAACAGCCGCTAAAACTGTCTGCGCTTCTTCTTGCAGGGTCAAAACCATAAATTTGGTTTGGTTTGACGCAGTATCCAACGTTTTCTTATAGTGGCGGATCACCTCAATACCGCTCATGCCTGGAAGGCCCAGATCCAATACGGCTACATCGGGGTTCATCGTCTTTAAGAGCATGGCCCCGGTTGTGCCGTCTGCGGCTTCACCAACAATTTCAATCTCAGGATACCGCTCAAAGATCAGGCGTAGACCAAGACGGGTCAGATCATGATCTTCGATAAGGGCGATACGGATCTTATTCATGAACTTCGCTCCCTGTCTGTTTGACTTACACAACGATCCCTCTAAACGCGCACAACGCACGTGGATTGAGGTACTTTGGTTTTGCTCACTAACGCCGCTTACTTTGTACGATCGACCAGTGGTAACTGCTTTTCTTTTGCCAGAGCGATCGCAGACTCCCATGCTGTTTGATAGCCCTTTTGAGTCGAGATTAAGCGCCCTTCTTGGGCGTCCACCACATGTTCTTGTTCCAGCAAGTGAAGTTCGACTAGACCATTAGTGAGGTGAATGGAATAGAACACACGCCTAAGCCCAAATAAACAGCCTCACAAGATATCGAATCAAATCTTTGAAGACTGATCAGTACACTTTCAGACATAAGGTAGGGTTCCAGGAAAAATTGCCACTTTGAAAGAAAGCCGCTGTAGAGACATTCAATCTACTCATAAAAGCCTTGTAGCGTTTGTTGCCTGCCTGTTGCGTACTAGCTCTTGGAAGCATAAAGTCTAGTCTTAATGTCCGATACTCAAACCAATCAGCCGCCGGGAAAGCGATTGCTAGCAGCCTTGCCTAAAGCTGACTACGATCGCCTTCAGCCGCATTTAGAGCTAGTGACGCTTTCGCTGCAACAATCAATCTACGAAGCCAATGACCCCATTGCTGATGTTTATACCAAATTAAAAAAAAGGAGTGACAGATAAGATACTGGGTTTTGGCGTGATGA
>NZ_JCACKR010000054.1:0-3612 GCF_059505485.1 Stenomitos rutilans
CATCTGTGTTATCCCATTTCTGTTTCCTATTCTCGCTTATTCCCCGACAAGTCTATTTGCTCATTCTGGCTTTCAGATTTGAATCGCATGAGAAGACGTATGAGAGGACGTTCTGTAGGGACGTTATATGTAACGTCCCTATGGATGGATGTGCAAGATGGTGAATCTAAATTGGTATTAGTATAGTGAGGGCATTTGATAGAAGATCACCAGGGAACCCCAATTTGTTAATCAACTGATCATCACCGACTACTAGTGGCTTTGCGCCTGTAGCCTGTATCGTGCAGTTCATTACCGTTTTGGGCAGGCTCGTACCACAAACGACGGTAGATCAGTTCAAATCGGCCACCGACTTTGGAGAAATACTCTACCTGCTTGCTACGGACAGTGACACAAAGCCGCAGAATAAAGAGAGCCATAATCGCCACAACCATACCAGTCGCCGTTGCAATCAGAGCTTCACCAATCCCAGCCGCCGCTTTGGACGTATCGACGCTGCTACCACCCCCCCCAATCTTCAAGTTAACAAAGGTGAGAATCAGCCCTGTTACTGTGCCTAACAGTCCTAACAGCGGAGCAATGCCTACAACTGTTTCAAGCAATTTATCGCCCTGGCGCATCTGCACAAACTCTTCATCGCCAGCAGTCTCTAATGCGAGCCGAATGGTTTCAGGAGAAGAGTCGCGGAGCCTTAGCGCGGCTAAAAGAAACCGGGCAATGGGTTTATCTTGAGCACGGGCCGCGATCGCCGCTGCCTCATCCAAATCATATTGAGCCGCTTCCAATACATCATGGGCGATCTGATCTTCCTTACGCAGGAGATTAACCCAAAAGATGGCTCGCTCAACTCCAGTTGCCAGCGTCGCTACAGACAGTCCCACCATTGGAATCATCACTGGGCCGCCTTCAGACAGTAGTTTCAGCAGATTAGACATGGGTGTGAAATCGAGTGTAGAAGGGATGATATGCGATGGAGCGTCTGTAGAAGGGTGGCGATCGTTGGCACCGTTCCATCATTTAGGAATATCTTTCCAGGTAACAATGAGCGTGCCCGCTTTATCTTTCGTCGGTACCAGATTGAGGTAGAGCTTCAGCTTGTCTCTTGCTCGCGTCACTTCATAGACCTTTCCACCCCCAAAATCTGGTAATGGATCGGACACGTCAAAGCCATTTTGCTGGAGGTTGTTGCGGAAAAATTCATCCATCATCGCGTCGAACGAGTAGCCCACAACCAGGCTAATGTTGCGAATTCCTGGCTTTGTCACCAGTGCGCCTGCGCTAATGCCCTTGCCAGTCGCTTCGGTATAGAAAAACGTTGGCTGATCAAAATTTGATGGGTCAGCGTTTTGCGCTTCTAGATTGCTGAGCACTTCCGAGACTTCGGGGGGCACTTCCACCGCTTTTTTCAGGTCTTCCAGCGATCGAGCGGCATCAGACAGCACATACACGCTTCCCTTGTCTGTTTGAATGATGCTCAAAACCTGAGTCTGACCGTTGCGCGAGATTTGAAACACCTGGCGATCAACCAGTTGCATGCTCGGCTTCACGGCATATTTTTTAGCAGGAAGCTTTCTGGCATAAAAGTCAGCAACCTGCTTAACGCTATCCGATGTCTGCTGACAGGATGACAAATTAAAGCAACCGGGTTGGGCACCTGGATAAAGGGGGAAATCGTCCCAGGCGCCAGATCCAGAGGTGTTCGCGTTACCAGTCACTTCGCGTCTTGATGGCGCTTTGGGCTGAGGAATGGGCGGCGTGCTCGTCGATCGCGCTACTGGTTTGACCAACGGTTTTGCTATTTTTTTGACGCTTGGTGCGGCTTTAACCAGTTTAGGTAGCTGGGTAATACGAACCTGCTTTTCTGGATCTTTAGATGGCACTGGCTTTGGCTCCTCACCTGTAGGCACCAGTAACAACAGCCCATGTAGACCCAGAGAGACCACGATCCCTAACCATAGCCACTTAGCGCGTCCTCCTTTCCGCTGGTTTGTGGAAAGAGCGGGGGCAAAGCGTCCTCTGCATTGAGGAATGCGTCAGAAGGTACGGCAGAAGAACGTGATGATGGATTTTCCGCTTCATCGGTTGCAACCGTTCCATCTGATGAGTGATGAGGCATAGGATCGGGGCGCTGAGAAGACAAAATTGAAGTCAAAATTACAGGCGTTAAACGTGTGAGGAAGTGAGGAGCGGCCCTGTTTGGGCGGCGATCGCAGCTATCGTCCGGGCTCAAAGTGACAACAGTTGCAAGTGCCAATTAGCGCTTAGCAACATAGATCTGGTCAAAGACTGCGCCATCGCCAAAGAACTTTGCCTGCACCGTATCCCAACCGCCATAGTTCTTCACGCTGTATAGGCTCTTGATGGGCGAAAACTTGCGGGCAAATTCCTGCTTGACCGTCGCGTCTACAGGGCGAAAGCCAACTTTGGCAAACTCTCGCTGGGCTTCGGGGGTAAACAGAAACTTGGCAAACGCTTCAGATACTTCGCGAGTGCCATGCTTGTCTACATATTTATCGACCACTGCAACCGGACTGTCGATCGAAATATTTACCTGAGGAATGACGGTGAAAAAGCCCGTTTCACCTTTTTGCGCTGCCAACACCACTTCATTCTCATAGTTCAGCAGCACATCGCCCTGACCTTATTTTGTAGAAGAAATCCGATGCTTCCCGCGCATCTTTCGCCAGGACAGGCGTATTTTTGTAGACCTGCGTGACGTAATCCTTCGCCTTGTTTTCGTCACCACCTGTTTGGATGATGGAAGACCATAGCCCCAAGAAATTCCAACGGGCCACGCCAGAGGTCTTGGGATTTGCATTAATGACGCTAACACCAGGCTTCAACAAGTCAGCCCAGCCTTTGATGCCTTTGGGGTTACCAGCACGGGTCACCAGAGCAACAACCGATCGAGTGACGATCGACTCATTGGGCAATTCTTTCTCCCAGCCCGAATTAACCAACCCCGCCTTCTGCAATCTGCCCGTATCTAGCCCTAGCGCCAGTACCGTTACATCGGCTTCCAAGCCATCAATCACAGCACGGGTTTGAGTACCAGACCCACCGTAACTCTCGCTAAACTTTACCTCTTGGCCTTTTTCGCGCTTCCACTTTGCCTCAAACAACGGAATAATTTTAGAGAAGGCTTCTTGCGTGACGGCGTAAGAAACGAGAGTTAATTCGACGGTTTTCTTCTGGCTCACAAGCTGGGTCTGGCTGGAAACACCTGCGCCTTGCCTGGTACTGGTAGAGTACTCTTGCAAAGCCGCATTAATCGCATACGCAGGCCCAGCGATACCTATGCTTAATCCCACGGTCGCTAATAGAAGCCGATGCGGCGTAGAGGCTTGGCGTAATGGTTGGGCGACGTGGTTAAACAGATCCAAAACTTGGGTTACAGCCGCGTTTGGTTTGGATGGGCGATCGGCCTGGGAACGATTCTTGCTCATAAGTTAGACGCTGCGTTTAATGAAGTCAGCTAAGAGGATGTCTGAGAAGTGTCAGAGACACTGCCTTCGCCCCCTCAATCCCCCAATTCTGGGGGACTTTCACCTCAGAACCCCCCAGATTTTGGGGTTGGGCAGGGTGGTTTCATACAAGGAAATGAAAAACTTG
>NZ_JCACKR010000055.1:0-3564 GCF_059505485.1 Stenomitos rutilans
GCTGATGCTGAAGCGGCTTGCTGCCTCCCCTTGAGATCTCAAATGGGTTCTATAAAGAGTGAGTTGTGCAAAACAGGTCAGGGTGGTATTGACTTTCAGACCGTTTAGGCTTCTGTTTTCTCCTGCTGCGGTGGGCAGAGTGCCGTTACGAGGTCTGGGGCATCTGTTCAAAGTGCTCCAGCAAAAAGTCCATGAGAGCGAGATGACGCAGGTCGATCGCGGTAGGACGACGATAACTGCGACCGCGACGAAACCAGCAGCGCACGGTGGAAGTGGAGCGAGAACAGATCGCTGCGATCGCTTCCTGGCTGACGTGCCACTTGGCGTAGAAGGTCTGGGGAGTCATGCCAAGCTGGCAATAGCTGTAGCGGTCAATCAGGTGTTGTTCGCGGTCAGTCAGAGGGCGGGGATTCATAGAGACTCCTCCTGCTGTCATTGTTTCGAGGTCGTCTTCCCAGGCAATGTCCGCTTGCACCCATGCGGCGCTGGGTGAGTTGGCATCCAGCCAGATGAGGTAGCACCAGTCCCAACAGCAGCGATGGGGAGCAAAACTGTAGAATCTGCCGATCGCGACTCCCCAGTCAGTAGGTTCGCCATTGGAAAGCCAGCAGAGGCGATCGCCGTAAAGGAACCGAGGCATTTCGACATTGGGGAAAGTGGTCGGTAGGTCAGTTGCAGGGGGTGGGAGTTGCAGGCTGGACAGAGCGTTCGAGGTGTCGAGTGTGCTGTTCCGTACAGCATCCAAATAGGCAGCGAGAAGTTTACCGTCGAGATTGGCAGTCAGGGTTTGGATGAGGATAGTTACGAGGATTTCGGCTTCCTGAGTCTTGATCGCGACCCAAGCGGCATCGAAGTAAGTTTTGAGGCGGCAAAGCAAATCAGCAATGGCAAAGTCAGCCAAGGCTTGCTGATAGCCTGCCTGGTAAGTCACTGTAGATACTATGACAGGGCAAGGTGGTGTTTGACGACACCACAGTCGAGTTGTTTTGGAACGATTTGGCATAGGATTGAAACTGCTCCTAATGAAGTGGGAGTAAGTGCCAGACCCCGTGCCGACCAAAGCTGTGGGTCTGGCATTTGACGTTAGTTTATAATCTTCAAGGCGATAGGGCAATAGGGCATAGTAGCAATTACCCTTTATTCATCTTGCGGTAAGGGAGAATAGCCCTAGAGGATATGTTTAGCCCTAACTCCGTAATGGCAGAGAAAAAAGCTCAAATCCGTGTTTACTTGCCGACTGACACCGACAAGATTCTCAAAATCTTGGCGGCGGTAAAGGAGTCATCTGTCAATGCTCTGGTGAATGAAGCGATCGAGCACTGGTTAGAGGAAGAAGAGCAACGAGAAGTCATTGAGCGGCTCAATTTAGATGAGCTGTCTGAGCTATAACCACACGTTGTTAGAGAATTCTCCTGGTACTCTCACAATTCCAGCGAATGTCCACTTTCAACCTGTGTTGGCTTATGTAGAGTGGAAAACATAAATGTCATGGAATTACGACAGTATTCTGTCCTAAATTTCCTCAAAGCTTAGCAGGAAAGGGGAAAGGGAAGGTTTTTGTTTTGACCAATTTTCACTTCTTAATGAACTTCCTGTTATGACCTTCCTTATAAAGGGAATTCTTAACGAAGAGATCAATACAGACAAAATAAGAGCCTGATTTAACTGCTTGATGCCCTCATTGTGCTTCTTGGAAGAAGTTAAAGGCTACTTAACTGAAGTCTCGATCTCAGAAATCTGAAGTGGAACAGCTACAGGTTGTTCGTGATTGGTTATGAAACAAAACGATTAAGGAAATTTTGTGATGATTGTAGAAATGTCCTCACCTGGTTTGGATACGGCTGAACTGCTCTCAAAGATTACAGGTAAAGAATTTCAACAACGACATCTCACACCCCGAATTACCTTTTTGGCTGCTTTGGCAACCGTTTTGATTGGAGTAACCTACGCAGATAACAAGGCTACAGATGAGGAGAAACTGCGTTTACAAAAGATTTTCACCCAGTTCATTCCATCAGATAGTGGTATAAGCCAACTGGTTAAGCTCATGATTCAAGGGGTTCGTCAACATCGAACCTACACCAAATCCAGTGAGCTTAACAAGCTGACCAGATACCTCTCCGAATCGGAAAAACTATTGTTAATTAGCTTTGGCTATGAAATTGCTATTGCAGATGGTTCTGTTGACCCTGCCGAACAAAAGTATTTGCAGGCGATTGCTAAATGTATGGAAGTCGAACTGAAACATTTGGCAGTGATTGAAGCTGGGCTAACCACCCAGGAAGCAGTCGATCTAAATGCTCTCAGCGAAGTTCAAAATCTGCTTGACCCAACTCGGTTTCAAGCGATTGATCCAATCTTCGCAAATGCTGCTAACCATATCCTGGCGAACCTACTCACTAAACCTAAACACCAGAAAAGCCAGAAAACTTCTTCCTTGTCGTATAAAAAGCTAGAGAAATTCCAGGAACAGTGGCAGCAGCTTCTAAAAATCATTGCTCAACTCTCTCAAATTGTCGATAACTGTAAGGAACGCAACATTCTGCCCCAAAATATTGAGAATGAGCTTGCAAGGCTACTTCAAAAAATGGAATCTCGACGGTTCCGACTGGCGATCGTGGGTGAGTTTAGCCAGGGCAAATCAACTTTACTGAACGCACTTCTAGGCGAAGAGATTCAGCCCGTAAGAGCAATTCCTTGTAGTGGGGCGATTACAGTTCTTAGATATGGACCGCAACAACGGGTTATTTGTCGTTACAAAGACGGGCAGCAAGAAGAGATCCCGTTTGACCAATACCAGGAGAAGTCTTCTATTTCTGAAGAAGCGGCATTGTGCAGCCTGACTGATGAATTAGCAAAATCTGAAATTGAAGAAATTGTGCTGGAACATCCAGGTCTGGAGCTTTGTCGCCACAGCGTTGAAATTATTGACTCACCTGGGTTGAATGAGCATCCTGATCGCACGGCTGTTACGCAGAAATTGATTCAGGATACGGATGCTGCCATTTTTCTGGCAAACGCTTCTCGTCCATTAACTCAGGGTGAACGCCAGCTTTTGCAAGACTTAAGAAATCAATTAAAGGGCAGCCAAAATACTGAACCTGCTGAAAACTTATTCGTTCTGGTCAATTTTATGGATTTGCTACGGCGCGATCGCGATCACCAGCAAGTCCGGCAGTTGGTTGAAAATTTTCTTCAAGGTCAGACTCCAATTATTACTGGAGAAAATTGGATTCATTTCATCTCGGCTCAAGCGGCACTTGATGCCATTCTGGATGGTACTGAAGATGAATACCTTAAAGCTTTTCAGGGATTTATAGCAGCGATTGAAAAGTTCCTAACCCAGGAGCGGGGCAGTCTGGAAATTAAACGGGTTGTTGACACCCTTAATCGGTTAGTTCAGGAAAGCCAGGACGGTTTCTATCAGACCGTCACAATCTATAGCGATCCTAAATGAGTTGTGAGAAACAAGCATAGGAAAAAAGCTTTGGAAAGTCAAAGGTTTGGCGGTATGGCGCGACAATTATTTAGACCGAATGACGATTACATTGCCCACCCCAGAGT
>NZ_JCACKR010000056.1:0-3508 GCF_059505485.1 Stenomitos rutilans
CGGGTCGGAGACCCATTCGTGCAATTTGGTATCACGATAGGTGTCAAACGCTTGCAGTATAAAGCTCCAGCGCTCAAGCATAAGATCAACGTGAACCGTTTTGGCGGTGTGTGGATCAACAAGGGCAGCGGCGAGCGCGTTGAGGCAGAGCGTGATTGATAACTTCAACTCATCGTTTGTTTGGCTGCCAATCACTGCGGGGTGGGCAGAAGTGCCACGGTAAGATCGGACTTCTAAGACCTTCAAACCCGTGAGATTACGCTTGTAGTACGGGTTTTTGAAGGTCGCCCAGTCCAAAACTAGTCCAACGCACTTGTAGTATGTTTTTCCCACTTTCAGTAGAACTTATCAATGGTTGTCTGCTACCCTCCAACTTGCTTGTTTGCAAGAATGTGAGGAGAGGACATGCCCAGTAGCCAAGAGACCGCCTACCCCCGGTTCAAAAGTACCTTGAGTCCGAAAGAATTGACTGCCATCTACACACCGACCCCAGAAGAACTAGACTTTGCAAAACAAGTCACGACGGCGAGCCATGCGACGCGGCTGGGCTTTGTGATCTTATTGAAAACCTTTCAGCGGTTGGGTTATGCCGTGTCTACGCGGGAAGTTCCTCCCAGTATTGTGCAGCATCTTGCCGCTGTGACCCAGTTGCACGTCTCGAAGCGAACCCTAGAGCAGTACGATGCCTCTGCCACACGTAAGCGACATTTGCAATTGATACGGGACTACTTACAGTTGCAGCCCTATAACGTCACGGCAGTCACCGTGATGCAAGAGGCGCTGGGCAAAGCAGCCCTGACCAAACAGGATTTAGCCGACCTGATCAACGTGGCAATCGAGGAGTTAGTGCGACAACGGTTTGAATTGCCTGCCTTTAGCACCTTCCAACGGATGGCTTCTCAAGTCCGTGCCCGTGTCACGACCACCTTTTACGAACAGGTCAAGGACCAGCTCAAGCCACCAGAACGAGAGCAGCTTGATGCACTCTTGAGGCTGGATGCTGAAGCCGCAACAACGACCTGGCATGACCTCAAGCAAGATCCGGGTAGACCGACCCACACTCAACTGAAACGCTGGCTGGAGCGGCTCCAGCAACTGAGCCAATGGCAGTGGGGCAAAACCGCCCTGCTCAAGCTGCCTGCGGTCAAGATCAAGCATTGTGCCGAAGAAGCCCTCACGCTGGATGCACATCAGATGAAACGGCTGGAGCCAGCTAAACGTTATACCCTGGCTGTGGCACTGTTGAGTGTGCAATATGCCCGCACTCTCGACGATCTAGCCGAGCTGTTCGTCAAGCAGATGCAGCAGATGCATCACAAGGGAAAGCTGTCCTTGGCAAACTATCGGGTGGAAACGCAAGCGCGCACTGATGACTTAATCCATACCTTACGAGACCTTGTGCTGGCTTTCCAGAAAGAGGGAGAGATCCCTGAACGTTTTGCTGCCATTGAGACGGTTATCGGTGAGCGGAGTGAGACCTTGATACAGCAGTGTGATGCCCACCTCGCTCATACCGGCAATAATTACTTTTCTCTGCTTCAGACTTTCTACAAAAGTCATCGAGCGAACCTCTTTCAACTGATCAAGGTGCTTCCTTTACGCTCCAGCACTCAGGATGTCACACTGGTCGAAGCTACGCAGTTTTTATTAGAGCACCGCAACAGCCGACAGACTGCCTTACCAGTGGTCATGGTTGAAAATCGCGGCACGGAGACAGAGGTGCGGCAGCAACGGCTTGACCTGAGTTGGATTCCACCGAAGTGGTGGACGTTAGTGACCGGGCAGCGGGCTCGGACTCCCCATCCTGAGACGGTTCACCGCCGTCATTTTGAAGTCTGCGTCTTTTCCCACATTTTACTGGAGCTCAAAGCGGGAGATCTCTACATTGAAGGGAGTGATGACTATGGCAACTACTACAGCCAGTTAATCTCCTGGGAGGAATATCACGCCGCTTTGCCAGAGTATGGGCAACAAGTGGAGTTGCCCACCGAACCAAAAGCCTTGGTGTCCCATGTGCAGCAGTGGCTAGCAACCTGTGCTACGACCTTTGATAAGGCTTTCCCCAACAATGCTGATGTCGATTATGAACGGGATCGCTTGGTCATTCGCAAACCGAAAGCAAAGGTGGTTGCTGGCTCTGCGCCCTTGAAAGCGCAAATTGCCCAACGCCTTCGGCCCATTAACTTGCTCGATAGTTTGATTGATACCGAACTCTGGCTCAACTGGACGCGCTTTTTCAAACCGAAGTCGGGCTACGATGCCAAACTCGACCAACCGATCGCTCGTTATCTGGCGACCACCTTTTGCTATGGCTGTAACTTGGGACCCTCCCAAGCCGCTCGATCACTCAAGGGCTTCGATCGCTGGCAGGTCTCTCACGTGCATCATCGGCACATTGATCCTGACAAGTTGCAAGCTTCCATCACCGACATCATCAATGCTTATAACCGCTTTGCACTGCCCAAATACTGGGGCGGTGGCAAGCACGCATCCGTTGACGGGACCAAGTGGGATATTTACGAGAACAACCTGCTGGCTGAGTACCACATTCGGTATGGGGGCTACGGCGGCATTGGCTACTACCACGTCTCGGATACTTACATTGCGTTGTTCAGCCATTTCATCCCGTGTGGCGTTTGGGAAGCGGTCTATATCCTCGATGGCTTGCTGCAGAACCAAGCTGAGATTCAACCAGACACCATTCATGGCGACACACAAGCTCAAAGCGCTACGGTTTTCGCCTTGGCTTACTTGCTCGGCATTACGCTGATGCCGCGTATCCGCAACTGGAAAGATTTGACGTTCTTCCGTCCCAGCCAGTCCAGTCGTTATCAACATGTGGATGCCCTCTTCAGTGAGACTGTGGATTGGGCTATGATTGAAACCTATCTCCCGGATCTGTTGCGGGTGGCATTGTCGGTTAAAGCGGGTAGGATTCAAGCTTCAACGGTCTTACGTAAGCTGGGCACGAACAGTACCAAGAATAAACTCTATCAAGCCTTCCACAGCCTGGGCTGTGCCGTCCGAACCGGCTTTCTCCTCCAATATCTCAACGATGCACAGTTACGCGCGACGATCCAAGCGGCAACAAACAAAAGCGAATCGTTCAATCACTTCGTGCAGTGGTTATCGTTTGGCGGTGAGGGTGTCATCAGCACCAATAATCGGGAAGAACAGCGCAAGCTAATTCGCTATAACCACCTGATCGCCAACTGCTTAATTTTCTACAACGTCGTTGAGATCAGTCGCATTCTGCAAGAACTCACGGTCGAAGGCTACCCACTGGAAGCTGAAGCCATCGCCACCCTCAGTCCTTACTGGACGCAGCATGTCAACCGCTTTGGCTTCTATGACCTTGACCTCAACCGTCGTCCCAAGCCCTTAGATTACGATCACCCAGTCATACCAAAGCTCGAACAGAACAAAAATACTATACCCTGAAACTCCCTTCTGGAAAGCCTTTTAAGCCAGTCGTGATACCAAATTGCACGAATGGGTCTCCGACCCG